>CAJBVW010000586.1 GCA_903959175.1 uncultured Pseudomonadota bacterium
GCCGCGGCCGCGAGCTCGCCGAGGCCCGCGCCGCCGTCTCCGCCCTGCTCCTCGACCTCGCGGTCGACGAGCCGACGCTCCGCGCCCGCCTCGCGCGCGACCGGCACTGGCGGGAAGAGGCCCGCCAGCGCGTAGCCGACGCCGACAAGGCCGTGGTGGAGGCCCTCACCCGCGAGACGGAGCGCGCCCGCGCCGCCGCAGCCCACGCCGTGACCGACGCGCCCGCCGAGGACCGCGCCGCCGTCGAGGCCGCCCTCCCCGCCGCCGAAGCCACGCAGCGCGCGGCCGACGACGCGTGGACCACCGCGCGCGCCGTCCTCCTCGAGGACGACGCCCGCCGCGAGCGCTCCGCCGGCCTGCTCCCCGCGATCGACGCGCAGCGCGTCGTGAGCGAACAGTGGAAGGTCATCAGCAAGCTCATCGGCTCGGCGAGCGGCAACGTCTTCCGCCAGTTCGCTCAAGGCCTCACGCTCAATCTCCTCCTCGTGGATGCGAACGTGCAGCTCGCGGCGCTCAACCCACGCTACCAGCTCCAGCGCGTCCCGAACGTCGAGATGGAGCTCCAGGTGGTCGACCTCCACATGGCCGAGCAGGTCCGCCCGCTCACGAGCCTCTCCGGCGGCGAGACCTTCCTCGTCTCCCTCGCGCTCGCCCTCGGCCTCGCGTCCCTCGCGGCCACACGCACCCGCGTCGAGTCCATCTTCATCGACGAGGGCTTCGGCACGCTCGACGCCGAGACCCTCGACGTGGCCCTCTCCACCCTCGAGGGCCTCCGCGCCGAGGGCCGCACCGTGGGCGTCATCTCCCACGTCGGCGGGCTCGCCGAGCGCCTCGGGGCGTGGGTGTCGGTGCGCAAGGTCGGGCCGGGGCGGAGCCGCGTGGAGATCCACACAGGGTAGGTCCACCCCGGGTAGGTCCACACCGGGTAGGTCCACACCGGGCGTGGCGCGCTACTCGACGCCACGCACGGCGCGCACCGCCCCGTTCTTCATGTCCGCGACGTAGAGCGATCCGTCGTGTTCTACCATGTGTACGGGGAACGCGAAGGTGGCGTCGACCGCGGGGCCGTCGTCGCCGGTGAAGCCCTCGACGCCCGTGCCCGCCACGGTCTCGATGAGGCCGTCCCGCACGCGCCGCACGACGTTGTTCCCGCTGTCCGCGATCCAGAGTGCGCTGTCACTCCCGACGTTCACGCCGTACGGGTACATCAGCAGCGCCGCGTTCGCCGCCCCGCCGTCTCCCGCGTAGCCGCGCGCCCCCGTCCCCGCGACCGTCGTGACCGCGCCGGTGGTGAGGTCTACCGCGCGGATCGCGTGATTGTTGGCGTCCGCCACGTAGAGGGTCCCCTCCCCGACCGCGATCCGCTGCGGACCGGAGAAGCGCGCCTCCGCCCCGACGCCGTCCACGAAGCCGGCCTCCGCCGCGCCGGCGAGGGTGCGGATCACGCCGTCCTCCACGACGCGGATGGCGTTGTTCTGGGTGTCCGCGACGTAGAGCGCGCCGTCGTCCCCGACCGCGAGCCCCGAGGCCTCGGAGAGGGTGGCGAGCGTCGCGTCGCCACCGTCACCGTCGTAGCCGATGTCCCCGGTGCCAGCGCACGGGTTGGCGATGCCGTCGGCGCCCACGCGCACGACGCGCGCCTCGTGGAGCGGCAGGATGTAGAGCGTGCCGTCCGGCGCGTAGACGGCGTCGATGGGGTTCTCGAGCGCGGTCTCGCGCACCTGCGCGCCGGGCGTGGACCACGCGTGCTCGCCGTTGCCGGCGATGGTGACGAGGGTGCCATCGGGATCGAGCGCGCGCACGCGCATGTTGTTGAAGTCGACCACGACCAGCCGGCCGTCGGGATGCACGCGCACCGCCGACGGGAAGTACAGCCACGATTCCTCGGCGGCCAGACCCTCGCCGTTGAAGCCGAGGGTGCCGGTGCCGATGACGCGGCAGAGCGTGCCGGCGTCCTCCGGGCAGGGCGGATCGTCGTCCTCCCCGGTGCACGCGCCGAGCGCCCCCGCCGCGAGCGCGAGCAGGGCCGCCCGTCGTAAGCTACCGATACACGACACGCACGACCTGGTTGTAGGTGTCGGACACGTAGAGGTTGCCGTCCGCGTCGAGCTCGACGCCGTAGGGCTGGTTCAGGAGGGCGTCCTCGGCGGCGCCGCCGTCCCCCTCGTAGCCGAGCTGCCCGCACACGCCGACCGCCGTGGAGATGACGCCGTCGGGATCGATGCGGCGCACGCACGAGTTGCCGGTGTCCGCGACGAAGAGCTCGCCGTCGGGCCCGAAGGCGAGGTCGGTCGGCCCGGAGAGGGTCGCCGTCGCGGCCGGCCCGCCGTCCCCGCTCGCGCCGGCGACGCCGGTGCCCGCGAAGGCGTTCATCGTGCCGGCCGCGATGTCGAGGAAGCGGACGACGTGGTTGCCGGTGTCCGTGAAGTACAGACGCGCGCCGTCGGGCGAGAGCGCCATGCGGTTGGCGGGCGCCGCGGCCTGGCCGACGGAGGCGTGCAGCTCGGCGTCCGTCGCGGCGCCGCCGTCCCCCGCGTACCCGGGGGTGCCGTTACCGGCGACGGTGTCAATGACGTTGGTGGTGTCGATGCAGCGAATGCGCTGGTTCGCCTGGTCGGAGATGTAGATCTGGTCGCGGCTGTCCACCACGACGCCCGACGGGAGGTCGAGCTTGGCCACGGCGGGATCGCCGCCGTCACCGGCGAAGCTCCGGGTGCCGTCCCCCGCGACAAACTCGAGGATCCCCGTGCTCATGTCGATGCGCATCACGCGGCTGTTGTGCCACGCCGCGATGAGCATGCGCCCCTGGGAGTCCCACGCGAGGTTGGAGGGGTGGTTGAAGCGGGTGTCGACGGCGGGGCCGACCGGACCGTCCCCGAGCTCGCCCGTGCCGGCGATGGTGACCACGCCGCCGTCGGGGGTGACCCGGCGGATGCGGTGGTTGTTCCAGTCGAGGAGGTAGGCGTCCCCGTCGGGGCCCCAGCTCATGTCGATGGGGAGGTAGAGGTTCGTCTCGAGGGCGGGGGTGCCCTCGCCGCCGAGCCCCGCCACGCCGGTGCCGGCCCAGGTGCAGATGTTCCCGGGGGCCTCGGTGCAGACGGTCTCCTCGGGCTCGCCGGTGCAGGCGAGGAGGGAGAGGAGCGAAACGAAGGTGAGCATGGTCGACTCCTACCGGTAGACGACGCGGATGCGGTGGTTGTAGGTGTCGGCGACGTAGACGTTCCCGTCCGTGCCGAACTCGACGCCGAAGGGGCGGGCGAGAGCGGCGTCGAGGGCGGGGGCGCCGTCGCCGGAGAAGCCCTCGACGTTCGAGCCGATGGTGGTGGTGATGGTGCCGGCGGCGAGGTCGATGCGGCGGATGACGTGGTTGTCGGTGTCCGCGACCCAGAGCGAGCCGTCGTCGTCGAACTCGAGGTCCCGCGGGAGGTTGAGCATCGCGTCGACCGCGGGGCCGCCGTCGCCGGCGTAGCCGGCGGTGCCGTTGCCCGCGACGGTGTCGATCGTGCCGGCGGTCAGGTCGATCCGGCGGATGCGGTGGTTCTCGGTGTCGGCGATGTAGAGGTTGCCGTCCGGCCCGTAGGCGATGGCGCCGCCCGGCTCGGGCTGCTCGCTCTTCGGGAAGTTGAACGTGGCGTCCTTCGCGGGGCCGCCGTCGCCGCCGTAGCCCTTGTCGCCGTTGCCGGCGACGGTCGCGATGGTGAAGTCGGGCGTCAGCACGCGCACACGCTCGTTCTTCATGTCGACGAAGTAGAGGTTGCCGGCGGGGTCGATGTCGGCGCCCTTCGGCATGTTCAGGCGCGCGTCCGCCGCGGGCGCGTAGTCCTCGCCGACGAAGCCGGGGGTGAGCCCGCAGTGCACGTGGACGAGGCCGGTCTGGGGGTCCCAGGTGCGGATCTTGTGGGTGTGCCAGGACGAGTTCAGCAGGGTCCCGTCGGGGAGGTAGATGACGTCGGTGGGGTGGTTCAGGTTCACCGTGGTGCCGGGCGCGCCGGGCAGGGTGAGGTCCGACAGATCCGCGGGCCCGTCTCCCACGAAGTCCGTGCCGACGATCGTGGTCACCGTGCCGTCGTCCTCGACGAGGCGGAGCTTGTGGTTGTTGAAGTCGGAGATGACGGGATCACCGTAGGGGGAGAACTCGACGTCCATCGGCCAGTAGAACATCGAGGAGAGGCGGTCGTTGCCGCCGCCGTCGTACCCGACGTCTCCGTTGCCGGCCCAGGTGCAGATGTTGCCGACGGAGTCGTCGCAGAGGGCGGCGGTGTCGCCACCGTCCGGTCCCGAGCAGGCGGCGAAGAGGAGGAAGAGCATCGGGGCCTCCTAGAGCGAGGGGATGTCGGCGGCCCCGCCGTAGGCGAGGACTCCGTGATCGAGGGGGAAGGAGGAGAGCTTTCCACCGACGGTCCAGATGCCGCCGTCGGGGTCGCTCCACACCGCATGCAGATCGTATGCCGTGACCGATCCGCGGGGGTCGGCCGCCCATCCATCGCTACCGCGCACATACACGGCGCCCTGCGTCCCTACCGCGACCGGCACGGGGCCCGAGGCGTTGATCCCGTTGAATTGCGGCGCGAGCTCAGGGGTCTCGTCGCTCCAAGCGCCGCCGGTGCTCGTGACCACGGTGGCGGACGCGAAGCCGCCCACCGCCCAGACCGCGACATCCGTGCCATGCACCGTGAACAGGCTGCGTGTCGTGCCGGTCGCGACGGTGGACCACGCCGCGCCGTCCCAGTGGAGTCCGACGCCGTCGGTGCCGACCGCCCACACGTCCGTCGCGGAGCGGCCCCACACCTTGTAGATCGCGCGGCTCGCGGCGGCGTCGGCGGGGATCTCGGCGCGCGTCCACGCGGTGCCGTCCCAGTGCCAGACCTGGCTGCCGTCGCTCGCGACCTCGATGTTGCCGCCCACGGCCCACGCGTCGTCGTCGCCGGACGCCCACACGCCGAACACGGTGATGGCGGGGTCGAGCACGTCGGCCACGGTGGCCCCGGAGGCGCGCGAGTGACGCAGCACCCGGCCGTCCGCGCCGGCCATCCACACGGTGTCCGCGCCCGCGCTGGCCACCCACCAGAGGTTCCCGGTGCTGCCGGTGTCGATGGCGGTCCAGGCGACGCCGTCGAAGTGGTAGGCGGCGGGGCCGCTGCCGGCGTCCGCGCCGACCACCCACACGTCATCAGCGGAGGTCCCGGTGATCGAGAGCAGCGCGCCGGGCTGGTCCTCGCCGAGGAACGTCCACGCGCCCGCCCCCGTGTCGTCGGGGGGGCCGCTGCACGCGGCGAGGAGGGCCAC
This sequence comes from uncultured Pseudomonadota bacterium, assembly GCA_903959175.1. Classification (GTDB taxonomy): domain Bacteria; phylum Myxococcota_A; class UBA796; order UBA796; family SXON01; genus CAJBVW01. Next base: position 5,287 of record CAJBVW010000586.1, read on the forward strand.
CAACCAAGCGCTCGCCACCATCGAACCTCCGTCGCCCCTACCGGGGCGCACGTTCACTCGGGATCTCTCTCCGCCGCCGGGCGCGCGGTCGGCACCCACCGCCCGCGGACGAACCGTTCGTGGGGATGGTAGCCAGACTTGTACCTCAATGCCGAGCATTCCTCGACCCAGAGGCCGAGGTAGTACCACTTCATCCCACGCGCCCGACAGAGCTCGATCTCCTGGAGGACGGAGAACACCCCGAGAGAGCGGTCGCCGTGGGCCGGGTCGAAGTAGTGGTAGGCGCTGTTCGCGGAGGTTCGCCCCAGATCGAGGAGGCTCACGGCGAGGAGCTTGCCGTCGAGCATGTAGCGCACCTCGGTGGTCGGGGCGCAGCTGTCGACCAGCCACTCCTGGTACCCGACCGGGTCCTTCCGGGAGTGGTCGGTGAGGAGGCCGCGCGCGCGGCGGTGGCGGTTCCAGAGCGAGACCCGCCGCCGGTTCATCGTCGGCGCGCCGAGCTCCACCACGAGGTCCGCGTTGCGGCGGAGGAGGCGGCGCTGGGACCGGGACGGCGAGAAGCCGCCGATGTCGATGCGCACCGGCTCGCACGCGGTGCAGAAGGGGCACTCGGTGCGGAAAACGGTGCCGCCGACCCGTTGGTCCCCCTCTTCGAGCAGCAGGTCGAGCTGGTCGGGAGTGAGCGGGGCCGTGGGGACGCGCGCGGGGCACCGTGCGACCTGACCCGGCCGGTAGATGCAGTCCTCGAACCGGTCCTGCACGACGTGCGTCACCGGGCGCTCGTGGGGGTCCGACATTCTGCCAAAGCGTAGCGGGTGAGCGGCGCGGGCGCACGCTCGGAGACCACGCTCGCGTACGAAGGTCGTGCGCAGGGATCAGGTCCCGGTGTCGACCGCCTCGGCCTCGTCCGACTGCTCCTGGACCTGACCGGCGATGTCGTACTCGACCTGGATCAGGGCGCCGCGGGCGGGGATGGCCGTGCCGTGGAACTCGACCTGCGCGTACTCCTCGATGTAGGACCAGCCGTTCACGTCGTCCCGGGGGACGACCACGAAGTCGGAGTCGACGTCGGGAGCGACGCGGACCTCGAGGTTTTCGTTGTCGACCGCGGACTTCGTGAGCTGGAACACCGTGAGGATGCCGGAGGCGACCTCACCGAGGGCGTCCATGATGGTGGAGTAGTCGGTCTCGCAGATGTTCGCCTGGACGCCGCCGAGGATCTGGATGGCGGTGGAGTAGCGACGGCCGGGGACGGTGGCATCACAGTCCTCGACGATCTCGGGCCCGACGATGCCGGAGATGACGACGGGGTCCCCGTTCTTGATGTCGACGAGCTGGCGCACGAGGTCGGTGACCGGCGTGAGCTCGGAGGCGCGCGTGTAGCACTCCTCCCCGGTGGAGGCGGCGCCGAGCGCGCCGTTGTCGGAGCAGTCGTTCTCGTCGGAGAGGACGACGATGGAGAGCATGGCGCCGTCGCGCAAGAAGCCCTCGTTGGCCGTGTAAGCGAGCGGCGAAGACAGGGCGGAGACCGCCGCCTGCAGGCCCTTCTCCTGGTCGGAGCCGGTGTTCCCCTGCTGCACGCGGGTGCGGAAGGCGTCGGCGTAGCCGTTGTAGGCGGCGTTGAGCACGCGCGGCTCGCCGAGGAGCACGCCTGCGGTGCCGTTCGTGCGATCCACGTCGGTCGTGATGACGCCGAGCTGGAAGTCCATCTCGGTGTCTTCGAGGTTGGCCGTGAAGTCCTCGGCGCCGAGCGCAACCGCGGCCTGCTCGTTGATCATCGAGATGGAATTGTCGATGACCCAGAGGATGTCGACCATGTTCGACGGCGCCTGCTGGAACTTGTCCGTGGTGGACGCGCGGTTGAAGCTCTGCTGGTTGCAGCCTGCGAGGACCAGGAGGGACAGGACGACGCGCACGGGCACCTCAATCGAGAGAAGCGTATCGGACGGCGCCCCGGATCCGCAACGGCCCTCGAGCGGGGCCGCGAGAATCAAGGGAGAAGGTATGCCTCAGACATGCACAGATCGTTGAATTCGGATCCCTTCTTCACGCCGGTGAAGGTGACGCGCACCTTGCTGGAGGTGCGCGGGGCGAACGCGATCGTCTGTTCGCTGATGCTGTCCTTGAGCGTGACGGCCTCGGTCGAGCCGTCGGCGAAGGTGAGCGTGGCGGCGGTCGCCCGGTTGCTCTTCATGAAGTAGCCGAAGGAGTAGGCGTTCCCGTTGCGGAGGACGAGCTTGCTGATGGAGGTCGGCGCGCCGAGATCGAACTCGAGCCACTCGTTGGTGCCGTCCCCCGTCTTGTTGCCCTCGCACCACATCGAGTCGAGGATGCCGTCCTCGGTGTTGAGGGGCTCGTAGTTGCCGTAGCCGTCCGCCGGGAAGGTGGAGGAGGCCTTGAAGGCCTTGACCGGCACATGGGCGTCGGCGCCGCCGTCGTGAAACACGACCTCGGAGATGCCGGTGTCGTTGAAGGTGTTGCCGGCGTAGATCGCCTTGACCTTCATCTTGATCGAGCTCGTCTTCTTGGGGGAGGCGAGCGTGATCGTCTGCGGCTTGAACTCGTCGGTGAGGGTCACCTCCTGGCTGGTGCCGTCGGAGAACTCGACCACGAGCAGCTTCGGCCGGTTGTACCGACCCCAGTACTCGAGCGTGTACCAGACACCTCCCCACACGGTGAAGCTGGAGATGGTCTTCTCGCCGCCGAAGTCCGCCTGGACCCACGAGCCGAGGCCGCTCCCCGCGTCCCCCTCGACCCAGGGGGAGGACTGCCGCGCGTCCGACACGTTCGCGATGTCGTAGCTGACCCCGTCGGAGCCGGGCGCGGAGGAGGAGGCCGTCCACGCGGCGGGCTTCACGACCGCGGCGTCGGCGGTGGAGACGAGTTCAGTGGTCAACAACGTTGCGATGACGCCGAGAAGCATGCGATTGAGCTCCGAGGGAGAGGAGACTGAGAGCGCGGAGGGTGGTAAAGCGGTGGCCCGTGTCTATCCGGAACGCGGGCCAATCGAAACGGTCGAGCAGAAACTCGACAACCGCCCCTCCGACACCCGTTCCCGGTGGAATCATCCCGTGCCCCTGCTCGTCGACACGATCGTCCCGTTCGCGCCGGACGGCCATGTGGACCTCGGTGCCGTGCGCGCGCACACGCTCTGGCTGCTCGCGAACGGGGTGGACGGCCTCGTGCCCGGCGCCACCGAGTTCCTGCACGTCGACCGCCGGGAAAAAGAGCGCCTCCTCGAGGTCGTGACGGACGCCGCTCCGGGCCGCACCATCCTCTACCCCGTGTGGGACCCCTCCCCCGCCTACATCCTCAAGCTGGGCCGCCTCGCCGCCGACCGCGGCGTCACCGGGCTCCTCCTGCCCCCGCCGCTGCTCCTCCCCGTCCCCGAGGTCGCCCTCGTCGACTGGTACCGCTCCGTCGCCCAGCACCTGACGGTGCCCCTCTACGCCTGGCACCACCCGCGCTTCGGGAACCCCCTCACGCCGCGCCTCCTCGGCCTCCTCGCCGCCGAGACCGGCGTGGCCGGCTTCCTGGACGCCTCGGGCGACCTCCACCGCCTCCACCGCGTCGCGGACGCGTGGCCCGGCCAGGGCTGGGCGTCCCTCGACGAGGAGCTGAGCGCGTCCGACCTCGACAGCCTCTCCGTCTCCGGCACGCTCGCCGGCGGCGTCTCGCGCATCGCCAACGCCTGGCCCGAGCTGGTGCGCCGCGTGTGGATGGAGGGCGCGACAGACCTCCGGGACGCCCTGGTCCGCCGCGTCGTCACCGTGGAGCGCGCGGGGGGCGCCGCGGCCCTCAAGCGCGCCCTCGGCCTCGGCAGCCGCCTCCCCCTCGCCGGGGTCGACGCCACCGAGTTCGCCCGGCTCCCGCCCTCGTCCTTCCGGTAGCGAGGCGGATCAGAACGTCGTGGTCAGCGACATCTTGGCGCCCTCGAAGCCCGGAAGCTGGCGACACTGGCCGCCCGCGCACCGGATGCCCGCGCGGTAGGCCCCGTAGAAAGCCTTGAGCGTCGTCGAGCTGTTCGGCATCCACTGGACCTCGGCCGCGCCGTAGAGGAACTCGCCGGCGTCCCCGAAGAGGGTCCCCTCGAGGTTGCCCGTGCTCTGGATGAGCGGGTTGTCCGAGTAGTCGGTGTAGATCAGGAACGCCCACGGGGCGCCGACCTTCAGGGCGAGCGTGTTCGAGAAGTCGGTGAAGTCCGTCTGCTGCTGCGGGTTCACGCCCCACTGGTAGCGCATCAGGGAGGGCGCGAGCTCGAGCGAGAGGTTGCCGCCGAGGGGCACGGAGATGTCGAGGTCCGCGTGCAGGAGGCGGTCGGCGCCGAGCGCGGTGCCGTCGTCCATGGGGTCGCGCACGTCCACCCGCTGGCCGGCGGTGGCGAGCACATGGAGCTCCTCGTGAATGTACTGCACGCCCGCGATGGGGTGGAGGATGGTCTCCCCGGCGCGGTTGAAGTGCAGGCCGGACAGGTCCTCGTCGCGGAAGACGGCGACGCTCGCGTAGGGCACGAGCGTGACGTGCTTCTCGGGGTTGCCGAACCGCAGGTCGATCCGGGCACGGCCTCCGGTGATGTCGTTGGAGTTGACCGCCGCGGAGCTGTCCTCCGTGATGACACGCTCGTACTCGAGGGTGGGGCCGCTCACCAGCTCGTAGTTGTCGGAGAAGGTGTTGGCCCACTCCGTGTCCTTGTTGCGGCGCCCCTCGACGAGGATGGACGCGCGCCCCGGGTACGCGGCGAGGCTGCCATAGAGGGCGTAGCCCGCCTTCACCGGGATCTCTTCGGCGGTGTAGCCGAAGCCGTCACCCTCGAAATAGAGGTCCAGCCCCTTCACGCCGAGCGCCTCGACGCTCCCGCCGGCCACCCACGCGTCCACCGGCTGCCCGTAGGCGCGCCAGCCGTCCTTCCCCTCCTCGTAGCCGCGCGAGTACTGGAAGATCACGCCGTGGGCGCCGAGGTTCACCGCTCCGAGGCCGTACCGATCGAGGCGGAGGCCGCTGACCGCGTGCGCTACGTCCGGCTGGAGCGAGAGGTTGGGGTTCTCGAGAGCGACCTGTTGCGGGTTCGTGAGGCCGGACGCAATCGTCACGTCCCACGCGCCGAAGTGGCCGACGCCGCGCGCGCCGCGCAGCGACGTGTCGACGTCGATGTCGGTGTTCTTGACCGTGTTCAGCGCGATGCCACGCCCGAAGGAGAGGTAGGCGTCGCCCGCGGTGAAGGTCACGGCCGGGCTACGCACCTCGACCCAGGCCTTCTCCAGGCCGAAGTAGGCGTCCTCGAAGGGCGAGGCGAGGCCGGCCCCGAGGAGCTCCCGCTCGTGTTCGAGCTGGCCGTCGAGGATGTAGCGGTTCGCGAAGAGGCCCACGCCGTCGACCCGCGCGCCCACGCCGACGTTCGGCGAGCCACCGGTGAGGTCGAGGCGGTTGACCACCTCGACGTAGTCGAGGATGTTGCGGTCCTCGAAGTTGGTGAGCTTGTCGGGGACGTGCCAGTAGCGGATGCGCAGCTCTTCCGAGCCGTGAACGCCGGAGAACAGGCTGCTCACGGGGGACGGGGCGCTCGATTCGGCCTCGGGTAGCGCGGCGCCGGCCGGGGAGGCATCGACGGGCGTGTCGACCGGGGGGGCCGGCGGCGCGTCCGCGGCGGCGTCGTCAGCGCGGGCGATGCCCGCGAGCAGCGCCAGGATCACGGGGCGGCAACGGCGAGGAGCTTCTCGATCGCGGCGCGCAGCTTGACCTCGTCCCCGGGGTTGTACCCGCTGAAGACCTGGTCGATGTTGCCGGCGCGGTCCACCAGGACGTTGAACGGGAGCGTCTTGGTGGGGTTGTACTGGGCGACCACGGTGGTCTGGGGGTCGAGGAGGATCGGGTAGGTCAGGCCCTTGCTCACGACGAGGGGCTTGACCTTCGAGGCGTCACGGGCGGCGTCCGCCGAGATGCCGAGGACGACGAGCCCCTTGGGGCCGAGCTCCTTCGCCATCGCCTGCAGGTGCGGCATCTCGACCTGGCACGGCCCGCACCACGTCGCCCAGAAGTTGATCAGGACGACCTTCCCCTTGTGCTGCGCCAGGGTCTGGGCCTGGTTCGTAAGGTCGCGAAGGGAGAAGTCCGGCGCGGGCTTGCCCGCGGCCTGGGCGGTGCCGATCACGAGCGAGGCGACGAGGGCGAGGGGGAGCCAGAGAGCGCGCATGTTCCTCCGAGGGGGCCTGCCCCGACTGACGCGCAAGCGTATCCCCGTCTTCATCCCGACCGCACGTTTCCCCCGATACGCGAGGCGGCGCGTGCTACCTTCGTCGGCGATGCGTTCTCGTGTGCTCGTCGTCGATGATGAACCGTCGATCCGAAAGGTTCTCCAGGCACACCTCGCCCGTGAGGGCTACGCGGTGGAGCTCGCCGCGGACGGTGGGGAGGCGATCGGCCGCCTCGGAGGCGAGCCCTTCGACCTCGTGATCTCCGATCTGAAGATGCCGGGCGTCGGTGGGCTGGAGCTGCTCGCGCACGTGCGCCAGCACCTCCCCGGCCTGCCCCTCATCGTCATCACCGCGCACGGCACGGTGGACTCGGCGGTCGAGGCCCTCAAGCTCGGCGCCTTCGACTACATCACCAAGCCCTTCGACCTCATGGAGCTCCGCGCCGCCGTCGAGAAGGCCCTCCGGGTCGAGCGCGCCAGCCGGCGCTCCCTCCAGGAGGACCCCGCAAACAAGGGCCGCTTCGACCTCATCGGCGTCACCCCGTCGATGCAGCGCGTCTACAGCCTCGTGGAGAAGGTGGCGGACTCGCCCACCACCGTGCTCCTCGTGGGAGAGAGCGGCACCGGCAAGGAGCTGGTCGCGCGCGCGCTCCACTCGCACTCGAGCCGGCGGGACGCCCCCTTCGTCAGCGTGAACTGCGGGGCCATCCCCGAGAACCTCTTCGAGAGCGAGCTGTTCGGCTACGAGAAGGGGGCCTTCACCGGCGCCGTCACCTCCAAGCCGGGGCGCTTCGAGCTGGCCGACGGCGGCACCCTCCTCCTCGACGAGGTGGGCGAGCTCCCGCGCGACATGCAGGTCAAGCTCCTGCGCGCGCTGCAGGAGCGCAAGGTCGAGCGCGTGGGCGGCATCCGCGCCACCGCGGTGGACGTGCGCGTGATCGCCGCCACCAACGTCGACCTCGCCGCCGCCGTGACCGCGGGCCGCTTCCGCGACGACCTCTACTACCGGCTCAACGTCATCCAGATCCGGCTGCCGCCGCTGCGGGAGCGGCGCGAAGACATCCCGCTCCTCGTGAGCCACTTCCTGACGCGCTTCAACGAGCGGCTCGGGAAGCACGTCGTCGGCGTGGACGCCGAGGGCATGGCCGCGCTGATGGCGTGGGGCTGGCCGGGCAACATCCGCGAGCTCGAGAACGTGATCGAGCGCGGGGTGCTCCTCTCGGACGCCGAGATCCTCGGGGTGGACGCCCTCCCCGGCCTCGAAGGTTCGGCCGGAGGCGCGCCGCGCGCCGCGGACCCGGACGGCGTGGGCCTCAAGGAGCTCGTGCGCGTGCACACCGCGAAGCTCGAGCGCGCTCTCATCCTCCGCTCCCTCGAGCAGGAGGGCGGGAACGTCACGCGCGCGGCCCGACGGCTGGAGATCAGCCGGAAGAGCCTCCAGCTCAAGATGAAGGAATACGGGCTGCGGGAAGAGCCGGAGTAAGCACGGGTCAGAACGGGGTGGCCCTTGCGGTGGCGCGCGTGTAGGCGTAGGGCGGCTCCCCGCCCCCGAGGTCGCGATGTTCGTTCGCCCGCTCCCCTTCCCCCTCCTGTTCGCGCTCCTGGTCGGCGCGTGCGGGGGCGGCCCGCCCACCGCCGCGCCCCCCGCGCCCGCGCC
>CAJBVW010000587.1 GCA_903959175.1 uncultured Pseudomonadota bacterium
GACAGGGACGCCCGTGTCCGTGTCGACACGGACGCCCGTGTCCGTGTCGACAGGGACGCCCGAGTCCGTGTCGACAGGGACGCCCGTGTCCGAGTCGCTCCATGCGACCGCCGCGTCCAGGCGCGGCGCGTCGACCGCGTCGTCCTCTCCGGGGAGGGACGCGCAGCCGCCCAGCCAGGCCAGCAGCAGGGGAGGGGACAGCAGCGGACGGGGGGGGAGCACGAGCACAGCCTCCTCGCCTGCAACCTACGCGGCATCTTCGGTACGTGCAACGATCCGGTGACGGTGTCCCGGGTCAGTCGACGACGAGCACCTCGTCACGCGAGACCGTGCGGATCAGCTCGGCCAGCGCGGCCGCCCGCGTCGGATCCTCGGCGTGCACGGACTTGAGCTGCCCCACGAGGTCCTTCGCGCGGCGGAAGGCGCCCACGAGGTCCCCGCTGATGTCGGTGGGAGACTCGATGGTGAGCATCATCTCGGCGAGGCTGCGCCCTTCGGCCCACATGCGCCCGAACGGGATCATGTCGGGGCACCAGGTGACGCCGATCCCCGTGAGCTCCTCGGCGCCCGTGACGATGGGCGAGAAGCGGAGCTTGTTCGCGTCGCGCGCCAGATTGAGGTCCGGCCCCTTGAGCGGGCGGAGCCGCACGTCGCGCCCGAACTCTTTGTTCACCGAGCAGAGGAGCCCGAACAGCAGCGGGAGCGGCAGCTCCTCGAGCATGCCCGAGAGGATCAGCTCCGTGATGAAGATCTCCTCGATCTGGACGTGCAGGAGGACGCGCGCTCCGGCGGCGAAGGTACCGTCCGCGTCGAGGTAGCCGACCTTCTTGAGGAAGCCGACTTTGCGCTGGAACTCCTCCCAGCTACGGTCCTCGATGGACTTGGCCCGCTCCTGGAGACGGACAACGTTCTTCCTCGCCTTCTTGGTGCCACCCTGCTCTTCGAGCTCGCGCTCCAGGCGGCCGGCCTCGGCGAGGTCGCGGGCGGCCTCGGCGCGGCGGGAGAACGTGAGGAAGGACTTGTCGACGACCTCCCGGATACGCTCCTGCGGGCTCGTGTGCAGCAGATTCACGATCGAGTTGAAGGAGAGGGAGAAGCTCGACCGCACCGGCTCCGGCTCGCCGCGGAGGTAGGTCTGGAGCTGCCCCCGGATGTCGTTCCAGTCCTCGTGATCCATCCGGATCACGACGTGCCCAACCTCGTCCATCCCGCGGCGACCGGCGCGGCCGGCCTTCTGCATGAACTCGCGGGTGGTGAGCGGACGGAGCGACTGCCCGTCGAACTTGCGGAGCCCGTCGAACACGACGGAGCGCGCGGGCATGTTGATGCCGAGCGCGAAGGTGCTCGTACAATACAGGATCTTGATGAGGCGCTTCTCGTAGAGCTCCTCCACCAGCGCCTTGAGCATGACGTTCACGCCCGCGTGGTGGTAGGCGATGCCGCGCTCGTACAGGCCGCGCAGATCGTCCGTCTCGAGCAGCTTCCCGGCGTCGGTGCGCGAGAATGCCTCGAGCTCCTCCGCCATCCGCACCTGCTCCTCGGCGTTCAGCAGCGACCGCCGCAGCCGGCCGCCGAGGCTCCGGGCGTACAGCTCCGTCGTCTTGCGGCTAAACGAGAAGTACAGGCAGGGGAGGAGGTCGTTCTCCTTGAGGTGGTCGAACACGTCGGTGTGGGACGTAGAGGGCCCCATCCGCTGGGGCCGCCCGCGGCGACCGTCGCGACCGTTGCGACCGCCCCGATCCCGATCGCTCCCGCGTGCGAGCTCCTTCTGATGCTCGCGCTCCCACCGCTGGTGCGCCTTGTCGAAGTCGGCGGGGTGCAGGAGGCCGTCGTCGAGGTTGCAGATCCACGCCTGCAACGGCACGGCCCGCTTCGTCTCCTGGATGACCTCGACCTCGCTCCCGCGCACCGCCGACATCCAATCCGCGAACGCGCGCATGTTCTGGAGCGTCGCCGAGAGGCCGACGACCTGCACATGCGGAGGCAGGTAGATGAGCAGCTCTTCCCAGGTCGTGCCGCGTTCGCGGTCGTCGAGGAAGTGGATCTCGTCGATGATGACGGCGTCGAGCTGGGGGAGGGTCTCCCCCGCGAGGAGCATGTTCCGGAGGATCTCCGTGGTCATGACCCGGCAGGCGGCTTCGCGTCGGATGACGAGGTCACCCGTGAGCAGGCCGACCTTCTCCTCGCCGTGCAGGCGGGTGTAGTCCCGGAACTTCTGGTTCGAAAGTGCCTTGATCGGGGCGGTGTAGATCACGTCGCGCCCGCGGGAGAGGGCACGATCGACGGTGAAGTCAGCGATGATCGTCTTCCCGGTGCCGGTCGGCGCGCACACCAGCAC
>CAJBVW010000588.1 GCA_903959175.1 uncultured Pseudomonadota bacterium
GACGGTGGATGCCGCCGCACACCCGGCGTTCGAGGCCGCCTCCGCGAAGGACCACGCGGACGACATCGAGGGCTACTACACGAACGTGGACCGGCTGGTCGGCGAGATCGTCCACGGCCTGCCCGCCGAGACCCTGCTCGTCGTCATGAGCGACCACGGCTTCCAGCCCTATACCCGCAAGGTCCACCTCAACAGTTGGCTGCGCGACAACGGTTTCCTGACGTTGAAGGACGGCGCGCGGGAGGGAAACATCTCCCACGGGGATGTCGACTGGAGCAAGACGAAGGCCTACGCCCTCGGCTTCAACGCCGTCTACCTGAACCTCCAGGGCCGCGAGGCCCAGGGCATCGTCGCCCCCGCCGAAGCCGACGCCGTGATGGCCGATCTTCAGGCGAAGCTCCTCGCCTTCACCGACCCGAAGGACGGCAAGCGCGTCGTCTTGCGCGTCGACCGCGGCAGCGAGATCTACCACGGCGCCCGCGCGGCGGAGTCTCCCGAGCTCGTCGTCGGCTACGACCGCGGCTACGGCCACTCGGACGAGTCCACCCTCGGCGAGCTCCCCGAGGTCCTGATCGAGGACAACACGTCGAAGTGGTCGGGCAACCACCTCATGGCACCGGAGGTCGTCCCCGGCGTCCTCCTCGCCAACCGGCCGCTCCTCGGTGACAGCCACGACCTCCGGGACGTGACGGCCACCCTCTACGCGTGGTACGGAATCCCCCTTCTCGACGGGATGGCCGGCACCCCCGTGCTCACCCGCAACGCCCCGTAGGAGCGCCCATGTTCGGCTTCGGAAAGACCGTCAGCGTCAAGATCGACAAGGACCTCCACGCCCGCGTCACCAAGGTGGCGGACGTCGCCGGGTACGCCACGGCCGAGGAGTTCATCCAGCACATCCTCGAAAAGGAGATGCTCCACTTCGAGGACACCAAGAACGACGCCGACATCCGCGCGAAGCTCAAGGGCCTCGGCTACATCTCGTAGGCCTCGATGAACCTCTTCAACCGCATCGCCAGCGCGATCTTCGACGTGGTGCTCGCGCCGCTCGGGCACACACGCCCGTGGTTCGACCTGCTGGTGTGGCCGGTGCTCGCGGGGATCGTCGCGTTGCTGGTGTACAAGGCCATCAGCAACCAGGCGGGGATCACCCGCGCGAAGAACGCGATCCAGGTGAACCTCCTCGAGGTCGTGCTCTTCAAGGACGACCTCCGCACGGTCCTGCCGGCCACCGCCCGCGCGCTCGGCAACAATATGCTCTACCTCGGGCACAACATCCTCCCGATGGTGGTGATGTTCGCGCCGATGACGGCGATCCTCGTCCAGATCGTGTCGAACTACGGCTACGCGCCCCTCCCCGTCGGCGAGACGACGATGCTCGTCCTCCAGCTCGACGAGGATGTACCTGGCGTGTCCCCCACGGACGTGACGCTCGTGCTCCCCGCGGGCGTGTCGCTCGACGCCCCGCCCGTCCGCACGGCCGACGGCGAGGTCGCGTGGCGCCTCCGCATGGACGAGCCCGGCGACCACGTCCTGAAGATCGAGGCCGGCGGCACGACCGAGGAGAAGCTCCTCCAGGTCGGCGGCGCGGCGCGCAAGGTGTCCCCGCTCCGCACGAAGAGCTGGGAGGCCTTCCTCTATCCGGCCGAGGCCGTGCCCTCCGCGGACTCGTTCGCCGAGAGCATCCGCGTCGACCGTCGGGATCAGGACCTCGGCGTCTTCCCCGCGGGCGAGAGCGGCATCCTCGCGTGGTTCTTCGGCTTCTCCCTACTCGCCGGCCTCCTCCTCAAGGACCGCTTCGGCGTCACCCTCTGATCGGCGCCTTCCGCCGCGGAGCCCCATGAGCTTCCTCTCCTCCCTGTTCAAGCCCAAGCTCGGCGCCCCCCTCGTCATCGTCTCCGGGCTCCCGCGCTCGGGCACCTCCATGATGATGAAGATGCTCGAGGCCGGCGGCCTCCCGATCATGACCGACTCGATCCGCACCGCCGACATCGACAACCCGAAGGGGTACTACGAGTACGAGCGCGTGAAGGACCTGGAGAAGGAGGCCGACAAGTCCTACATCAAGGAGGGCCGGGGCAAGGTGCTCAAGGTCATCTCCTTCCTGCTCAAGGACCTCCCGGACGACAACGCCTACAAGATCATCTTCATGCGGCGTGACCTCAACGAGGTCATCGCGTCGCAGAACAAGATGATCAAGCACCGCGGCGAGACCGACGAGAGCGACGATCGCATGATGATCGACGCCTACATGAACCACCTCGCGGCCGTGCGGATCCTCTCGCGCAAGCGGCCGAACTTCGAGATGGTCGAGATCCGCTACGACACGACGGTCAAGGATCCGAAGGAGGCCGCGCGGCAGGTCAACGTCTTCCTCGGCGGCACGCTGAACGAGAAGGCGATGGGCGAGATGGTCGACGCCGACCTGTACCGGAACAAGAAGGGCGCGACGGTCTGAGTGGCGGGGCCGGTGATAGGATCCGGCCCTCCGAGGGGGGCGCCATCGAGGGCGAGTCCGGCTACGCCTGCGAGAGCGACGGCGACTGTCACCTGCTCGTCCGCGACACCGACGCCAACACGCTCTACGAGATGTGGCGGGCCGACATCCGCGGGGGCATCTTCGAGGGCGGCTGCCTCGCCGTGTGGGACCTCGGCCGCGCCTACGGGCCCGAGGGCCGGGGCGACCAATGCACGAGCGCCGACGCCGCGGGCTACCCCATCGCGCCGCTGCTCTTCACCGCGGACGAGGTCGCCGCCGGCGAGATCCCGCACGCGATCCGGTTCATCCTGCCGAACAGCTCGATCCGCGACGGCGTGTACGTGCATCCCGCCACCCACTCGACCGGCGCCACGAGCGGCCCCGAGACCGCGCCGCCCTACGGCGCCCACCTCCGCCTTCGCGCCGACTACCCGCTCGACACCCTCCCGAACGACGCGTCGCGTACGGTCGCGCGCGCGCTCCAGACCTACGGCATGTACCTCGCGGACGGCGGCAACATCGCGCTGACCGCGCGGAGCGACCGCTCCACCACGGCGAAGTGGGCGGACCTGATGGAGTCCCGCGACATGGAGGCCATCCGGCCCGCGGACTTCGAGCTGATGCCGCTCGACACGCTCGTGCCGCTCACCTACGACTGCGTGCGCGTTCCGTAGCCCGAGGGCCAGTGGGGGCTCTGCTACCACCCGCGCATGCCCGTGCTCCACTTCACGACCAGCCTCTGCCGCACCTGCAAGGAGGCCCTCCCGGCGCGCGTGGAGGCCCGCGGGGACGCGGTGTGGCGTTGACCACGGCCTGCCCCGCCCACGGCGCCCAGGAGGTGTGCCTGTGCACGTCCGTGGCCTGGTACGAGGAGACGCGCGCGTGGCGGCACATCCGGCGCGCCCCGAAGGAGGTCTCCCGCGCGGGCCGAGGCGCACACGCGGTTTTCGGCGTTGCGGCGGATCGGGACGGCCCAGGAAGCGGCGGCGACGGCGGTGTGGCTCGTCCGGAGCAACACGGTGTTGAACGGGAAGGCGCTCTGGGCGAACGGGGGGATCTGAACGCGTCCGACGCTCGACCGGTGGTGGTGAAGTGCATCCCGTGGTCGGATACGTGCGCGTCGACCGTGCGCGCCCAGGTGGAGACCCTCCAGAAGGCCGACAGCGACGCGCAGCGCGTCGCGATCATCTGCGCGGCGGCGCCCCGCCCCTCCTCCGCGCCGGTGGACACCGCCGTCCACGCCGTCCAGGCCGCGAGCGCCTTCAGCCTGTGCACGGGTGAGAAGGGCAACGAGATCGAGAACTGCAAGCAGGACCCGACGGGGCGGGACCTGTTGCCGGAGGCCCCCTCCCCCGTCATCGCCGTGCCCGCGATCGTCGCCGTGCGCGACGCCTACGCACAGGGCGACGTCGTGGCCGTCGGAGGGAGCGCGTGGACAACGGCGTCCGTTCGCCTCGAAGTGGTGGCGGACGACGCGCGGGTACACGTGCGTGCCCAGCGCCGCGACGGCCTCGACCCGCTCGGAGGCTGACGCTCCCGCTGCCGTCTACGACGTGCCGGCTTCCCGCCCTCCGAAGAGCGCGGACTCATCTAAGAGAGTTTCGTTTTGCGTAATCGAAATGATCCCCGTTCAAAGGAGACCGCGAGGTTTCAAGTTCAGAATCCACGGCGAGGGCGACGCCGGGTGACCCGCTGGCCGCATCACTTCGCGTCTGGGTCAATCCCGGCGGCGCGCAGGCGCTCGCGCAGTTGCGCCTCTCGCGCAAGTCCCTGCGCCTTGTCGGATAGCGCCTGCGCCTTGTCGGATAGCGCCTGCGCCTTGTCGGACAGCGCCTGCGCCAGCTCGTCCGCCATCGTGTTCTGAACGCGCAAGTAGTCCAAGCGCGACCGGTAGAGGTCGTTCCGCGCAGCATTGGTCTGAAAGTCAGTCAGCACGGCCATGGCGCTCTCCAGGACGGGTGTGTCGATA
>CAJBVW010000589.1 GCA_903959175.1 uncultured Pseudomonadota bacterium
CGACCTTCGCCAGCTCCTTCTGGATGACCGTCTCGAGGCGCTCGGGCGTGACGCCCTCCATCGCCGTGGCCGACACGAGGAAGGCGCTGCCGAGCTGGGTCGGCATCTGCATGACCGTGAGCTCCTGCGCGAGCCCGCCGACCACGAGCGTCTCGTAGAGGCGGCTGGACTCCCCTTCCCCGAGCAGCGCGGCGAGGAGCTGCAGCTCGGCGTCCCCCTCCGCGTAGGAGGCGGGGGTGTGCCAGAACAGGTTGACCTGCGGGAACTGCACCTGGTCCGGCACCTCGACGCGCGCCTTCTGCGGGGCGGTGACCGGGGCGGGGGTGGCGCGGGCGGGGAGCGGGCGCGACGGGATGTGCGAGAAGTATTGGGCGATGATCGGCTTGATGGTCGCCGAGTCGAAGTCCCCCGCGATGACGAGGGACGCATTGTTCGGCACGTACCAGGTCGCGAAGAAGTCCTTCACGTCCTGGAGGGAGGCCGCCTGGAGGTCCTCGTGGGTGCCGATGACGGTGTGCGCGTAGGGGTGGCCCGCCGGGTACATGAGACCCGGGACCTCGAGCCACGCGACGCCGTAGGGCTCGTCCTCGCTCGACTGGCGGCGCTCGTTGCGGACGACCTCGCGCTGGAGATCGACCTTCTCCTGCGTCATCGCCTTGCCGAGGGCCTCCATCCGATCCGCCTCCATCCAGAGGAAGGTCGGCAGGAGGTTGGGCGGGCCGACCTCGTAGTAGTTGGTGGCGTCCTCCATCGTCCAGGCGTTGTTGGCGCCGCCGTAGGCCTCCATCACCTGGTCGAAGCCGGAGCCGGGGAGCCGGTCGGTGCCCATGAACATCAGGTGCTCGAACAGGTGGGCGAAGCCGGAGCGGCCGGGCGCCTCTTCCTTGGAGCCGACCTGGTACCAGATGTCGACCACGACCTGCGGGAGGCTGTGATCCTCGTGGAGGATCACCTGGAGCCCGTTGGGCAGCTCGTAGCGTTCGAAGGGGATGTCCTGGGCGTGCACGACGCCGGACAGGGAGGCGAGCAACAAGAGCAAGGGCGCTCCGAGGGGGGAGCGCCGGCCCTAACGCGTCACCGCCGCGGGGTCCCTAGTGGGACGAGGCGCTACCGTGCTTCTGGTCTTCCAGCCAGCGTTCCGCCTCAATCGCGGCCTGACACCCGCTGCCCGCCGCCGTGACGGCCTGGCGGTAGTAGTGGTCCTGCGCGTCGCCACAGGCGAAGACGCCGGGGACGTTGGTGGCGGTGCGGCCGGGGGTGGTGACGAGGTAGCCGGCCTCGTCGTGGTCGAGCCAGTCGAGGAAGGCGCGCGTGTTGGGCTGGTGGCCGATGCCGAGGAACATGCCGGTGACGGGCTTGACGTACTCGTCCCCCGTCACGACGTTGCGGATGCGGACGGCCTCGACCGACTTCTCCCCGAGGACCTCGGTGATCTCGCTGTTCCAGATGAACTCGAGCTTCGGGTTGGCGAGGGCGCGGTCCTGCATCGCCTTGCTGGCGCGCAGCACGTCGCGGCGGACGATGCAGTAGACCTTGGCCGCGAACTTGGTGAGGAAGGTGGCCTCCTCCATCGCGGTGTCGCCGCCGCCGACGACGACGATCTCGGCGCCCTTGAAGAAGAAGCCGTCGCAGGTGGCGCAGGCGCTGACGCCGTAGCCGCGCAGGCGGGTCTCGCTCTCGAGGCCGAGGTACTTGGCCGAGGCGCCCGTGGCGATGATGAGGGTCTCCGCCGCGATCTTCTGCCCGTTGCCCGTGGTGAGCTGGAAGGGGCGCACCGAGAGGTCGCAGGACTCGACCTCGTCGAACTCGAAGCGGGTGCCGAAGCGCTCGACCTGGGCGCGCATGCGCTCCATCAGCTCGGGCCCGAGGACGCCCTCGGGGAAGCCCGGGTAGTTGTCGACGTCCGTCGTGATGGTGAGCTGCCCGCCCGGCTGCATGCCCTCGAGCACGAGCGGATCGAGGCCCCCGCGGGCGGCGTAGAGAGCGGCGGTGAGACCGGCAGGGCCGGACCCGAGGATGACGACCTTTTCGTGACGCATGGCCGCCGGCTTATCCGGTCGGGTCTCCGGCCGCGAGCGCGCCGCGGGGCGGGGACACTACTGTTCGACTTCGTCCGACACGACGCCGCAACCCCAGCCCTCGTAGGCCACGTCGTCCATGCCCTCGAGCGCGTCGAGCACGGCCGCGGTGACGGCGTCCATCTGGGTGGGGGCGTCGGACTTCGCGAAGGCGACGCGCCAGGTGCCGTCCTCCGTCTCCGTGACGCCGCTGACCGCGAAGCCCGCGGCGGTGAGCGCGGCGGCGGCGGCCGCGGCGGCCTCCTCGTCGACGGCGCGCGCGAGGTGGTCCATCGGCCGCGCGACGTCGAGCTTGTCGCCGTGCGAGCGCAGCTCCATCACGACGCGGCGGTTCGACATCTGCTGCCACTCGCGGGTGCCCGGCCAGAGGAAGTTGCGGTAGAGATCCCAGGCGGCGTCGGTGTGGGCGAGGCGCGTCGCGTCGTCGTACTCGCCGAGGGACAGCTCCGGTAGGTCGCCGACGGGGCCGTAGTAGACGAAGTCCGTGCGACCACGGGTGACGACGCGACCCACGGGCTTCCAGCCCGCGGCCTCGAGCACCTGGGAGAGCCGGTCCTCGAGGTCGAAGAGCGCGGGGGCCTCGACGGAGGAGCGGAGGCCGTTCGCCATCGCGGCCCTCATCTTCACGGAGACGATGAGGCGCTCGGGGTGGGTGGCGAGGGGGGCCGCGGCCCCGACCGCGAAGTCGAGGGCGACGAGGAGGGGCACCTCGCCATCGTGCGTGAAATAGAAATCCCAGGTGCCGTCCGCCATCGTGCCCTCCGCATCGAGCGACGCGCGTGTAGCACGTCGCGAACGGCCGCACCGGCATCCCCGTCGCGCGGGCGCCCCACACCCCGGACGCGTTAGGGTGCTCACCGCTTTCCGTATCCCCGTACACAACGAGCTCCACCATGTCCGAAAACCAAGCGTCCTCCAAGATCAAAGACTCGATCCTCGACGCGATCGGCAACACCCCGCTCGTGCGGCTCCGGTCGATCGGCCGCGAGACCGGCTGCGAGTACCTCGTCAAGTGTGAGTACCTCAACGCCGGCGGCTCCGTGAAGGACCGCATCGGCCGCCGCATGGTGCTCGAGGCCGAGAAGTCCGGCCGGATCAAGCCTGGGGACACCCTGATCGAGCCCACCAGCGGCAACACCGGCATCGGCATGGCGCTCGCGGCCGCCGTGCGCGGCTACCGCATGGTCATCACGATGCCCGAGAAGATGAGCCGCGAGAAGCAGGTCGTCCTCGAGGCCCTCGGCGCCGAGATCATCCGCACCCCGACCGAGGCCGCGTTCGACGCGCCCGAGAGCCACATCGGCGTCGCGAAGCAGCTCCAGAAGATCCTGCCGAACGCCCACATCCTCAACCAGTACGGCAACCCCGACAACCCGATGGCCCACTACGAGGGCACGGGCAGGGAGATCGTCGAGCAGTGCGACGGCAAGCTCGACATCCTCGTGCTCACCGCCGGCACGGGCGGCACCTTGAGCGGCATCGCCCGCCGCGTGAAGGAAGAGGTCCCGAATTGCCGCATCGTCGGCGTCGACCCCGTCGGCTCTCTCCTCGCCGGCCCGTCCCCCATCGGCAGCTACAAGGTCGAGGGCATCGGCTACGACTTCATCCCGGACGTGCTCGACCGTGACCTCGTGGACGAGTGGGTCAAGACGGAGGACCGCGAGTCCTTCCTCATGGCCCGCCGCCTCATCCGCAAGGAAGGCATGCTCGTCGGCGGCAGCGCCGGCTCCGCCGTGTGGGCCGCGGTCCAGATGGGCAAGAAGTACGGCCCGGGCAAGCGCATCGTGACGCTCGCGCCGGACTCCGTCCGCAACTACATGACGAAGTTCCTGGACGACGGCTGGATGCGGGCCAACGGCTTCGCCGACCGCAGCTGGGAAGCCGCGTCCGTCGCCGAGCTGCTCCGCACGCTCCCCCGCCGCGAGCTCGTGACCGCCGAGCACGGCCACACCGTCTCCGAGGCGGTGAAGCTGATGAAGAGCCAGGGAATCAGCCAGCTCCCCGTCGTCGAGGACGGCCGTCTCGTCGGCATCCTCACCGAGTCGGACGTGCTCGGGAAGCTGGTCGACGGCCGCGCCACCCTCGCGAGCAAGGTGGCCGAGGTGATGTTCCGCAACGTCCGCACCGTCGAAGAGTCGGACGACGTCGGCCTGCTCTCCAAGATCTTCAACGAGGGCCTCGTGGCCGTCGTCGTCGGCGAGGACCGCGCGCTCAAGGGCATCGTGACCAAGCTCGACCTCGTCGACTTCCTCACCCGCTCCACCGGGTAGGCACGACGGATCGGGCGCTTCGGCGCACGCTCGCGCTGGGCACCCCGGGCGGGGTGCGTAGCTAGTGGGTATGGGCCAACATGGACGCGACCGCACGGGCTCCTCCGCGACCCGGGGCGACACCCCCTTCGACACCGAACGCAACGAGCTCCCCATCGGCGACGATGAGCCGATGGAGGGCTACGCCCCCGCCGCCTCGGGGCCCGGGGATCCGCACGCGCGCCGCCCGTCGGGCATCGGACCCGCGGGTCCCGGTTCGCTGGCGGGCAGGCACGATGCCTCCCCGCGCGCCGGCTTCGACGGCGTCGACCGGCGGCGGCAGCAGGCCGCGGGATGGGAGGAGCGGGACCGCCGACGGCTCCCGTACCCCTACGGGCCGACCCCGTAGCGCTCGGGCGGATCGCCGCCCGCAACGGGCCCTCGCGGGCGTCTCATGGTAGGTCCCGCGTCGTGTCCACGCCCGCGCCGCCCTGGTTCGCGCCCCTCCTCGATCCGGTCCGTGACCGGGTCGCGGCCGCGTGGGCGCGCCTCCCCCACCCCGACGCCGCGGCCGACGTCCCGCGCGCGGGGCTCGGTGGCGCCGTGGTGGCGCATGTGGCGCGCGGCTGGGGAACGCGGCGGTGGCAGGAGATCGGGCGGGTCGGGATCACGCTGGTCGAGGGGTGGAACCAGCACGTCCACCGCGGCGCGCCCGACGACACGACGCGCACGGCGTGGATCACGGCGGACCTGGGGCGGGCGGGCGGCGTGGTGCGGGACGCCGCCCGGCGGGACGAGGCCCTGCTCCGGCGGGTCGCGGTGCGGCTCCTCGCGACGCCCGACCTCGGCGCCGAGCGCGTCCCCGAGGCGGTGATCTTCCTGCGCGGGGCGGTCGCCGCGGGGGTGGTCGCGGGGAACGTGCCCGACGGCGCGCACGCGGGCCTCGACCGCTGGGCGGCCGCGCTCGGGCGCGCGCTGGAAGCGGGCGGCGACGCCGAGGCCCACGCCGCCGCGATCGTGGCGGCGCGGGAGGCGCTCGCGGGCCTCCCCGACTGCGACGCGCGCGAGCGCTTCGCGAGCGTGCTGGACGGGGTGCCCGCCCACCCGGCGGCGCCCCGGGGCCTGGACGCGTGGGTCCCCTGCCCCGTGCCCGCCCTGGACGCCCCGCCCGCCGACCCCCTCGAGGCCCTCCTCCGCGCCCCCTTCGCGGATCCGGGCCCCCTCCCGGACGCCGCCCGCTGGCTCGCCGCCCGGGGCGGGAAGCGCCTGCGCGCCCGCATCGCC
>CAJBVW010000590.1 GCA_903959175.1 uncultured Pseudomonadota bacterium
GCGTACCACCGCTCGATGGTCCGGAGGGCGACGGTGTGGACGCCGCTCGCCAGCTCGGGGCGCCGCGCGAGCAGCCAACGGCGCTTCCAGGGCACCGTGACAACCCACTGCCGCGTCGCGACGTGAGGGAGGGCTCCCACGCGAAGCCGTTGACCGGGTCACCGCACCCGAGGAAGCCCTCGAGCTCCCTCTGGACGTGCCACCCCGGAGCTCGACGACACAGGACACGAAGCCCGGCGGTGAGCATACGCCGTGCCGCGACGTTCGAGGCGTTCGTCCATGCGGGGCGCCATCGGAGTGTCGGACGGCCGTCAGGCTGGCGGACGACTTCCGTCACCGGCGGAGCGTCAACCCCCGTCCGGGTCTTTAGTCGAGCCCCGAGGCGCGAGGTGGATCAGCGAGGTCACCTCGTCGTCCACGCGCTCGCGATCCGCGGCGGAGCCCCGCGGCGGCCGCCGCGAGCACGCCCACGAGCCCGAGCGAGCCGGGTACGGTCGCGCAGCCGACGAGCGTCACGTCGCCCATCATCGCGCTCTTGAGGTCGCCTTCCGGCACGTCGCCGAAGAGGCCGCCGCGGGGGGCCTGCGCCTCGGTCCAGTCGGCGTCGCAGTCGCCGCCGAGGAGCCAGCTCCCGTCCTCGGGGAAGGTGCCCTTCTCGCCGGAGGCGGTCTCCCAGTAGGCGTACCAGGCTTGGCAGCCGCCGTCCTGGGACTGTTCGGCTTCCACCTCGTAGATGCCCTGCTCGGCCTCGCCGAAGGCGAGCGCCATGTCGGTGGCGATGCCCTCGATCACGATCTGGAGGGCGGCGGGCGCGTCGTCGTCGGCCCAGTCGGCGTAGAAGGCGCCGTTGCCGTCGTCCACCGCCATGCGCACCGGGGGCTCGCCCTCGGAGAGGGTGCCGGCGGAGAAGTCCTGCGTGAGGTAGCTCCCCGAGATGCCCGGGCCCATCTCGTTGTAGTCGCCCGTCATGATGTTGGCGCGGTGGCCGCTCGAGCACATCCACATGCCCATGACGGCGTAGCGGGAGTCGGTGGTGCCCATCGCGATGTTCTCGCCGATGTACCCGGACTCGGTGTAGTAGTCGGCGATGCGCTCCGCGAAGGCGGCGTTGCTCCCGTCACAGCTCTCGTGCTGGAAACAGCCGTTCTCCTCCATCTGCTCGGTGTGCCAACGCGACACCTCCGTCAGCGCGAGGTCGATGTAGAGGGGCTTCTTGGCGACCTTCTCGTCGTCCGTGAAGTCGTCGAGGGTGCAGCCGGAGTACTCGGACTCGAACTCGGCGGGCGCCACGCGCGCGGCGTTGGTCCAGAGCACGAGCTGGCGCTCGGCCTTGCTCGGGTAGCCGTCAACCGGGACGCCGTAGCCGGCGCCGACCGTAGTGAGGAGCAGGAGCGACGCGAGGTCCATGATCAGGCTCCCTGGAGGTGGCGGCGGATGAATTCGGCCGCCCGCTCGTAGCTCTTCTCGAGCTGCTCGAGCACGATCTTCTCGATGGTGCCGCCCACGAGGGGAACGCTCACGCGGATCTCGCCCTCGATGATGCGCTCGCAGCCGCCGTCCGCGGTGGGGATGACGCGCGAGGTGCCCGAGCAGGTGACCTTGTCGGGGATCACGTCGGTCAGGACCTTCCAGGTGGTGGTCATCGTGTCGTCGTCGCTGTCGACGATCTGCACGTAGGAGAAGCGGGCCGAGCCGAGCGCGCGCTGGGCGAGGGCGGGGAGCTCCTTTTTCGGGGAGACGCGCAGCTCGTCGTGCGTGCGCGCGCCGTCCCGGCGGCGCTCGAGCACGGTCACGTCGATGTCGCTCGCCGCAGCGAGCTTGTCGTCGAAGTCCTGGCCGCGCGTGCCCTCCCAGTACGCCCGAGGGGCGACGGGGAAGTGATGCGAGATGCGGATCTGCATGGTGCGGAGTTGTACGGCCGGGTTCGCGCTGGGGCAACAACGGGGGTGTCAAGGTTGTGCAACCCGTTGTCGTCGGCGGACCCGGTTAGCATGCGCCTTCGCTCCCGAGGCCGGATGTCCACCCTCCTGTTGCTGCTCGCGGTCGCCGACCGCGCGAGCGCCGTCCTGCCGCTCCCGACCTACCCCGAGTGCGGGGAGATCGACCGGGAGGACCTCTGCCCGTCCGACCTCGACGAAGAGTGGTGGCAGATCAGCTACGTGCCGGACGGCTCGCGCACCACCGTGCGCCCGGAAGAGCTGACGCTGGGCTCGGGCAACGCCGCGGATCGCGCCTGGCGCGTCACCACCGGCCGCACGGACGTGATCCTCGCCGTCCTCGACTCCGGTTTTGACTGGGGAGACCGCGGCTACGCCAACAAGATCCTGCTGAACCACGATGAGCTCCCGAAGCCGCAGGCCGCCGGCGGCGGCGAGGCCACGGTCTGGGACATCGACGGCAACGGCATCGTCAACATCCAGGACTACGCGGCCGATCCCCGCGTCGCGATCGACGCCGGCCGCAGCTTCGCCGCCGACCGCCTCGACGTGTCCGACATCCTCGCCACGTTCTCCGACGGCGTCGACGACGACGGCAACGGCTACGTCGACGACATCGCGGGCTGGGACTTCTTCGCCAACGACAACGACCCGTACCACGAGTTCAGCGACGGCTTCGGCACCCACGGCTCCGGCGTGGTCGAGGACATGGCGGCCGAGGGCGGGGACGAGGAGAACGGCTCCATCGGCCAGTGCCCGAACTGCGCCGTCCTTCCCGTTCGCATCGGGGACACCTTCGTCACGGAGGGCGGCCGCACGGCGCTCGGCATCGCCTACGCCGTGGAGCGCGGCGCCGTCGGCCTCAACCTCGCGGTGGGCGCCCTCTCGAACCCGGACCTCACGCGCGCGGCGGTCAAGTGGGCGCGGGAGCGCGGCGTGAACATCGTCGGCGCGGCGGGGGACGAGAACGCCTACCACCACAACTTCCCCGCGATGTTGGACGGCATCTTCTTCGTCCACTCGGTCCGCTCCAACACGGAGGACGAGAACAACGGGGTGTTCAGCTACTTCAACTTCCTGAACTGCAACAACTACGGGCCCCGCATCACCTTCGTGGCGGACTCCCCCGCGTGCGCCACGGGCGCCGTCGCCATCACGACGGGCACGGTCGGGCTCGTCCACTCCGCGGCGCGGGACGCCGGCCTCACCCTCACCGCGGACGAGGTCTACCAGGTCCTCGTCACCTCGGTCGACGACATCCACCTCTCCGCCGAGGACACCGAGCGCGCCTCGACCTACCCCTCGGGCGAGGGCTGGGATCCCTTCTTCGGCTACGGCCGCATCAACGCCGGCCGCGCCGTCGAGCGTGTCGCCGCGCTCGACATCCCGCCGACGATGGACGTCGCGAGCCCCGGTTGGTTCGAGACCATCGATCCCTCAGTCGGGACCCTCGCGATCGAGGGCTACGTCGCGGCGGATCGGTCGGCGTCCTACACCTACACGGTGGACTACGGCGTGGGAGACGATCCGCGCGCGTGGACCGAGCTCTCCAGCGGCTCGGGCACCTCCCGCTTCGAGGGCACCCTCGCCACGCTCGATCTGTCCACGATCGACGTGGAGAGTATGCGCGAGGCCGACCGCAACGAGACGATCCTCGAGCGGATGGACCGCGTCTTCGCCCCCGCCATCACCGTGCGCGTCACCGTGACGGACGCCGACGGCCGCGCCGGCGAGCTCCGCAAGACCTTCTTCGTCTACCCCGACCCCGACATGGTCGAGGGCTTCCCGATCGCGCTCGGCACGTCTGGAGAGTCGTCTCCGATCCTGGCGGACCTCGACGATGACGGCGTCTACGAGATCGTCATCGCCGACGCCTCCGGCGGCGTCCACGCCTTCACCGGCGCCGGCGACGAGCTTCCCGGCTGGCCGGTCCGCACCGCGGTCTCCCCGCGCCTCCACCCCGACGCCGCCGTCTACGCGGACGGCGTGCTCCCCGAGCTCCACGACGGCACGATCGCGACCGCCGCCGTCGGAGACCTCGACGGGGACGGCGCCCCCGAGGTCCTCGTCGGCACCGCCTCCGGCGCCGTGTACGCCTGGCATGACGACGGCTCCGCCGTCAGCGGCTTCCCCGTCCAGATCCAGGGCCGCGAGCCCGACGAGTTCGACCGCACCCACACCTACGACAACGGCATCAGCGGGGCGCCCACCCTCTACGACCTCGACGGGGACGGATCCCTCGAGATCATCGTCGCCGCGATGGACCAGCGCCTCTACGTCTGGGACGCCGCGGGCGCGCCTTGGGGCCCGTACCCGATCGAGGTCTGCGCGCCGGAGCTGTGCGGCGAGGCCGGCACCCGCATCATCGCCAGCCCCACCGTAGGCGACGTCGACAACGACGGCGCCGTCGAGATCGGGCTCGGCACGAACGAGGCCGTGGACGGCGGGGACGCCTCCATCAGCTACCTGTTCGACGCCGTGAGCGGCGTCCTCGAAGACGGCTGGCCCCTCGTCGAGTCCGGACTCATCAACGAAGCCGGCCTCCTCCCGGTCGTGGGCGAGGGGCACCCCGCGTCCATGGCCTTCGCGGACCTCGACGGCGACGGGGACCTCGAGATCTCCAGCGCGATCATGCTCGGGCAGACGCCGCTCTACAATCACGACGCCACCATCGCGCTCGACCTCGGCTTCGTCTCCTCGACGTTCGGGCCCGGCACGAACACGAACCAGCCGAGCTTCGTCCAGATGACGAACAACCCCGCCTTCGGCGACATGACGGGGGACGGCGTGCCCGACTACGTCATGGCCGGGGCCGGCGCCTACTACCTCATCGCGCTCCCGCTCTTCAGCGCGATCGACTGGCAAAACGTCGTGGCCGCGTGGGACGGCGCCACCGGCGAGCAGCTCCCCGGGTGGCCGCGCCAGATCGAGGACCTCCAGTTCCTCGTCGCGCCCGCCATCGCGGACCTCGACGGCGACAACAAGGCCGAGGCCGTCATGGGCAGCGCCGGGTACCTCCTGCACGCCTGGGACGCCGAGGGCAACGAGCCTGACGGCTGGCCCAAGTTCACCGGCAACTGGATCCTGGGCAGCCCGGCCGTCGGTGACATCGACGGCGACGGCTACCTCGAGGTGGTGGTCTCCACCCGCGAGGGCAACCTCTTCGCGTGGCACACGAAGGGCCGCGCGGACCAGGCCATCGGCTGGGCCAGCATCCACCACGACCCCCAGAACACCGGCAACTACGAGACCCCGCTCCCCGTCCAGGCCGGCCCGGCCGACGTCGTGGACGACATCGACCAGGGTTGCTGCAAGGGCGGCAAGGCCTCGTCCCTCCTCTGGCTGGCGCCGCTCGGGCTCCTCGCGCGCCGCCGCCGCTCCCTCCGCAGCACCCTCGGGAAGACCTCGTGAACGCCATCGACATCCTCAAGGCCCGCGGCTTCTTCAACCAGTGCACCGACGAGGACGCCCTCCGAAAGCGCATGGACGAGGGGCCGGTCACCTTCTACGTCGGCTTCGACCCCACCGCGGACAGCCTCCACGTCGGCCACCTCGTGCAGGTCATGGCGATGGCCAACCTCCACCGCGCGGGCCACGTCGCGATCCCCGTGGTGGGCGGCGGCACCGTCCAGGTCGGTGACCCGAGCTTCAAGGACGAGACCCGCGAGCTCCTCACGCCCGAGCGCATGGAGGCCAACAAGGCGAAGATCGCGGCCCAGCTCGCGAAGTTCGCGCCGGGCGCGCTGGTCGACAACGCCGACTGGCTGATGAAGCTCAACTACGTCGAGTTCATCCGCGACATCGGCCGCCACTTCTCTGTCAACGTGATGGTCAAGGCCGAGAGCATGAAGCAGCGCCTCGAGCGCGGCCAGGGCCTCTCCTTCCTCGAGTTCAACTACCCGCTCCTCCAGTCCTACGACTTCCTCGAGCTCTACCGCCGCTTCGGCTGCGTGCTCCAGGTCGGCGGCGGCGACCAGTGGTTCAACATCATCAGCGGCGCGGACCTCATCCGCCGCGTCGAGGGCGGGCAGGCGTGGGGCCTCACGACCCCGCTGCTCACGACGGCCTCCGGCGCCAAGATGGGCAAGACCGTGGCCGGCGCGGTGTGGCTCGACGCGGAGAAGGTCTCGCCGTTCGACTACAACCAATACTGGTACAATTGCGACGACCGCGACGTGGAGAAGTTCCTCAAGCTCTTCACGTTCCTGCCGTTGGAGCAGATCGAAGACGCCGTGCGCGGCGACATCCGGGCCGCCAAGCGCCTGCTCGCGGACGAGGCCACCGCCATCGTCCACGGGCGGGACGTGCTCGTGCCGGAGCACGCTGCGGTGCTGCCCGCCCCCGTCGTCGACCTCCTCGTCGCCTCCGGCCTCGCCAAGAGCAAGGGCGAGGCGCGCCGCCTCATCGAGGGCGGTGGCATCTCCATCGGATCCGACAAGGTCGCCACCATCGACGCGGTGATGTCCGCTCCCGGCCTCCTCCGCGCCGGCAAGAAGCGCGCCGTCTCCGTCCTCGCGGCCGAGGCGTGATGCCTCCGGTGCGGCGCGAAGACGCGCTCTTCCAGTGGTTCGAAAAGATCAACGGCCCGAGCTGGGGGGACGTCCTCGACGCGGGCACGGGCGACCACTCGCTCGGCTGGGTCGGCACGCTCCCGGCGCGCTCGGTGACCGCCGTGACGGTCGAGGCCTGGCGGATGAACTCCCTGCGCGAGGTCGCGCCGAAGGCCCGCGTGCTGCTCGGGCAGTGGACCGACCCCGCGCTCCTGTTCGGCGAGTCTTTCGATCAGGTCCTGGTGGACTACGTGATCGGGGCCATCGACGGCCACGCGCCGTTCTTCCAGTACGACTACCTCGAGCGCCTGCGCCCCCATGTGCGCGGCCGCGTCTACCTCGTCGGCCTGGAGCCCCAGCCGCGGGACGGCAGCGTCCTGGACGAGGTCTGCCGCATGCGCGACGCGTGCATCCTCCTCGCCGGGCACCGCTGCTACCGCGAGTACCCGCGCGCCATCGTGACGAAGTGGCTCGAGCGCGCCGGCTACCGCATCGTGGACGCGAAGGACTTCCCCAACCGCATCGGCGCGCGCTTCGTCAACGGTCAGCTCGACGTCGCGTTGCGCAAGACGAAGCTGCTCCGCGACGACGCGCTGCGCGTCACGATGGTGGCGGCGATCGAGGAGCTGCGCGCCCGCGCGCTCGATCAGGGCGACGTGACGTGGGGCGCCGACTACTGCATCGCGGCGGAGGGCGGGTAGGTGGCCCCGTCCACCGACGGCCTCCCCACGCTCCGCCCGCACGACTGGCCCGGTGACGCCCGCCCGCTCTTCACCGGCGCCCCCAGGGACACCCCCGTCGTGAGCAGCGGGGCAGGCGGCGTCGATCCCGACCGCGTGAACCCCCCGTTCCGCACCGTACCTGCCTCGTCCGGTCACGTCGTGCGCGACTACGACGGCCCCGGCGCGGCAGAGTGGATCCTCTCGTCGGCGCGCATGCGCAGCCTCGCGGACGCGCTCGGCTCGGCCCAGCTCGTCGTGTGTGTCCCGATGCCCGGGCGCCTCCTCGTGGCGCCGCCGCACCCGGTCTCCGTCGCGTTGTTGGAGTCGCTCGGCGGCTCGATCTACGACGTGGTGGCGCGTAATGGCGGCGCGGTGCTCTCGCGCCGTCTCTACCTCGTCACCGACGGCGCCGTGGTCGCCACGTTCGAGCCCGGCACCCTCGCGGCGCGCCGCGCGGTGGGCGTCGCCGCGCGCGCGCCCACGCAGGCGCTTCCCGTCCCCGAGCCCGGCGCCACGCCTCGGCCCGCCGGGCTCTTCGGGTGGATCCGCCGCGTCACGGGGTCGTAGGGCCGGTCGTCACCGGCTGCCCTGGGGGCAGGGCGCCACCCAGCGTCGGGCGGGGGTGTCCGTGGAGGTCGTGGTGGCGTGGATCGCGCGCAGGCCCGCGGCGAGCGTGGCGGTCAGCCGCGACGCGCCCTCGTGTGTGAGGTGGTGGTGCGTGCGGAACAGGCCGACGTCGGGGAGGCTCGTCGCGAGGTCGAGGAGGTCCACCCGCGCGCTGTCGAGGTGGGCCTCCAGCTCGGGGAGGAGCACCGCCGGTCCGCACGGCCGTCGGAGGTCCGCGGGGCTCTGCGCCGGCTGGACGACGACGAGCCGGGCGCCGTCGGCGCGCGCGGCGGCCACGAGCGCGTCGATGACGTCGGGCCGCGTCAACCCGGTGCGCGCGGACGCGCCGGCGCCGTCGAGGCGCTTGGCCTGCGCCGCGGCTTCGTTCGGCGTGTGGTCCTCGAAGAGCGCGGCGCGGGCGCGCGTGGAGGCGTGGCGGTGGGCGTCGCGCGCGGCGGGCCACGCGAGCTCCGCCGCCCAGCCCGAGATCGCCTCGAGCAGCGCGTCGCGGCCGCGGAAGCGCAGCTCGTCCGCCCGGATCCGCAGCGGCGAGCGCTCCGTGCGCGCGAGCGCCCACGCGGCGGGGGGCGCATCGAGGGCGGAGAGGAGGGCCAGCTCCATGTCGGCCAGGGCGTCCGGGATCCACACCATGTTCACGGGCACGTACAGGAGCACGACGCGCGGGACGAGCCCCTCCCGCCGCGCGTGCGCGTAGGTCGCGAGCCACACCGCCGGGCCGGTGCCCTCGAGGGCGAGCACGCGCGCGGCGTTCGCGGGTAGCCCGAGCTCCGTGCCGAGCGCCTCCGGGTCGATCGCGGAGAGGGTCACGGAGCTGCCGAGCACCACCACCTCGCCGGTGGAGCGCGCGATCACGTCGTCCAGCCGCCGCTCGAGCCCGTCCGGGTGGGCGTGGTCCAGGGCGAACGCGACCGCGAGCCCGGCGCCGAGGACGCCGAGGAAGCTCATGCCTGCGCGCAACGCGGTGTTCACGTCAGAACCGGAAGTACAGGAAGTCCCGGTGGACATCCCGCGAGAAGAGGAGGACGGCGAGCGTGCCGCACGCCCAGAGCGCGGTGCGCGCGGGCAGGGGGACGGCGTCGGCCGGCCAGCGTCGCCGAACCGCGCCGCCGAAGCCGAGGACCGCGGCCCCCGCGAGCGCGACGGAGAGCACCATCACCGCGCCGACCTGCTCCTCCCACGGCGCCGCGAGCGGGTTCCGGGTGAGCCAGCCGCCGACGCGCACGAGGGAGTCCTCGCGGAACAGCAGCCAGCCGAACTGCACGCAGAGGAGCGTGAGGCCGAGGGCCCCGGCGCGCCCGAGGGGGCTCTCCGCGAAGGTGCGCGGCACCCGCGGCGCGAGCGCGCGCCACCCCGTGAGGACGGCCGCATGCCACGCGCCCCAGGCCACGAAGTGCCAGGCGGCGCCGTGCCAGAACCCGCTCGCGAGCATCGCGACCCAGGTGGCGACGACGCGGCGCCGCGGGCCGTGGCGCGCGCCCCCGAGCGGCACGTACACGTTGTCGCGGATCCACGTCGAGAACGAGATGTGCCACCGGCCCCAGAACTCCGAGGGAGAGCGCGCGAGGTAGGGCGCGCGGAAGTTCTCCATCAGCTCGAAGCCGAGCATGCGCCCGAGGCCGCGCGCCATGTCGGAGTACCCGGCGAAGTCCGCGAGGATCTGGGCGGAGAAGCCAACGGTGGCGGCCGCGACGAGCGGCGCGGAGGGGGAGGGCATCGCGAACACGCTGTCGACGTACAGCGCGAGCGTGTCGGCCACGACCACCTTCTGCACCGCGCCCCAGAGGGCGAGCCCGACGCCCGAGACGAACATCGGCCACCCGAAGCGTCGCTCCGACTCCACCTCGCGGAGCAGCCCGTTGGCGCGCTCGACCGGGCCCGCCACGAGCTGCGGGAAGAAGGTGACGAACGTGGCGTAGTCGAGGAGGCTGCGGCGCGGGCGGGTGTCCCCGCGCCAGCAGTCGATGGCGTAGCCCATCGTCTGGAACGTGTAGAACGAGATGCCGACGGGGAGAGGGACGCCGGGGGGCGAGAGCACGTGCGCCACGCCGAGCGCGTCGAGCAGCGCCGCCGCGTTCTCCACGAAGAAGTCCAGGTACTTGAACCAGGCGAGCAGGCCGAGGTTGGTCGCGAGGCTGATGCCGAGCATCCACCCCTTGCGCGCCGGCCAGCGCTCCATCCCACGCGCCGTGAGGTAGTCGATCAGCGCCGTCCCCGCGAGGAGGAGGACGTACCAGGGGGTGCGCCACCCGTAGAAGAGCAGGCTTGCGGCGAGGATCCACGCGTTCTGTCGCGTCCGGTCCCCGATCGCCCAGTAGACCGGCAACACGATGGCCAGGAACGGAAGGAACGCAAGCTCGGTGAAGGTCACGCGCGCGCGCTCGCGGTCGGGGACGTCGGTGGCATCGTGGCGGACATTCCGACGAAGTGTAGATCAGACGGGGGCGCGGCACGACGCCGGGCGCCGTCGGCATCGAGACCGGCGGGGGACGTCGCCCGCGGCGATTGACGGCACGCGGCCCCAGGTGACAAGGTGTCGCGCATGACACGCACGCTGGGTCCATCGTCCGTTGGCTTCGCCGTGGTGGGGCTCTCCGCCCTCTCCCTCGTCGGGTGCGGGGCGCGCGCGGAGCCGGCCGCGACCGCGGGAGGGCCCCCGCCGATCGTGCTCCTCTCGATGGACACGTTCCGCGCGGACCGCATCGGCGCCTATGGCAACCCCGACGGGCTCACGCCCAACCTCGACGCCTTCGCCAAGGAGGCCGTCGTCTTCGACAACGTGTACAGCCAGGCGGTCCAGACGGCGCCGTCCCACTCGAGCCTGTTCACGAGCCGCTACCCCACCGAGCAGGTGGGCCCCGATCGGATGCCGTACATCCCGCCCGACCAACCTCGGCTCCCGCAGCTCCTCGGGCTCTACGACTACCAGACCGCGGCCTTCGTCGGGGGAGGCGACCTCCACCCCGTCCGCGGCCTCAACGCCGGCTTCGACACCTACGAGGTCTCCCGCGACTTCGGCTCGTTCTACCACAGCGGTCCGATGGCTCTCTCGTGGCTGGACACGGCGCCGAAGGACAAGCCGTACTTCCTCTTCGTCCACGGGTACGACACCCACTCGCCGTACCTGCGGCCGCCGCCGTTCGGCTATTCGCACGCCGACGCGCGGGCCGACAACCAGGGGCAAGTGGCCGTGCGCACCGCCACCGAGCGCATCGTGGACGGCGTGCTCTACCCCGACTTTGACGCGCTCATGCGCTCCTTCGAGCGCCAGCTCCGCCCGCGCTCGGCCGAGGGCAAGCGCCGCACCGCCGAGATCGCGGCGTCCACCCTCCGGGGCGAGGCCCACCCCGTCTCTGAGGAGGATCTCGCCTTCGTCCGGTCCGTCTACGACGGCGCCATCTCGTACGCAGACACGATGGTGGGCTCCTTCCTCGGGGGGCTCGAGTCCCGCGGCGTCTTCGACGACGCCATCGTCATCATCCTCTCCGACCACGGCGAACAGCTCGGCGAGCACGGCGTCTTCGGGCACTGCTGCGAGGCGAACGACGAGGAGACGCACGTCCCGCTGATGGTCCGCATGCCCCACGGCGAGGGCGGCGGGCGCCATGTGAAGGGGCTGGTGGAGCTGGTCGACGTGATGCCGACGATCCTCGAGATCGTGGGCGCGACGCCCCCCGCGCGCATCCAAGGGAAGTCCTTCGCGGCGGCGCTCCACGGCGGCGCGTTCGCCGGTCGCGAGTACGTCTACACCGAGGGCACCGAGCTCATGCGCACCGTCACGATGCGGGGCCTCTCGGGGCGCCTGTCGTACATGGGCCTCTCTGCCTCCCAGCCGCTCCTCCCCGACCTCGTGGAGGCCGCGCGCATCGACGGCCCCGGCTTCGTCGCCACGGCGGGCCTCCCCGACGCGGAGCGCACCGCGATGCGCACCGCGATGGTGGGCTGGCTACGCACGCTCTCGCCTCCGCCGCCCCCGCCGGGCAAGCGGGACGAGCTGCCCGATTCGCTCAAGAAGAGCCTGCGCGAGCACGGCTACTGGGACGTGAAGGAATGAGCCCCCTGCTGCTCCTCTTCGCCTGCACCTCCGCGCCGACCGGCTCGACCGGGGCGACGTTCACCGACGACTCCGTGCTCGCCCCCGCGCTCGCGCGGCTCGACACCGACGCCGACGGGAAGGTCACCGCCGAGGAGTACGCGCGCGTCGCGTTCAAGGGCCCGACCTTCGTCGAGATCGACGTCGACAAGGACGGCGCCGTGTCGCTCGCCGAGCTGCGCACCATCGTGTTCGCGCAGGACCCCGAGAAGTACTTCCCGGAGCGCAAGCACCCGATGCGGGGCGCGAAGGACGGCCGCACGGCCGCAGCGGGGATGCCCGGCGCGGGGGCCGCGGGCGCGGGCGGCGCCGGGGAGGGCGCGGCGGGGCCGCCGGGAGGTCCCCAGGGGGGGGCGAGCGGTCCGGGCATGGGTGGTCCCCGCCCGGGCGGGCGCGGCGGGAAGGGGGGCCCGGGGAAGGGCGGCCCCGGCATCGGCGGCAAGGGCCACCGGGAGCCGACGCTCCCGCCGCCGTCGCTGCTCGTCCTCCAGATCCTCTGCGAGGAGATCCTCTCGGTGGATCCCGCGTCCACCGCGTGCGTCGACACCGAGGTGCTCCGCATCGGCGAGGGCGGCTCCCTCCAGACGCCAGAGGCGCGCGCCCTCCTCGCGACGCTCGAGTCGGCGTCCGACGCCGCGAAGATCGGCTTCCCCACGGCCTTGCGGGCGGCCAACGCGCCCGCCTCCTCCGTGGACGGGCCTCCGGCGACAACCGCTGCCGACCCCTGACCTACGGCGCGTCCAGGTGCGCGGGCTCGCGTCGGCGCGCATGGGCCTGTAGAATGCGACTCAGGGGATCGGTCGCAACCTACCGGGAATACTTACCCATCGGGTCTCCGCCTTCGGGCGAGCGCCGGGCGCGTTGCGCGCGGTGTCCCGACGGCGCCGCCTCCTGGCTACGCTGCGCGGGATGTTCGTGCTCTTGTGCACCGCCGCCCTCGGGGCCCCCCTCGTCATGGATGCCGCCGATGCGCGCCTCTCGGGGCCCCTGCGCGCGGCCGCCCGCCTCGCGGACACCGGCGACGTCGACGTCTTCCGCCTCGCCCGCCCCTCACCGCCCCCGGTGGACGGCCTCTCCGTCACCGTCGAGTCCGACGACCCCGACGCGTTGCTCGACCGCCTCGACGCCCTCGGCATCGACGTGGAGGCCGCCGCCGGAGACCGCGTGCAGGCCCACGTCCCCTACGGCCGGCTCCGCGAGGTCGCCGCGCTCCCCGGCGTGCGCCGGGTGCGGGAGCCGTGGATCGCCGAGGCGAAGGAGCGCTTCGTCTCCAGCGGCTACGCCGACACGATGGAGATGGACTGGCGCGCCGAGGGCTACGACGGCACGGGCGTCCGCGTCGGCATCCTCGACGTGGGCTTCGCCCGCTACGACGAGGCCGCGGGCGACCCCGAGGTGGACGACGACGAGGAGGTCCCCCCCGAGCCGGTCACCGACTTCACGCGCGGGAGCGTGGAGGCCGCCACCCACGGCACCGCCGTCACCGAGATCGTCTACGACTTCGCTCCGGGCGCCACGTACTACCTCGCGACCTTCGGCACGGAGGTCGAGTACGTCGAGGCCCTTCAGTGGCTCGTCGAGCAGCACGTAGACGTGATCAACGCCTCCATCGGCTTCGACAACACGGCGCACGCGGACGGCTACAGCTACGTGACGCGCGCGGTCGAGGCCGCGGTGGAGGAGGGCATCATCTACGTCGGGGCGGCGGGCAACGAGAACGACAAGTACCGGGTGGGCGCCCTCGCGCGCGCCCCGGGCGGGGGGATCACGCTCGCGGGGGCCGAGGCGACCGAGGTGTGGACCTCCGGCGGCTTCGCCCGCGTGAGCCTGCGCTGGTCCGAGCCCTTCGGCGCCGCCGCGACCGACCTGGACCTGGTGCTCTACAACGAGGACGGCACCGAGTGCGGCCGCGCGCAGGAGCCCCAGGACGGCGACGACGACCCCTACGAGTCCGTCCTCGCGACCGACTGCTCCGAGCTCGTCACCGCCGTGATCGTGGGCGGCGAAGAGGGCGTGGATCCGCTCGGCCTCGAGGGCTACCTCTACGCGCCCTACACGCTCGAAGCCGCGGAGTGGACGAACACGGAGGACCTCACGCTCCCCGGCGACACCCGCGGCGGCATCTCCGTCGGCGCCATCGTGGACGGCCTCGCGCCCGACTACTCCAGCCGCGGCCCCACGAACGACGGGCGTACGAAGCCCGACGTCGTCGCGCCGACCGGCGTGTACACCTCCACCGGCCGCTACACGCCCTTCACCGGCACCAGCGCGGCCGCACCCCACGTCTCCGGGCTCGCCGCCCTCTGGGTGGACGCGTCGAACCGCCAGGGCCAACCCGAGGTCTTCCGGACATGGCTGCGCGCGCACGCCCGCGACGTCGGCCCCGTCGGCGACGACGACACCTACGGCGCCGGCGTGGCCCGGGCGGACGCGTTGCCCCCGACGGCGTGCGGGTGCCGGAGCCCCGGCGCGATCCCGACGCTCTCGCCCGCGCTCCTCCTGCTTGTCGCGGCCGCCGCGCGGCGGAGAGCGTCGTGAGGCTATTCCTGTTCGCATTGCTCGCCGGCTGCGCTCCCGTCGGCATCGAGGGCTACTGGGTCGAGGTCCACGGCCGCGTCGTCGGGGAGGACGGCGCCCCCGTCTCCGGGGCCACGGTGCTCGTGGCGACGGGGGAGGGGGCCCTGGTGGCGCAGGTCCGCACCAACGGCGACGGCGCGTGGCGCGCGCCGCTCGAGGGCACGAACCTCGACGGGAACGTGCTCGTCGCGCTCGTGCGCGCGTCGGGCCACGCCGAGGGCCGCGCCACCTTCGAGGTGAACCTCCGATCGCCCGACGTCACCACGCTCCGCGCGGGCCCCGTGCAGACGTGGGACGCGACGTCGCGCACCCTCGCGACCGTGCAGTTGGCCGAGGAGACCGACGCCGCGCTGGTCACCGGGCGCGTGCTCGACGCGCAGACCGGGTCGCCGGTGCCGAAGGTCCCGCTCACGCTCCAGGCCGGCTGGAACGCGCGCCCGGAGGACCCCGTGGTCGACGAGACCGAGACCGGATCCACCGGCGAGTTCCTCTTCGAGGCGGACAAGGCCGGGATGTACACCGTCACCGCCGGCGCGGTCACCGGCTACGGCCCCGCGCGCTTCCCCGCGTTCCTCACCGGCGCGGGCGGGCGCGCCGTCGGGCTCGTCGGGCCCCCGGTCGGCGCCGACGAGCTCCGCGCGAGCGTCACCTGGGGAGAGGCCCCCTTCGACCTCGATCTCCACGTCTCGGCCCCGCTCAAGGGCGGCATCTCCGGCGCGGACGGCACCGGCCAGTACCACCTCTGGACCGGCGCCCCCTCCCACCCCGAGCGCGCGGACGAGGCGGATCGTGAGGCGTGGATGGAGCGCACCGACCTCGACGGCCAGGGGCCCGAGACGGCGTGGATCGGCAGCCTCGCCGCCGAGGGCGACGTGCGGCTCACCGTCTTCGACAACGACAACCGCTCCGACGCCGACTCCAGCGCGCTCGCCGACTCCGGCGCCGTCCTCCAGGTGTGGGTCGGCGAGGACCTCCCGCGCTATTGGACGGCCTCCCCCGGCGAGATCGCGAGCGCGTGGCGCCCCGTGGAGATCGACGTCGCGACCCGCGTGCCGTACGCCGTCGAGGCCTGGAGCGTCGGGAGTGCCCCCACGGACCCCGACGCCTTCTGAGGGCGGCGCGGGCTCGGGCGTAGGCCGGTCGAACGTTGGGTCTTGTCGGCCGGCGTGCTTGTCGCCGGACGGTGCCGGCGTTAGACGCGGCCGTCCTCGGGTGAGCGAGCTTGGAGCTCTTTCCGGAACGGCTGGTCGCGGACCTCCGGCGCATGCCCGGGGCGGGACACAGCTACCTCAAACAGCTATGTGCTCCCGACGGTGACGGCCTCCGTGAAGGTCTCGCACGCGTCGTGGGCCGCCTCGGTGACCCCGTCCAGGGTCGCGTGGCGGAGCTATTGGGATCCGTCGAGAACCGGCGCTTCTTCCAAGGGTACGCCGAGGTCTCCGCGCTCGCGGCCCTCGAGCCGTCCGGCTGGCGCGCCACCGCCCTCCACCGGCCCGGCCCCCGCATCGAGCTGACGCGCTCGGCCTCCTCGCCCGTCATGCTCTCCGTGCTCGCGTTCCTCCACCAGACCCGCCCCGGCGGCGAGGAGGAGACGCGCCGCCGCCTCGTCGAGGCCCTCGCGCGCGTGAGCTCCCGGCAGCGCTTCGCCGTGCTCGTCCGCCGCTGGCTCCCGCACGACTTCAATCCCGAACCCATCCGCCGCGCCATCGACCTCTGGCTCAGCCAAGTGTCGAGCGGGCAGTGGGAGGGCCGGTACGCCGCCTACGAAGACGAGAACATCTCGCTCGAGTTCTGCCTCACCGGCGAGCGCGCGAAGGCGCGGCAGTCCCCCGTGGCGCTCACGCTCGGCCCCTTCTACGCGCACCGCACCCTCGAGGTCCTCGAGCCGCGGGTCGTCCAGGAGCTCGACCGTCACGTCGCCTCCGCCGAGCGGGGCGTGCCGCTCCTCGTCGCCTGCGTGGCGGACCAGGCGTGGTCGGTCAACCAGGGCTACCTGCGGGACTTCCTCTACGGGCGCGCGCGGCGCATCGGCCGCGAGGACGGCGTCTCCGAGGTCGAGTTCAGCGGCTCCGGCAGCGTGTGCGTCTTCCGGGACCCCCTCTACGCCAACGTCTCCGGGCTCGTCCTCCTCGACCGCCGTCCCGCCGTCTCCCTCGCGATGGGCGTCCGCGCCTGGCTCAACCCCTGGGCCACCCGCCGCCTCACCCCGGCGGACGTCGGCTTCCGCTGCTTCGCCGAGGATCCCGAGCGCACCGACGCCGCCCGCGCCCAGCCCCTCCTCGGCGGAGAGGCCGCGGCCGACCCTGCGGGCGCCTCCCTGCGCGTGATGCGCTGGTTCGAGGGCTCCGGTGCGCGCATGGAGCTGACGTGATCCCGCACCTGATGCCCAAGGACATCGGCTGGATCGAGGTCATCACCGGCTGCATGTTCTCCGGGAAGACCGAAGAGCTCATCCGGCGCATCCGTCGCGCCCAGTACGCCCGCCAGCGCGTCGTCGTCTTCAAGCCGGGGATCGACGCCCGGTACAGCGAAGACAGCGTCGGCTCCCACTCCGGGCAGCGGCTCCGGTCCTTCTCCATCGAGACGGCCGGGGACATCCCCGCCCTCGTGGGGGACGCCATGGTCGTCGGCATCGATGAGGGCCAGTTCCTCGGCCCCGATCTGCCCGCCATCTGCGAGAAGCTCGCGAACGAGGGCAAGCGCGTCATCGTCGCCGGGCTCGACACCGACTACCTCGGCCGCCCCTTCGAGCCGATGCCGCACCTGCTCGCCATCGCCGAGTACATCACGAAGAACCTTGCGATCTGCGTGGTGTGCGGCAACCCGTGCGACCGCAGCCAGCGCGTCGTCAACCGGGACGCCCGCTTCCTCGTCGGCGAGACGGACGCCTACGAGGCCCGCTGCCGCGCCCATTGGGACCCGAACAACTTCGAGCCCGTCCAGCAGCGCCTCTCCCTCGGGACCAACCTCTCGGAGGAGTGAAGGGCCCGCGAGCGTCACGCACGGGGATGGGCCTCCGGGTCGACAACGCGCGGGGCGAGGTGAGCTGGAGGCGCGATCCGCGGATCACCGCGCGGACGCCAACGAGCGCGCCACGGCCCACGCGCGGAGGAAGTTCTCGCCGCGTACGGCCTGGATCTCCACGTCGGTCCACCCGCGGCGGCGGAGCTCGTCCCAGATGCGGCCGAGGTCGGCGGCGGTCTGCAGATCGGCCGGGGCCTTGATGAGCCCGTCGAAGTCGCTGCCGAGGGCGACGGCGCCGATGCCGCCCACCTTGCGGACGTACTCCACGTGGTCGGCCGCCTTCTTCACGTCCGCGGGCGAGCCGAGGAAGGTGCTGTGCAGGTTCAACCCGACGACCCCGCCGGTCGCGGCGATGCAGCCGATCTCCTCGTCCGTCAGGTTGCGGGCGTGCGCGCGGACGCCCGCGGCGTCGGAGTGGGAGGCGATGACCGGCGCGCTGGAGGCGCGGCACACGTCGAGCGTGGTGGCCTTGGAGGCGTGCGAGAGGTCGATGAGGACGCCGAGCCGCTGGGCCTCGTCCACGAGCGCGCGGCCGTCGGCCGTGAGGCCGCCGCCGCCGTCCCCGGAGGAGCCCGCGAAGCGGTTGGAGAAGCTCCAGGTGAGGCCGAGGAGCGCCAGCCCGCGCGCGTGCAGCGCCCGGAGGCCCTCGATGCCGGTGGTGTCGATGCCGTGGGCCCCCTCGAGCGCGTAGATCATGCCGATGCCGCCTGCGTCCGCGACGCGGCGCGCCTCCTCGGGGGAGCGGACCAACGTGACCGCGTCGAGACGCGCGTCCTCCCGCTCGACGATCGACAGCAGCGACTCGACGTGCGCGCCCCAGTTGGCCTCTCGGGGCGGCCAGAGCACCATCACCGCCAGGTTCGTGCCCCCGGCGCGGAGCTGCGAGAGCCCGGCTTCGAGCCCCACACCGTCGAGGCCCACCTTGTTGCGGTAGAGCATGGTCGGCGTGTCGAGGTGGAGGTCGGCCTGGATGTCGGCGGCGCGGGCCGTGA
>CAJBVW010000591.1 GCA_903959175.1 uncultured Pseudomonadota bacterium
CATCGAGAAGACCTTCCACACCCGCCTCGTCCAGGTGACGGCCTACGCCGAGCTGTGGTGGGTGCCGCCCGTCAGCAACGTGATGTACCTCGCCTACCGCTACGACTACGACGAGAGCGCGCCCGTGGCGGGGCCGGGGTTCATCCCGCTGGTTGGGATCCGGGCGGAGCGCTAAGGGGTCGAGGCGCGCGGCGCCGCACGAGGCGCCCCCTGTTGACGCCCGAGCGCGTGGACGGCACGGTGTGGGCGTTGCGGAAGGACCTCGGGGCGGCGCCTGGGTGACACGCGCGGATCACCGAGCGGGCGTCGCTTCCTCGAGGTAGACGCCGTCCACCAGGCGAAAATGTTTGGTGGAGACCTCCGGGGCGCTCTCGTCCTCCGCGCAGCCGTTGCCTGTGTAGGTGACGGTGAGGGCGCCCGGCGAGAACACCGGCTCGTAGCCGAAGCAGCTCGGCGGATCGGCGAGCCCGCTCTCCTGCCGCGCCACCACGGGCCCGCTCCGCCCGAGTGAAACCCAATAGTCGGCGTAGTCCGCGCATGATTCGACCCCGGTGTAGAGGTGCAGCAGCGGCGCACCGGCCTTTGCCGCGGGCACGAGGTCGGCCTGCACGCCCGCGCCGCGTTGTCCCAGGTACACGCCCCCGGCGGTGGGCAGCACGAGCGAGCGCTCGCCGAGCCGCGCCCACGCGCACGACGGTGAGCGCCTGACCGGCGACGCGAGCGAGCACGGTCGACGGGCGCGCTACGCCAGTTTATTGAGAAAGAAGCCCACCGCGTCGTCGTAGCGGCGGAGCACGGCCGCGTTCGCGGCGTAGATGTACACGGCCTCGCGCGAGTCGACCATCTCGCGGTCGAGGTCGACGTTCGAACGGACGGTGGTGTCCCCGTTGCTGTCGACCGTCGTGACGCCCGCCCTCCCGTCGATGCGCACGCGGGCTTCGACACCTCCCGAGGGGGCCTCACTGCCCGTCACCCGACGGACACGGTAGCCGTCGGTCTGCACGTTCGCGACGTTGGACGCCGTGGCCTGCAGGCGGGTGGACGCGTACTGGAGCCCGGAGACGCCGACGGCGGAGATGGACGACATGCGAGCAGTATAACCACAGGCGCGCCCGGAACCTGTCAAGGCGGATGAGACAACGAGACGAGAAGTTCCATGAGTCAAACGATTCCACGATGCCGACGGACGGCGTGCGCGCCGGCCGAGGGCGGCTGGCGGCCCGTCGAGGCCGGCGCCGGAGGGGTCCAACGCGTCGATCGCGTGCCTTCCCTGACGGTGCGAGCGCCCCCCACGAATTAACCTCTCCCCCATGCTCCTCCTCCTCGCCGCCTGCACCGCGCCCGACAAAGAAGACCCCGTCGTCCTCGCCTTCCCCGAGGGCTTCCGGTGGGGCGCAGCGAGCGCCGCGCACCAGATCGAGGGCGGCAACACCAACAACAACTGGTACCAGTTCGAGACGCTCCCGGCGTTCGCGGACAAGGTCGCCGAGCCGAGCGGCGACGCCGTGGGCGGCTACACCCGCTACGAGGACGACGCCGACCTGCTCGTCGGCCTCGGCGCCGACGTGTACCGGCTGTCCATCGAGTGGTCGCGCGTCGAGCCGTCCCGCGACACCTGGGACGAGGCCGAGTGGGCCCACTACCGCGCCGTGCTCGAGGCCCTGCGCGCGCGCGGCATCGAGCCGATGGTGACGCTGCACCACTTCACCGAGCCCATCTGGGTCCAGGACCTCTCCGCCCTCGACTGCGAGGGCGGCCCCACGGACGCCAACCTCTGCGGCTGGACCAACCCCGACGTCCCCGCCGAGTTCGCCGAGTTCTCGGCCGAGGCCGCGGCCCGCTTCGGCGACCTCGTGGACGAGTGGACCACCTTCAACGAGCCCGGCGGCTACCTCCTCTCCGGCTACCTCGGCGGCCTGTTCCCGCCCGGCGAGTTCAACCTGACCGCGAGCGCGATCCAAGCGAACGTCATCCCCGTCGCGGAGGGCCTCGCGGACGGCCACGTCGCCGCCTACGCCGCGGTGAAGGCCGCGGACACGGTGGACGCCGACGGGGACGGCCAGCCCGCCCGCGTGGGCTTCACCAACTCAATCCAATGGATCGTGCCGGTCGACGCGGACAGCCCCGACGACGTCGCCGCCGCCGAGCGGATGCAGACGTTGTACGGGTACATGTTCCCGGACGCCGTCATCTCCGGCCTGCTCGACCGCGACCTCGACGGCGTGCCCGAGGAGGCCCACCCCGAGTGGGCCAACACGGTGGACTCGCTCGGCTACCAATACTACTTCCGCCTGTTCGTGAAGGCGCGGCCGGGCTTCCCACCGCTCGACGCCGTCCCGTGCGACCCCTCCGTGCTCGAGATCATCGGCCTGGCGCTGGACGACGTCGGCTGCCCCGAGCCCGACCCCGACGACGTGACCACGATGGACAACGAGAACTACTCGCCGGGCCTCGGCCTGCTCGCGACGGCGCTCGCCGAGCGCTACCCGGGCGTGCCGCTGCGCGTGACCGAGGCGGGCCTCGCGACGGACACCGGCCAACGCCGCGCCGAGAGCATCGTCCGCGAGCTGGTCGGCCTGAAGGCGGCGATGGACGCCGGCGCGCCGGTCGACGGCTACATCCACTGGTCGCTCACCGACAACTTCGAGTGGGCGCGCGGCTTCACGCCGCACTTCGGGCTCTACTCGGTCGACCGCGACACGATGGAGCGCTCGTCCACGCTCGGCGCCGAGGTGTTCACCACGATCATCGCGGACAACGGGCTGCGCCAGAGCGTGCTCGACACCTACGGGAGCGGGGAGCACCTGAGCCCGGAGGAGTAGGCGGCGGGGGGGGCGGTCAGCGCCCTGCCGCCCCCAGCGCCTCGTCGAGCGTGAGGCCCCAGGTGGTCGCGGCCTCGACGCCGTGCGTGGACGATCCACTTGGAGCTTCAGCCAGCGCGGGTCCGGCCGAGGAGGGGCGACCCCTGATCCTGGAGAAGCTCGATGTGGAGAAGTATCGGTCTGCGCGCGCGCCTCGCTGCGATGAGCGGCGCGTTCGTGATTGGCCTGCTCGGATGCGCGTTGCTCCAGGAGAGCACCCTCGCCGTCGTAGCGGTGGACGGCCCGGTGTATGCCCAGTTGGTGGCCGATAAGGACCTGCTCGCGGACATCCTGCCGCCGCCGCTCTATGCGTTGGAGGCTCGCCTCGTGTCCGCCCAGCTCTCGAGCGCGACCACCCCCGCCGAGGTCGCGGAGCTCACCGGGCGACTGCGCCAGCTGCGCGCCGACTATGCGGCGCGCGAGGCGTTCTGGGCGGAGCTGCTGCCCGAGGGCGCGATCCGCACCGCAGTGCTGGAAGACGCCCGCGTCGCGAGCAACACCATGTTCGACGCGATCGAGCAGGAGGTCGTCCCCGCCGCCGAGACCGGCGACGTCGCCGCCGCCGTCCGTATCGACCGCGAGCGCGTGCAGCCGGCCTACCTCGCGCACCGCGCCGCCATCGACCACGCTGTGCAGCTCATCAGCGCCTCCGCCGAGGCCAACGCCGCGGCGGGCCGCGCCACGGTCTCCTCCCGTCGCCACTGGGCGTGGGCGGCCACCGGGCTCGCCGTCCTGTTCGTCGTGGGGCTCTCCACGACCCTCGCGCGGCACATCGCCGGGGGCGTCCAACGGAGCGCGCGGGCCATCCAAGCGATGGGCGAGCGCGACCTGACCGTGTCCGTCGTCTCGGACGGCGACGACGACCTCGCGCGGATGGGCCAGTCCCTCAACCGGGCCCTCGCCGCCCTCCGGACCGCGGTGGGAGGCTTCCGCACCCACGCGACGGACGTTGCGACCCGCGCGGTCGAGCTCCAGGATGTGAGCGAGCACCTCAACGCGCGCGCCAACGCGACGAGCCGGAACTCGGGGGAGGTCGGCACCGCGATCCAGGAGGTGAGCGAGCGCCTCGCCCAGATCTCCGCGGCCTCGGAAGAGCTCGGCGGCGCGATCCAGGAGATCGCTCGGATCAGCACCGAGTCCGCGGCGATCGCGGCCGACGCAGTGTCCAAGAGCGCCACGTCGGAGGCGCGGGTGCGGCGGCTCAACAGCTCGGCCCAGGAGATCGACGCGGTGCTGCGGGCGATCGGGCAGGTCGCCGAACAGACCAACCTCCTGGCGCTCAACGCGACCATCGAGGCCGCGCGGGCGGGACCGGCCGGCAAGGGCTTCGCCGTCGTCGCCAACGAGGTGAAGGAGCTGGCCCGTCAGGCCCGCGCCGCGGCCGAGGACGCGAGCCAGCGCATCGGCGGGCTCCAGACGGACGCGCAGGACGCGCTGAACTCCCTGGTGGAGATCACGGAGGTCGTGCAGCGGATGCACGCGTTCCAGGGGTCGGTCGCCGCGGCGGTGACCCAGCAGGAGGCGGTCACGAACGAGATCCAGCGCTCCGTTACCCAGGCCGCGAGCGCCAGCGTGCAGATCTCCGCCGCGGTGCACGACCTCGCCGCGGCCTCGCACGAGACGCAGGCGAGCGCCGCGACCACGATGCGGGCGGCGGAGGCCCTCGGGAACACGGCGGCCACGCTGCGCGAGGTGGCGTGCCAGTTCCGTGTCGACCGGGCGGCTTGATCGGCCTATCCGTGCTTTCCCCTACACTTCGGCAATCCGCACTTTGATCGACACCCCGGCCGGGTACGTGTATAGTACGCCGAGCGGCGGGCTCCTCTCGTGCCCCCGAGCGGAGCTGTTCGTGCGCCACCCCTTCCTCCTCCTCCTCCTCGCCGCCTGCGCCGTCGACAACAACATCAACAGCAAGCCCGAAGATCCGCTGCCGTTCGACACGGGGGACCCGGTGGTGCCGCCGGTGGACGACACCGACACCGAGCCCGCGCCGGTAGAGGACTGCAACGGCATCGACGACGACGGTGACGGCCTCGTCGACGAGGACTTCCCCGACGCGAACGCCAACGGCCGCGTCGACTGCCTGGACGACGAGTGCCCGG
Source organism: uncultured Pseudomonadota bacterium (assembly GCA_903959175.1). Classification (GTDB taxonomy): domain Bacteria; phylum Myxococcota_A; class UBA796; order UBA796; family SXON01; genus CAJBVW01. The sequence continues at coordinate 4,964 of CAJBVW010000591.1, forward strand.
CGCTGGACGTGGGTAGCGCCGGCGCCGTGACGATCGCGGCGGAGTGCCAAGGCACGACGGACGGCGGCGGCGGCGCCGAGGTGGTCGACCCCTGGAGCGTGCGCACGAAGTGGACCTTCCGCGCCCCCTCGGTCGACGCGAGCGCGTCCAACTCCTACTCCCAGCCGGTCATCGGCAACCTCGACGACGACAACGGGGACGGCGTCATCGACGAGAACGACAGCCCGGAGGTCGTCATCGTCGCCTTCGGCAGCCGCGGGTACATCGTCGCGGTAGACGGCGCGACCGGCGTCGAGAAGTGGGTGTACTCGGGGTCGAGCTCGACCGGCGGCGTCATCATCGCCGACATCGACTCGGACGGGCGGCCCGACGTCGTCGGCTACGACGCCTCCCAGCGCCCGATGGCGCTCGAGGGGGACGGCACGCTCAAGTGGACCGCCAGCCGCACGCCGACCTCCACCTCGTACCCGCTGGTGAGCGTGGCCGACCTCGAGGGCGACGGCACCCCCGAGATCATCGCCGATGACCTCATCCTCGACGGGCCGAGCGGCACCGTGCTCTTCAGCCTGAACGCCTCGAGCTCCAACCCCTACCGCATGGCCGCGGTGGGCGACGTCGACCAGGACGGAGATCAGGAGATCTTCATGACCGGCACCGCCTACGACAGCGACGGCACCGTGCTCTGGAACACCGGCGAGATCGGCACCTACGGCTTCTGGCCCATCCTCCTCAACGCCGACGCCGACGACGAGGCCGAGATCGGCTTCGTCGGCCAGAATTGGACGCTCTGGGAGGATGACGGCACCTCCATCTACAGCCGCCGCTACGGCTCGACCGCCCAGCCCGGCCCCCCGTGCGTGGGGGACTTCGACGGCGACGGCGAAGCCGAGGTCGTGTGGCCCGCCTACCAGACGCTCGTGATGTACGAGCTGGACGGCACCGCGGTGTGGTCCGTGCCGATGAACGACACCTCCGGCCTCGCCGGGTGCTCGGGCTACGACGTCGACAACGACGGCGCGCTCGAGGTCCTCTTCGCCGACCAGGACAGCTTCAAGATCCTCGACGGCTCCAGCGGCGCCACCCAATACATCAACAACGACCACGCCTCGGGCACGGTGTTCGAGTACCCGGTCGTGGCCGACCTCGACGCGGACGGCCACACCGAGATCGTGCTCGTGAGCAACTACGGCGCCGCCTGGGGCCTCGCGGTGGCCTTCGAACACGACGGCGACGGCTGGCCCGCGGCCGGCAGCACCTGGGCGACCCACGACTTCGCCATCACCAACATCAACCCCGACGGCAGCGTCCCCGAGGTCCCCGAGGCCTCCTGGCTCAAGTACAACGTGTACCGGGCGCGCGTCGCGGCGGACGATCCCTCCACGCCCGACCTCGTGGTCAGCATCGAGGACGTGTGCATCGCCGACTGCGACTACGGGCCGGTGCAGGTGGCGGTGCAGGTCTCCAACCAGGGCGGCTACGACGTAGACGCCGGCGCGTTCCTCTCGCTCTACGCGGACGACGCCTCGCCGCGCCTCCTCAGCACCGTCGAGCTCCCCGCCATCGCGGCGGGCGCGAGCCTCGAGGGCATCACCTTCGAGCTCGCCCCCACCGACATCGGCCTGTACGGCTTCATCGCCGTGGTGGACGATGACGGCACCGGCATCGACAGCGTGAGCGAGTGCGACGAGACCAACAACGTCGACGACTGGTCGGACGTGGCCTGCCCGTGATCGTGTGGGCCCTCTTCGGGTGTGTCGCGCCGGGGGACGACTCCGGCGCGCCCCTCGACACGGCCCCCTCGGACACCGACTCCGCGGGTGACACCGACTCCGCGGGTGACACCGACTCCGCGGGTGACACCGACACCGACTCCGCGACCGACACCGACACCGCGGGTGACACCGACACCGCCGCTCCGATCCTCGCGGGCGCCCTCTCCGTGGCGGGGACCTGGCGCGGCGCGCCCTTCGTCGTGACCTGCACCGAGGCCGACGGGGACGCCGTGTTCGTGCGCTACTGGAGCGACGCCGTCGGCAACGTCGCCGGGACCGTCGGGTGCTACCGCGCCGAGGATCCCCGGCCCTGGGCCGCGGTGACCTTCAGCAGCGCCGCCACCGGGGAGTGGTCCGAGCCCGCCGACGCCACCTGGATGATCGGGGACAGCGGCGGCGCGTGGGGCTTCGGCTCGGGCGGGAGCACCGCGTGGGCGCTCGCCATCTCGCGCTTCGAGCGCGTCGACCTCGACACCTACGCCCTCACCGGCACCCTCTCGGGCGCGTGGGCGGGGGACAACGGCGGCGGCAGCGTCACCGGCACCTTCGACGCGCTCCTGCCGTGCAGCGGGGCCTGCCCGTAGGCGTGTGACGGGCGGCTACTGCCGGCAGCTCGCGTCGGTCACCGCGAAGTCCGTGATCTCCACGGTGCCCGCGCCGTCGGTCACGGCGGTGAAGCCGAGGAAGGCCGAGAAACCCCAGGTGGCGTCGAGCGGGGTTGACAGGACCGAGGCGCCGTCTACCGTGACGGTCACGACGGGCGCCGCCACATCGACGCTCACGTCATGCCACGCGCCGTCGTAGAGGCCGCCACCCGTGGCGCCGCACGCGCTCCACGTTGACACATCCCCATCGAAGGTCCACGCAACGTGCTCCTCGGAGAGGCACCCCTCGTCATTCGCGGCCGCAAAGGCCAGGGACCAGCCGGGGAGCGCCGGGCCGCCGGTGCACGCCGCGCCGCCGCCGAAGCCGAGGCCACACCCGTCGCCGCCGATCCAACCGGCGCTGGCGCCGTCGCCGTCGAGCGCGGTGAGGGAGAAGCCACGGACCGCGCCGGTCGCGCGCGCGCGGAAGCGGACGGACACGGCCTCGGCGTTGACCAGGGAGAAGGCGTCGAAGGCGGCGCCGATGGCCGCCGTGTCGGGCGCGCCGAGCACGAGGGTGCCGGCGTCGGGGTCGACGACGGCGGAGGCCTCGGTGTGCCAGGCGTCGGCCACCAGCGCGTCGAACGTGAAGGGGCCCTCCTGACAGAAGAACAACGTCTCCTCGCCGCCGGCACCGCACCCGTCCGTCGCGCGCACGGCGATGGTCTGCGGACCGCTCTGCCGCGCCGCCTCGGGCCACTCCAGGCGCACGAAGCCCTCCGCGTCGGGGGTCGACGTGCCGACCGGCCCGGTGAGGCTCGAGACCCACTCCACCGCGAGGCTCTCGGGGGCGTCCTCGGCGTCGGACACGATGGCTTCGAGCGTGAACGGGCCCTCGGGGGGCACGAACTGGCCCTCGTAGGGGGCGAGGATCGACGCGACCGGGTTGATGTTGCCCTCGGCGGTGATGGGCACGCCGATCACGGGCTCGTCGGGGTCGTCGCTGCCGAGGAGCACGAGGCCGGCGCCCGGCTCGATGAGCAGGGAGAGCACGAGGGAGTCGCCGGGGGCGAGCACCGCGGGGAGGTCGGTCGCGGCGAGGTCCACGCCGCCCTCCACCGTGACCGTCGTGAGCGTGAGCGGCGCGTCCCCCTCGTTGGTGACGGTGAGATCGGCGGGCTCGGTGTTGCAGGCCGCCCGCCAGTCGAGCGTGGCCGGGCTCACCGCGATGTCGGGCAACGTGACCTTCGGCGGCCCGAGGAAGCCGTAGTCCACGCACGCGGCCAGGAGGAGGAGCGGGAGCACCATGGGGGCAGGATAGCCGACCCCGTCGCGGTCGGCGGGGCGGCC
>CAJBVW010000592.1 GCA_903959175.1 uncultured Pseudomonadota bacterium
ACGACGTCGTCGTGGGCGATCGCGTGGCCTCCGGCGCGGCCTGGTACTACCCGGACCCGAAGCCCGCCGCCGAGGAGATCCGCGGGTACATCGCGTTCTGGAAGGGCGTGGAGGTGCGGGACCCGCGATGATCGCCCCGCTGCCCCTCGGCCGAGCCCGGGCGCCGTGTCCGTTCACTTGCGTACCGGGGCGGTCGGCGACGCGCCCCCCTCACGCCCGCCGACGCCGGACGAGGCCCAACAGCCCGGCCACGTAGAGCCAGGGCGCCGCCGGTGCCGTCGCGCAGCCGCCCGAGGCGGGGACGGGCTCCGCGGCGGGGTCGTCCCCGACCACCGCGACGCTGAACACGTCGATCGCGCGGCCCACCGACTCCCCCTCGGCGCCCTCGAACACCGCCTGCACCCAACCCAAGCCGGCGTACTCGCCGTCCAGGCGCACCTCGACGCAGGCCACGCCGTCCGGGAGGTCCACCCGGGCGAGCTCGACGGCGCCGGCGAGGTCGCTCGGGCCCTCCGGCGCCGACGACACACCCGTGCCCGCGTAGATCACCGCGGTGTCCCCCGCCCGGGCGACCAGCCCGATCCGCGCCGCGACGTCGCTTAGCCGCCCCGCCGAGGTCGCGGGGGCCGCGCCGCGCGAGGCGAGGTCGGCCAGGGGGAACGACGGGTCACACACGACGGCGTCGTAGCGCTGCTCGTCGCCGAACGCCTCGGCGTCGAGGAAGGCGGTGGCGAGGTCGATCTCCGCGGCGAGCTGCTGGTCGTTGTCGAGGGCCTCTCCCTCGTCGAAGTCGAGGTCGGTGATGCCCTGGTGACCGGCGCCGTGCACGACCGCGTAGAGGCCGCGCGAGGGGGCGTCGAGGTCGTCGAACCACCCGCGGACCACGGCGGGGGTGGCGGTGTCGTCCTCGTCGCCCGTGATCAGGAGCGCCGCGCCCCCGAAGTCGGCGTAGGCGTCCCACATGTAGTCGGCGTCGCGGTAGGGGCTGAAGCCCACGACGGTCTGCACCCGCGGCTCGAGGTCGACCAATTCGGCCATCGCGATGCCGCCCATGGAGTGGCCCATGGCGGTCCAGTCGCCGTCCGACGCCATGCCCGCCAACCAACTGCTCGGGTCGGTGCTCTCGGCGTCCACCCAACCCAATGCCGTGCGCGCGTCCCGCGCGAGGGCGTGTGTGTCGAGCCAGGCGCCGGTCTCGGTGTCCAGGTTGACGACCACGAACCCCATGCTCGCGAACGTGTCGCACGCCGTGTCGTACATCCAGGCCTCGCCGAGGTAGCCGTGCATGAACGCGATCACGGGGTACGGCCCCGCCGACGGATCCGCGTCCGCCCCGTAGGCGTCGGACACGGCGGGGTAGTGCACCTGGAGCCACACCGCGTTCCCGTCGGTGTCGTAGAGGGTCTCGTACCACTCCGAGGTGGTGTAGGTGCCGACCTCGGCGGCCTGCGCCGCCCCGGACGACGACAGGAGCAGGGACAGGACCGACAGGCTCGGGGTCATCGGGCGCTCCAGGCGGAGGTGGGGAAGGCGGACCACTGTTCGGGGAGGCCGAGGGCGCGGCCCTGCTGCCGCATCACGCGCACGTAGGCGTCGGGGCCGTGCAGGCGCGCCAGGAGCTGGGCGCCGACGAGCGTGCAGGCGACCATCCCCCCTTCGTCCTCGGGGGAGCCCCCGAACGACGCGGCGCCGACGGTCCGAGCCTGGGCCAGGCTGTCCACGTAGAACGCCAGGATGCGGGCGTGGAGCCCCCGCACCTCCTCGACGACGTCGGCCGGGATGGCGTCCTGCTCGGCGGTGAGCATCGACAGCGGACAGACCCGACCGTCCGACACGAGGAGGCGGCCGACCTCAAAGTAGCCCGTCAACCGGTCCGCCGCCGAGAGGCCCTCCACGGCGGCCACCCACCGGTCGAAGCGCCGGGCGTACGCCTGGATCACCGCGCACACCAGCTCGGGCTTGGTGGCGAAGTGGTAGTGGATCGCCGCGGGCTTGATCCCCAGCTCCTGCGCGATGTCCGCGAAGCTGAAGGCGTGGTAGCCGCGGCGCATCAGGTGCCCCTCGGCGATGGCCAGGATCCGGGCGCGGGTGTCGGTGCGCGGCGTCATGCGCTCCCCTACCCGCCTCCTTACTTACCTGCAAGTAAGTGGAGCGCGCGCCTCGGACGGCGTCGTTCTACGCGCGCGCGAGCCCGAAGATGCGCGGCGCGCCCACGAGCACGCCGAGGTTCCCGAGCGCGACGTTCATGCAGAACATCCGGCTCGCGCGCATGTGGACGTCGCCGTTGCGGTGCGCGGAGAGGTGAGGTGAGGTGAGGTGGGGTGAGGTGAGGTGAGGAGCGCCACGCACATGACGTTGGCCGCGAGCGCGACGACCGACACCCCGATCATCAGGGCGCCCACTGCCTCGGCCCCGTAGACGGCCCGCCGGGCGACCTCCACGAGCACGGCGACCGCGAGGAGGAGCTGGAGCGCGCGACGAGGCCGAGCACGAGCTCCACCACGAACATCCCCGCGTTGATCCCAAGCAGTAGCCGGAGGATGCGCGACTCGTCGGGGGGCTCGGCGGCGGGGGCGGGGCCGGCGGGGGCGGGCCGGCGGGCGCGGCGTCAAGGACGAGGGTCGCGCCGGAGTCGACCGATGGCGCCTCATCCGCCGACTCCGGTCCGCTTTTGAGGACCGGAGTCGGTCGATGGCGCCTCATCCACCGACTCCGGTCCCCGCCCCTCTCACCCCGCCGTGACGCAGCCCGGCGCCCCCGTCGCAGGTGGCGGGCGCGGCGCCCTCGCACGGCACCTCGTTGACCTGGCGGTTGTAGAGTTGGTCGACGCTGGCGCCGCAGACGAGGAGCGTGTCGCCGTCACATTGCTAAAATTCGTTGCAAGCGAGGAGGAGGGGCAGGAGGAACATGGGCCACCGTTGGGGGGAAACAGATATCCGGGCGCGTGTCACCCGCCCCCTTCCCCCGCGCGAGGGGGCGTCACCCGAAGGGCGGAGACCGGCGCCCGGGCCGGGCTCCGTCGGGCGGCGTCCGCGCCGGCCGATAGCACCCGGCCGGCCCCGGGCCGGCGCGCCCCTACTCCCACCACCAGGCCAGGACGGCCTCGGCCGCGCGTTCGCCCGTCTCGAGCGCGCCGTGCACGGTGCCGAAGTGGCCCTCGGTGTGGGTGGCCTCGCCAGCGAAGTAGAGGGTCTCGCCCACGGTCGCGGCCACGACCGAGCGGGCCGCGTGGGAGCCGGGGCCCGGGTAGGAGTAGGCGCCGCGGATGGTCGGCTCCTTGAGCCAATCCTGGATGACGCCGTCCACGTACGCGCCGCTCGCGACGCCGGCGCCGTAGATCGCGTCGAGGTCGGCCAGGACGGTCGCGATGGCGTCGTCGCCGAGGGCGGAGAGGGCCTCGGCCTTGTCGCCCATGACGAAGGCGGTGAGCACGAGGTTGTCGTCGCTGCGGCCGAGGCCGGTGGCCCAGAATTCCGGGACGTGCGCGGCGCCGTAGATGGAGCCGGTGTCGGCGTCCCAGAAGCGGCGGGCGAACGAGAGCACCACCTTCATGCCGGCGCCCATGGGCACCTTGGCGATGGCGGCCAACTTGTCGTCGGAGAGGGCGGGCGAGAAGGTGATGTCGCCGTCGCGCAGGATGGTGATGGGCACCGCCACGATCACGGCGTCCGCGGCGTAGGTCGTGCCGTCCGCGCAGGTGACGGTCACGCCGTCGGCGCCGTGGTCGACTTGGGTGACGACCTGGCCGGTCTTCACGGCGGGGAGGATGGCGGCGAGGGCGCTCTCGAGGTGGCCGAGCAGGGTGGTGCCGTCGAGGGCGAAGTTGGCGTCACCGGCGGACCAGGCGGCGTCGCCCTGAGCGAGGCTGCGGGCCCCGATCAGGTCGTTCTGAGCGCCGAATTCGTTGCCAATCCACGCGTCGGTCAGGAAGGTGGTGCGCGCGGCGAGCCCCTCGTCGGCGATGCGGGCGGCGATGGTCACGTCGTCTCCCTCCCAATCGCCGAGGGCGTCGACGAAGGCCTCCGCGTCGGCGAAGTCGTCCTCCTCCAGCACGCCCTCGCCGCGGCGCTCGCCGTCGACGAAGTAGACATCGGCGTCGTCCGCGTCTACGAACCGGGCGCCGTCGGCCACGAGCAGCGTGTGGAGGATCGACCGCTCGCCGTGGACCTCCTCCGCGCCGAGCTCGATGGGGAAGTCCGCGAACCCCTCCAACACGCGCAGCCGCCCGCCGTGCACCGCGCTGGCCTCGAGGATGGTGACGGTGGCGCCCTCGTCCTGGAGGGTCCAGCCCGCGTAGAGGCCGGCGGCGCCCGCCCCGATCACGACGACGCGCAGGCCCTCCCCGCGCGCGGCGCACCCGACGGCGGGCAGGGTGGCGACGAGCGGGCCGGCGGCGAGGCCCTGGAGGAAGCGGCGGCGAGGGAGGCGCATGGGATCCAATCTATCCTGTGCGCGCGCCCACACGCGGCGGGCGGCCCGCATTCAGGGACGCTTCAGCTTTCCGCGCACTTCCACCTGACCGCGCACGCCGAGGCCGGTGGCGAGACGGTCGGTCGCAGCGGGGGCGCCCGTCGCGTACCATCCCTGCACGCCCACGCGTATCGGGGCGATCAGGAGCCCCAGATCGACGGTCGGGACGAGGGAGAGCCCGCCCCACTCGACGGGCGGGACCGAGGAGTTGGTGAAGCCGCGGTTGCTCATGTCGGGCACGAAGGCGAGGCCCACGGCGCTGTCGAACAGGCCGACGTGGAAGGAGGTCCCGACCGTGCCGGACACCCGGAGCACGCCGATCCGGCCCTGCTCCTCGAGGGCGTACCACTCGACGGCCTCGCCGAGCGCGTAGCCGCCAGCGTACTCGGCGGGCCCGTCGTAGGCCCAGCGGGCGTACGGGACCGACCACACCGTGCCGTCGAGCGTGCCGCCGAGCCCCACCCAGCCCCACCGCTTGCCGAGCGTGACGTGGCCGCCCAGGCCCCAGAGCGGGCCGTCGCCGGGGATCTCGAGCACGCCGTAGCCCCGCGCGGACCAGGCGTGGGCGCTGTAACTACCGTGGGCGCCCAACTCGAGCAGGTCCTTGATGCCGATGCGCGCGTCGCCCTCGAAGGCGAGGGCGGGGTGGGCGACGCCGGGGTCCCCTTCGACCGGGAAGAAGCGCTCGGCGGCGTCGAGGCCGGACTCGAGGTCGGTGACGCCCAACAGGGCGGTCATGGGCTCGGTGACGCCGAAGCCGGCGACGGAGGCGCTCGCGGCCACGGTGCCGGCCGGGAGCGGCGCGCCGAAGTGGGCGGGCGGCGCGGACGCGGGGACGAAGGCGGTCTGCCGGTAGGCGGTGAGGGGGGTGCAGGCCGCGAGGGGGAGGAGGAGGGGGAGGAGGAGGGGGAGGGTGCGGGCGGGGGCGAACCGGCAGCGGTGGGAGGACGGGATCATCGGGCGAGTGTACCGGAGTGGTCGACCGGCGCGCTCGACCGGCGGCCGCCGATCGGCGCCGGTGGGGCCCGCGAGCTCGACCGCGCCGCCTCCGCCCACCCCTGTAAGTTACGCAACACTTACACACCCGCCCCCCCAGACCCCCGCCGCGTATGCTGCGCTGGGAGTCACACCATGCGTTCGTCTCTTGCCATCCTGGTGTTGGGTGCGGTGGCCTGTAACGCAAACGTCGGCGCGGGGGGCGGCGCCGGCGAGCCGTTCAGCGACACCGCGGCCGAGGCCGGGGACGACACCGCGGACGGGCCCTCCGACGGCCTCACGCGCGCCCCGCGGCCGGCGTTCGCGGCGCCCGCCGACACGGCCGCGGACACGGACGTCGCCGCTGACACCGCCGTGGACACCGCCGCAGACACCGCGCCGACCGACACGGCGGGCGACACGGCGGGCGAGACGGCGGGCGAGACGGGGAGCGACACGGGGAGCGACACGGGCGGGGTGCGGGTCGTCGCGGACTCGGTGAGCGAGTACTCCGCGACGCAAGGCGACTACGGTTGGTACTACGGCTACGTCGAGCCCAGCACGAGCGCGGAGTGGGTGGAGATGCCGCACTACCTGTCCGGCGGCAGCACGCCCGGTTGGTACAGCGACCCCGAACACTACTGGACCTCCCTCGCGGGCGACGCCGCCCACCCGAACGGCCTCGTCACGTCCGGGGGCCGCAGCCCGATGGAGCAGTGGGCGGTGCGGCGTTGGGTGAGCGACGAGGTGGGCGTGCTCCATGTGAGCTCCCACATCGCGAAGAACTACGAGGACGGCACCACCAACGGCATCGACGCGCGGGTGATGGTGGACGGCGTGGAGGCCTCGAGCCTGCGGATCGAGGGGTGGGACACCGTGGGGGTGGACGAAACGGTCGACGTGGTGGTGGGGATCGGGTCTGTCATCGACTTCGAGCTCGACCCGCACGAGGCGGAGGACCTGTCGGATCGCACGACGTGGACGATCGTGATCACGCAGTAGGGGCGCGCGTCACCACGAGCGCGTGAGGCGCCCCCTGTCGGCTGTTGTTCGGCGGACGCGCCGCGTATGTCATCCCGTACAGCGCCGTCGGTCTTCCTGACACGCGGGGGGGCACGCCCGAACGCTCGATCCGCGTCGAACCTCGGTTGCAGAACGGCACGGGGCTTGCAGTCGCATCGGCGACGACAGCCCTCACCCGGAGCGACATCATGCACGCCCTCGCCACCATCAGGTGCTCGGACGCCTTCCCGGCCGCCGGGGCGCTGGAGGACGCGGGGGGCGCCGTGGACGAAGCCGCGGACGGCGCCACGGCCCTCGTCCGGCTCGAACCCTTCCGGCCCGATCTGCTCGTCACCGACCTGCGGATGCCCGGGATGGACGGCCGGCTGGCCACCCTCGTGCAGCGGGTGGGCCCACGGGACGTGACGGTGTTGGTCACCGGCGAGGACCACACGCGCAAGGTCGACGTGCGCATCGTCGCCGCGACTCACCGGGACCTGCGTCAGCGCGTCCAGGAGGGGCGCTTCCGGGAGTGGCCGGGCAACGTGCGCGAGCTCGAGAACGCCATCGAGATGCTCGTCGCGCTCTCCCACATGGGCGAGCTCGACAC
>CAJBVW010000593.1 GCA_903959175.1 uncultured Pseudomonadota bacterium
CCCCGCGTCCTGCTGCTCGTCGCGCTCGCGGCCGCCGTCGCCGCCTGGATGCTCCAAGCGGCGTTCTAGGCCGTCCTACCTTCGGTTCGACCCACCGCGCGGCGCCCCGCCCCGCCCCGCGCCGCCCCTGGCGGGCCCGCCCCGCGGCGTCGCCACCTTCACCGGCGGGTACGCCGCCACCGGCTTCGGCTCGGTGTCCTCGGGGTAGATCTCCGCCACGCGCTTGCGGAAGCTCGCGAAGGTCCCGTCGCCGATGCTCGTGCGCATGGCCGACATGAAGTTGGCGAACCACTTCAGGTTGTGGATGGTGCACAGCGTCGCGCCGAGCACCTCACCCACGCGGAACAGGTGGTGCAGGTAGGCCCGCGTGAAGGTCTTGCAGGTGTAGCAGTCGCACGCCGTGTCGGGCGGGAACATGTCCTTGCGCCAGCGGGCGTCCGTCACGCGCATGCGCCCGACCGAGGTGTAGAGCGTGCCGCTGCGCGCGTGCCGCGTGGCGAGCACGCAGTCGAACATGTCGATGCCGCGCGCCACACCCTCGACCAGATCGAGGGGCCGGCCCACGCCCATCAGGTACCGCGCGTGTTCCTTTGACATATGGGGCACGGTCGCGTCGAGCACCTCGCACATGTTGCCCAGGCCCTCGCCGACGGACAGGCCGCCGATCGCGTAGCCGTCGAAGCCGATCTCCTGGATCTCCTCGGCGGAGCGCTTGCGGAGGTCCGGCCAGAAGCCGCCCTGCACGATGCCGAAGAGGGTCTGGTCCTCCCGCGTGTGCGCATCCTTGCTCCTCCGCTCCCAGCGGGTCGTGCGCGCCACGCTCCGTTCGGCGTAGGCCCGATCCGCGCCGAAGGGCAGGCACTCGTCGAACACCATCGCGATGTCGCTGCCGAGGTCCATCTGGATCTGCATCGCGCGCTCGGGCGAGAGGAAGGTGCCCTTCCCGTCCACCTCGTAGTTGAAGTTCACCCCCTCTTCGGTGACTTCCTTCTTGTCGAGCGAGAACACCTGGAACCCGCCGGAGTCGGTGAGGATCGGGAGGTCCACCGCCATGAACTTGTGGAGGCCGCCCGCCTTCTTGACCACGTCCTCGCCCGGCCGCTGGGACAGGTGGTAGGTGTTCGCCAGGATGATCTGGGCGCCCACGTCCTTCAGATGCAGAGGGGACACCGTACGGATCGCCGCCTGCGTGCCGACCGGCATGAAGATGGGGGTCGTCACGGTCGCGCGGCCCAGCTTCAGTCGGCCGGTGCGCGCACCGCTCGGATCCACATGCTCGGGCAGCCAGGGCGCGGGACAGGTCATCGGTCTTCTCCGGCGCTCCCCCTAGCGCGATAGAGCCCTCCGCGCGCACCGTGTCGGGGTGCATTTGCTTTCGTTCGGGATGCCGATCTACACTCCGGCCCCTTCTGACCCCCCACCGGTAAGGACTCCCCGCGCATGGCCAGCGGCAACCGTGCCCGCCCCCCGAGCTTTCAACCGGGCATGAACCTCTCCGACTACTACCGGGTCGAAGGGCTGATCCGTCTGGCAGAGGGGCGGATGTTCTACCTCGTCGACGACCATCGTCCCGACCGCCCCACGCGGCGGTGCTGGGAATGCGGCAACGAGGACAACCCGAAGACCGTCGAGCGCTGCACCGAGTGCGGCGCCTCGCTCGCGACGCGCCAGTTCCTCCTGTCGACCCGATGGGAGCGCGCGGGCTTCGAGCCCTTCCTCGCGTTCTTCAACAAACAGATCAGCCACCCCGCGATGCTCGCGCCGTGCGACGTGTTCCCCTTCCCGGAGGAGAACCCGACGCAGATCTGCTCGGTCGTGCCCTACAACAACGAGCTTTTGCTGCTCGACGAGGCCGCGCCGCTCCCCATCGACCGCGTGATCGGCTTCGCCCAGCGCGCGATCGGCATGCTCGGCATGCTCGCGTTCAACGGCGTCCGCCTCAACTGGTTGCACAGGTCCAACTTCATGATCCGGCAGGGCGGCGAGTCCGTCCTCTTCGACCCGGACGTGAGCGCCGTCACCGACACCCCGCTCACCGCAGAAGAAACGCGCGAGTCCCTCATGGAGCTCGGCGAGATCCTCCGTCGCTACACCTCCCTCGAGGAGCGCGGCTGGCAGGAGTTCTTCCTCGAGGCCGAACGCGGCATGTTCTCCACCGCCGCCGAGTTCGGCCGCGCGCTCCAGCAGGAGGCGCACCGCCGCGGAACCCGCAGCCCCACCACCCTGCACGCCGGCATGACCGACGTCGGCCTCCAGCGCATGCTGAACGAGGACAACTGGGGCTGGGCCCGCCTGACCAACGGCGTCGAGATCTTCGTCGTCGCGGACGGCATGGGCGGCCACGACTGCGGCGAGGTCGCCAGCAGCCTCGCCGTCGAGACCCTCGTCCACGTCGCCCGCCAGCGCGTCGAGATCCAGCCGCGCCCCAACGTGGACGCCATCGAGAACATCCTCGACGAGGCCTTCCAGGAGGCCAACAACACCATCAAGGGCAACGCCGAGGCCCGCGGCAACGACATGGGCACCACGCTCGTGGCGTGCATGGTCATCGACGACGCCGTAGCCCTCTGCGCCAACGTCGGCGACTCCCGCGGCTACCTCATCCGCAACGGCACGCTCCACCAGATCACGCGCGACCACTCCCTCGTCGCCCGCATGGTCGAGCAGAACCGCATCACGGCCGAAGAAGCGCGGAACCACCCGCACTCCAACATCCTGCTGCGCACCGTCGGCACCGAGCGCAACGTCGACATCGACATCTTCCGCGTCGAGCTCGAGCACGGCGACCGCCTGCTGTTGTGCTCGGACGGCCTCTGGGGAGAAGTCGAGGACAGCGAGATCGAGTCCATCGTCAACGCGACCGCCGACAACCGCATCGTGTCCCGCGAGCTCATCCGCGCCGCGCAAATGGGCGGCGGCAAGGACAACATCTCGGTGATCATGATCAACGTCCCCGCCGAGCCCCCGACCGAGGTCGTAGCCTCCACGGACTAGGCCCGCGGCCCCCCGACAGGGGCCTCGGCCCCCTCGACACGGGCGGCCGCCCCCTCGACCCGGGGGCCGCTCCGGCTACTCCGTCAGGAAGTCCTGGATGACGGCCTCGACGCTCAGCTCGATGTCGTCCTTCGGGGCGCCGAGCGCGGCGATGTCGCCCGTGGCGTCGACCACCATCGTGAGCGGGAACTGCTTGACGCCGTAGCGGTCGACCACGACGCGGTGCGCGTCGCGCAGCACGGGGAACTCGAGGCGCTGCGACTCGACCCACTCGGAGAGGGCGGAGAGCTCGCCGTCATCCGGGACGATGGCGATGAAGCGCGCGCCGCGGTTCGAGTACTTGCGGTGCAGCCGGTTGAGCGCCTGGAGCTGGGCCTCGCTGCCGGCCTTCTGCACGAAGTGCACGACGACGACCTTGGCGGGGAAGCCCGGGAGCACGCCGGTGTAGTCGGCGAGCGCCACGGTCGGGCGCGCGACGGCGCGGAGGGCGGCGTCCTCATTGACGGCGGGCAAGCTAAACAACAGGGCGGCGTCCCCCACCGTGACGGCGGGAGCGGGGACCGAACCCGTCTTGGCGACCGGGGCGGCGAGGGCGAACGCGAACAGGAGCGTGGTGAGCAAGGGGCCTCCCGGCGCGATCGGCTTATCAAGAAACGATGTTGCCCGACTCCCTGCGCGACCTGTTCGTCCGTTGCCGCGTCGCGGGGGGCCGCGCGCTCCTCGTCGGCGGCTCCGTCCGGGACGCGCTCCTCGGCCACCCCAGCAAGGATCTCGACATCGAGGTGCACGGGCTCCCCCTCGAGGCCGTGGTGCGCATCCTGCGCACGCTGGGGCCCGTCAACGAGGTCGGCCGCGCCTTCGGCGTGCTCAAGGTGCGCCACGCGGGCCACGAGCTCGACGTGAGCCTGCCGCGCCGCGACCAGCGCGAGGGCGTCGGCCACAAGGGCATCCGCGCCACCTCCGACCCCGACCTCGGCGTGACCGAGGCCGCACGCCGTCGTGACCTCACGATCAACGCCATCGCCTACGACCCGCTCGCCGACACGTTCGAGGACCCCTTCGCTGGCCGCGCCGACCTCGAGCGCCGGCTCCTGCGCGCGGTCGACCCCACCACCTTCGGCGAGGACCCCCTCCGCGCCCTCCGCGTCGCCCAGTTCGTGGCGCGCTTCGGCTTCGCGGTCGATCCCGCGCTCGAGGCCCTCTGCGCCGAGATGCCGCTCGCGGAGCTCCCCTCCGAGCGCGTGCGCGGCGAGGTCGAGAAGCTCCTCCTCAAAGGCCGCCACCTCGCGCTCGGCTGGGACTTCGCGGCGCGCACCCGCATCTGGGAGAAAGTGCTCCCCGAGTGGAGCGCCGCCCCCGCGTGCCTCGACCGCGTGGCGCGCGTGCCCGTGGCGGACCCGAACCGCCGCCTCACCCTCCTCTACGCGGCGGCGTGCAGCGAGGTCCCCCTCGCCGAGGCAGAGGCCGTCCTCGACCGGCTCCGCGTGTTCCGCGTCGGCGGCTTCCCCGTGCGCCGCGCCGCGCTCTCGCTCCTCGCCCGCCAGGGCGCCGCGCGCCCCGCCCCCGGCGACGTCCCCCCGCCCGACGCCGTCGTGCGCCGCCTCGGCGAGGACGCCGACATGGACCTCCTCGCGGCCCTCGTCGACTCCCCGGCGCTCCTGGCCGCGGCGGAGCGGCTCGGCGTGCGCGACGGCCCGCTGCCGGCGCTGCTCAGCGGCACCGACCTCACCGCCCTCGGCGTGCCGCCCGGCCCCGAGCTGGGCCGCCTGCTGGCCCAGGTCCGCGGCCTCCAGCTCGACGGCGCGATCGCCACTCCCGCGGAAGCGCGTGCGGCGGTGGCGCGTTTGTTGGTTCCCCACCCGAGCCCGTGACATAGTGACCCCGATGAAGCCCCTCGTCCGCATCGCCACGCTGGCCCTCCTCGCCCCCCTCGCGTCCCTCTCGCCGGCCGCCGCCGCGCCCGAACCGGCGCCCGCGGCCCCCAAGAGCGCGCCCGCCACCCCGGCCGCCGTACCCCCGGCCGCCGCCCCCGAGGCCGCCGCGGGCCCGGTCTCCGAGGTCACCGCAGCCTCCGGCGTCGTCGTCTCCGCCGACCTCCGGGAGGAGTACGTCGCCGGCTTCCCGCTCCTCGTGACGGTCACCGTCCGGAACGCAACCGACAAGCCGGTCGCCTTCCCGGACCTCGCCGCGCGCCCCCACCTCGTCCGCTTCACCATGAAGAGCGGCACGACCCGGTGGGAGCGCTACACGACGCCCCCCGCGACCGATCCGCCGACGGTGTGGACCATCGCGCCGCGCGCCCAGCGCAAGGTCACCCTCGAGATCCCCTCGTCGGGCGGCCTCGATCCCGGCATGTGGGAGCTCGGCGTCGCCGTGCACGACCCCGCCGGCGTCCTCACCCTCCCCAACCGCCCCGTGCGTCTCGCGAACGCCGCCCCCGTCGGCGGCTCCTACACGTGGGAGGCCTCCATCCAGCAGTCGGCGGGCGCGATGGTGCCGTGGTTGCAGCAGGGCACGGGCGGCTTCGACCTGTACCTGATGCAGCTGGATCCGCGCTCCCCGACCCGCTCCGTCGGGCAGTTCTTCCTCGCGCGCGTGCCCGGGAAGGTCGACCCCGTCCTCTCCCGCGCCCGCCCGTCGGACGCGTTGTCCCGCTACATCTACTGGACCTCCGGCGCGCAGGGCCTCACGCTGGCGCGCCTCGAGGGCACGACCCTGCGCGGCAAGCCCCGCACCGTCTCCATCCCCTACCCGAAGTTCGACCTCCTCGGCCGCGGCGGCACGGACGCGCAGGGCGGCGCCGTCATCCCGGTGTGGGTGCCGGACCCCGCCGGGACCAGCGGCGTCGTGTACGCCGTGTGCGTGGACAACCGCGGCACGCAGACGCTCCGCCAGGTCGTGAAGCTCCCCGCCAAGCCCACCGCGGTGAACACCGCGATCGACGCCGGCTCCAACCTCGTGCTCGGCCTCGGCCACCCCGCGGGCGTCGACCTCTACCGCATCGACCCCGCGCTCCCCCCCGAGATCGGCGCGCGCGGCACGCGCGTCGCGGCGATGGCGGACGGCTGGGCCCCCACCGCCATCACCTTCGACACCCTCCCCGATCGCGGCACCCAGGCCGGCGGCCTCGCGATGCTCTCGGTGCTCCGCCGCGGCGCGGAGTACCGCGCGGTCTGGGCGGACCTCGCCGGCAAGGTCGTCGACGAGACGGCCCCGCTCCCGTGGACCGCCCCCGGCGCGGTGATCTCGCTGCTCCCCTCCGCCTACGGGCCGTTCTACTACCTGACGCAGGAGGCCTCGGGCACGGTCTGGTACGGCGTCCAGGGGGGCGCCCCCCAGAAGCTCGACGGCGCGAAGGCCGGCGTGCTCTGGCCCGGCGCGGGCGCCGTGCAGCTGCGCCGCATCGTGCCCGGCACCGTCATCGAGGACCGCACCGTGGGACCGCTCGCGCAGTAGTTGGGCCGTGGCGTCGCGACCGCGGCGCGGCGTCGCAACCCCGCGCGGCGTCGCGACCCAAAAACGAAGCGAGGGACGGTCGCCCGCCCCTCGTTCGTGTCCCGCCGTGGCGGAGACTACTCGACCTCGACGCAGCCCGCGCCGGGGTTGTCCTTGCACCACGTGTTGACCTTGCCCTTGCCGGTGCAGAAGGCCGACTCGAGCTCGGGGAACCAGGCCTTGTCCTCGGGGATCGCGAGGCCGGGGTCGGCGTTCTGGATCTCGTTGGGGATGACGCACTCGGTGCCGCCCGAACCCTTCTCGCCGTTGGCGTCGCGCCAGGGGAGATCGGAGCACTTGCCGTCGAACACCATCGTGCCGTAGTTGAGCACGCTGTCGTCGATGGGGAGGGCGAAGGTCTCGAGGACCGCCGTGTACATCACGCCCGGGTGGAGCGAGGTGTCCATGTCGCAGAACTCGACGCTCCCGCGGCCGGCGTGGACGGGGGACGTGCCGCCGTAGCCGGTCTGCACGCACTCGTTGAACTCGAGCTCGGGCTCGACGCCGGCGGCGTCGTCGTAGACGGCGCTGAAGTCGCCGATCTCGATGCCGGGGGAGCCGTTGTAGTAGGCGGTGAGGCCGGCCTTCATGTCGAGGTCGCCGTCGTCCTCGAAGAGGTCCTCGTACTTGTAGCCGGACTGCTCCTGCGTGGAGATCTCCACGTTCCAGAACATGGCCTCGGGGTCGACCACGACGCACACGTCCCGGCCGGTGCCGCGGAACTCGAAGGTGGCGCCGCCGTAGAGGCCGGGGTTCTCGCCCGCGCCGAGCTGACCGTAGTGCAGCGCGTCGGGCACGGAGGTGTAGTCGAAGCCGTCGGCCTCGAGCTCGTCTCCGCCGATGACGCGGAGCTCACCGATGTCGTAGATGAACGGCGCGTCCGAGAGGACGGGACGGAAGTTGTCGCGGATGTTGGAGCACCCGGACGCGAGGAGCACCAGCGCGCCGAAGGCGAGGGAAACCGTGCCGCGCATCATTCCTCCACACCGAAGCCGACGTCCATCCGAACCACAGGGTTCGACGGGACCATGTTGCCCGCGCCATCGTCCACGAGGGTGACGACCGCGTTCTCGTCGCCGTTGGCGACCCAGTCACCCGCGAAGATGTACTGGCTGGGCGTGTTGAGGGAGTCGTAGAACACGCGCCCCTCGTAGAACTCCTGGTCGTACTCGTTGAACTGGCGGCCACCGAGGGAG
Source organism: uncultured Pseudomonadota bacterium (assembly GCA_903959175.1). Taxonomy (GTDB): domain Bacteria; phylum Myxococcota_A; class UBA796; order UBA796; family SXON01; genus CAJBVW01. The sequence goes on from CAJBVW010000593.1 coordinate 7,686, forward strand.
TCGCAGCTCGAGAAGCCGCCGCTCTCCTTCGGGTTTGCCAGCTCGATCGCGGGGGCGTCCATCCAGCCCCAGATGGTCATGCCTTCCACGTAGACCGTGTGGGGCATCAGGAACGACGACTCGAAGTCGCCGTCGGCGTTCTCCGTGAAGTCGAGCCCGCCGATGAACGCCATCTCGCTGTCGGTGGTGGCGTGGAAGTAGTCGAAGCAGGCCTGCTGGTAGGTGCTGCTGTACGCGACCTCGCTCCCGTTGTCGTCAGTCACCGGGTTGCCCAGGATGTTGCCGAAGTAGTCGAGGATGTCGTTGTAGTCCTTGAACCTGCCGGTCACGACCTTGCAGGCGAGGGCCTCGTAGCAGGCGAAGTCGTACCGGCCGACGGTGGTGCCGCCGTACGGGAACGTGTTGCCGGGTACGTCCGGCTCGACGATGGGGCCCATCGACGGGTGCGGGTAGCCGAAGCTGACGGTGTCCATGCCGGAGTAGGCGCCGAGGACGACCGGCCCGATGAACCGGGGGTCGGTCAGCTCCGAGCCGTCCGCGAGGGTGCGCGTCGCCGCGGCCTTCGGGAGGATGACGGTGCCGGCGATGTCCTTCTCGGGAAGGTTTTCTTGGTACGCGCAGCCGAGCGCGAACAGCAGGATGGTGGTGCCCATGCGTCCCCCCTAGAACTCGTACTTCACGCCGACCTGGGCCTGGATGGTGTCCTGGCGGTAGGCAATGATGTAGCGGTTCTGAGTGTTGATGTAGTAGGAGTAGCTGTCGGCCAGGTAGTAGGGGTACTGGTTGTTCGTGAGGTTCTCGAGCTGGGCGGTCGCCGAGAGCTTGCCCTTGCGCACCGGGATGTCCTGCTCGATGAGCACGGCGACGTCCCAGGTGGCGCCCGCACGGCCGTAGGTGCCGCGGGGCTCCTTGAGCAGGCTGTAGGTGTCGCCGCCGCCCGCGAGGCTGTCCGCCCCGGAGTAGTAGAAGCGGGAGAGGGGCACGCCCGAGAAGAGCTGACCGCGGACACCGATGCTGGTGGTCCAGGGGTCGATCGGGAGGTCCCACGCCGCCTGCACCTTGAGCTGGTGGCGAATGTCGTAGGGCAGGTTGCCGTACCAGAGGTCCGTCTGGGCGGGGTTCGCCAGGACGGTCGAGAGGCCGCTCTGCACGCGGCCGCGGCTCACGACGTAGGAGTAGGTCACGTTCAGGAGCCAGCGGTCGGCAAAGCCGCGCGTGACGGACACGTCCGTCTGGTAGTAGTCGCGGAGCGCGATCGCCGGGGTGCGGAGGCGGTAGTAGGGGTCGAGCGTACCGTCGCCGGAGCCGACGTAGGAGTAGCCGTCCTCGTCGTAGATGAGGTTGGTCTCGTCGAAGTTGTAGATGTTGCGGGTGAACTTGCCGGTGAAGTCCACGCCGACCGCGATGTCGGTGACGACCTCGCGCTGGGCGCCGATGCTGAACTCATCCGAGTGCGGGGCGGTGGTGCCGTCGAGCACGGAGATGGTGTTGGCAGTGGAGTAGTCGCCCGCGTTGGCCGCGGCGGTCGACTCGGAGTTCCCGAAGTACTCGCCCGTCATGACCTTCTGGCCGAGGTTCGACTGCGAGAGGTAGCTCGCGACCGAGAGGCGGCCGGTGTCGTTGAAGCGACCGTAGCCGCCGTACACCTTGGTCTTGTTGTTCGCCCAGGGGTCCCACACCGCGTAGACGCGGGGGCCGAAGAGCCCGACATCGACGATGGGGGTGCCGGCGTCGTTGCGGTGGACCGCGCGGTCGTAGCGGAGGCCGTAGCGGAACGTCAGGTTCTCGACCGGCTTGTACACGTCCTGAATGAAGGCGCCGACGTGGTAGCCGGTGGACCGGTAGATGGACGGGCCGGAGGTCTCGAGCCAGTAGAAGTTCTTCAACGTGTCGGGATCGAAGGCGTTCTCGTACATGTCGTAGAAGATCAGGTTTCCGTTGTACCCGGAGATCTGGTCCCACAGCAGGTAGCTGCCGTCGATGCCGACCTTGAAGTCGTGCTTCCCGAAGAAGTCGACCTGGAGCAGCGAGTACTTGCTGGTCGCCTGGAAGCGGTAGCGGTCGTCGAAGTAGTAGCTACCCGCGTTCGCGCTGTCGTACGCGCCGTACAGACCGATGTGGCCGGGGGTCTCGTAGTCGACGTAGTTCTCTTCTTCAGTCGGCTCGCAGGGGTGGTACCCGAGGTTGCCGTCATGCGTGCAGGGCACGCCGGCCGACTCGATGAACGACTTCTGGAACGAGGCGAAGGTCTCGAGGTTGGTGTCGGGATTGATGAACCAGTTCCACTTGAGGGACGTGAGGTAGCCGCCCTGCGCCTGGCGGGACTGCGCCTCGGGGAAGATGCGCGTGTCCGACTGGTCGGTGTTGTCGACCGTGGTGGGGTTCGTCGCGAACTGGACCGTGAAGCGGTGCGCGGACGAGGGCTGGGCCGTGACCTTCGAGAAGAAGTAGTGGCCGTCGTAGTCGCGGGGGAGCTGGATGCCGACGTTCGCGTACAGGGAGCGCTCGTAGGAGTAGCTGCCGAGGAACCAGATCTTGTCCTTCACGATGGGGCCCGAGACGACCACGCCCATGGACATGGTCTGCGAGGTCTCGTCGAAGCCGGTCGGGGAGATCTCGTAGCCGTCCGCCCCGTAGCGGGAGTCCATCTTCGGACCCCAATCGCCGTTCGAGTAGAAGGCGTTCGCCACGACCTCGAGCGAGTTGCCGCCCGACCTGGTGACGATCGACACGACCGCGCCGAGGCTCTCACCGTACTCGGGGTCGTACCCGCCGGTGATGACCTCGATCTCCTCGATCGCGTCGAAATTGAAATTCAGCGAGAACGTGCCCGTGACCGGGTCCGTGATGTTCGTGCCGTCGAGCAGGAACGTGTTCTCGTTGGTGCTGGCGCCGCCCGAGGACGGGTTCCCGCCGCCGACCACGCCGGCCGTCTGGGACACGACGGACTGGTAGCTGCGGCCGCTCGGGATGCGCGAGAGGAACTCCTTGGAGAAGGTGGTGCTGCTGCCCGCCTTCTCGGTGTCGACCGCGGGGGCCTTCGCCTCGATGGTCAACTCTTCCGCGCCGACCTTCATCTCGACGGGGATCTGCGTGGTGCGGCCGAGGCCGACCTCGATGCCGGTCTTGCGGACGCGGCCGAAGCCCTGCATCTGCGCGACGAGGTCGTAGGTACCGGGCGCGAGCTCCACGAAGAGGAACCGCCCTTCCTCGTCGGACGTCCGCTGCTGGGAACCACCGATGAGGGCGGGGGACGACAGCGTGATGAGCACGCCCGGGATGGACAGCCCCCCGTCGTCGACGACCTGGCCCTTCAAGGCTCCAGCGGTGGCCGACGCGTAGACCGGTCCTGCGAGGACCAGCAGGGCTGCGAAGAGCCCCAGCAGGCGGAGTGTGAGGGTGCGCATCTGCAACATTCGCGAAATCCTCGGAGGGTGACGCCACGGACGACCGTGCGTAGACAAGGCTGCCAGTCTGGCGAACGGGAAGGAATAGTTGAGCCCGCGCAGGAAGTCAACCGGATCGATCCGGAGCGGCTTCACGCACGCACCGAATCCCCCCTCAGTTCCGATCGTCGCGCCGGTGCGCATCTTGACGGGCGCCGCCGCGATCGGCTACCCTGCGCCGCTACGCACTGGGAATAGAGGTCAGACATGCCCCTTCTCGCTCGCCTCGCGCTCGTCGCGGCGCTCTCTGTCGCCATCGTGGCGCCAGCACACGCCACCACGGTCGCTCCGCTCACCCTCGACCAGATGACGGACGCCTCCGACCTCGTCGTCCGCGGCACCGTCGACTCCACCTGGGTGGATGAAGACGAGAAGGGGTTCATCTGGACCCGCGCCCTCGTCCGCATCGACGAGACCATGAAGGGCGCCGCTGACGTGGGCGACTACGTCACCGTCGAGTCCGCCGGCGGCACCTTCGGTGACCGCTTCGCGGACGTGTCGGGCGCCGCCCGCTACAGCGTCGGCGAAGAAGCCGTGCTCTTCCTGTCCGACAAGCCCGCCAAGTCCGTGTACGGCACGGTCGGCATGTCGCTCGGCAAGTACACGATCCGGCCCGCGCCCCTCGACGGCACGCCGCTGGTGGTGCGCTTCGCGCCCTCGTACTCCAAGCCGTACGACGCCCGCTTCATCCCGGTACCCCCGGCCGACAAGCGGGTGACGCTCGACACGATGGAGCGCATCGTGCGCGCCCGCGTCGACCTCGGCTGGGACGGCCAGCCCATCCCCGGCATCAGCGCGGAGCGTCTCCGCACCATCAACCGCATTCAGCCCGGGGTGCGCTGATGTCCCTGCTCCTTCTGCTCGCCGCTCCCCCCGCCCTCGCCTGGGAACACATCGGCAAGGCCTGGCGCGAGGAAGACTTCCCGCTGCACTGGGCCACCGGCACCAGCCAGGAAGAGGACTCGTTGGCCGAGGGCTACGGCAGGGAGGTCCTGGTCAAGTCCTGGGACAACTGGCTTGTCGCCGAGTGTGCCGCAATCGGCAACGTCTACGACGACGACACCCGCGCCAGCGAGCGTAACTACGCCGACGGCGCCATCACGATGCACTACGACGACCCCAGCGACGAGATCGAGCCCGGCGTGCTCGGCGTCACCTGGCCCCTCGCCAACAACGTCATCGTCAAGGAGACGAGCACCCTCGTCTACCGCCAGATGATCGACGCCGACATCGTCTTCAACGACAACGTCGACTTCGGCTCCCAGGACGACATCAGCACGGATTGTGCCGGTCAGACCTCGATCGAGGCCGTCGCCGTCCACGAGATCGGCCACCTCCACGGGCTCGAGCACTCCTGTCAGGACGGCGATCCCTGCACCGAGACCGACCTCGCCGAAGCGACCATGTTCTGGGCGATCGGCTCGTGTGACCTGTCGAAGGCCGACATCAACGTCGACGACATCACGAGCATCACCACCCTCTACGGCAGCTCGGCGACCTTCGAGGCCGTCACCAGCCGCATCGGCGCCAACCCCCTGGCGGTTGAGTTCGAGATCACCAGCGAGGTGCCGGTGATCAGCGCGAGCTGGAAGTTCGGCGACGGCGAGACCAGCACCGAGCTGAACCCCACGCACGAGTACCTCACGCCCGGCCAGTTCACGGTCGAGGCCACGATGGAGCTCGAGGATCCCGTCTGTGGGTCCAGCTTCTACACCTACGACCAGCTCGGGTACGTGCTCGCCTGCGAGGCCCCCGTCCCCGCCGAGGGTGCGGACGGCTACTTCACGATGGCCCACTCGGACGGCCTCACCTACACCACGGTGAACCACACCGACGTGTCGGTGTACGGCTGCGTCGACACCATCGCGTGGGAGATCTACAAGGGCACCGGCGAGGGCGTGATCAGCGCCGACAACCTCGTCGATCTCGACGGCGACGGCGACTCCGACTCCATCGGCGCCTGGGCCCCGAAGATCGCCTTCCCCGCCGCTGGCGACTACACCGTCGTCATGAACATCGGCGGCCCCGGCGGCGTTCGCGCCAGCTTCCTCAGCGTCACGGTCGAAGACCGCGCCGGCGAGAACGCCTCGGGCGGTTGTTCGACCACGGGTTCGTCCGCCGGCTTCGGCCTGGTGGGTGGCCTGATCGCGGCGGTCGCGGGCCTCCGGCGCCGGCGCTCGGTCGAGTAGATGGTGCTCGGGTGGGCCGCCGCGGCGCTTGCCGGAACCGGCATCGGCCTCGCGGACCACCCCTTCGCTGAGCTGGCGGTGGCGCGCCCCGAGGCGCCCGCCGCCTCGGAGAGCGTATCGGTGCCGGGCCCCTTCCGGCTCGTCGGTGTGGTCGGGGGAGCTCGGGCGTATGAAGCCCCGCTCCCCGTTCGCCCCCGTTCGCTCTTCTTCGACTCCCCTCCCGAGGGGATGTCCGTCCGGAGGGGCTCGACCAGCTTCCGCTTTGGCGGCGACGTCGAGGACAGCGCCGTCCCCAACACCTGGGACTTCAGCGCCGACAGCCTGACCGTGCGGATCAAGGGGGACGCGCCCGCGCCGAAGCCGGGCGACGTGATCCTGACCTACCCGGCGGCAGAAGAGCGCGAGGACAGCCTGTGGCGCGCCCGCTCCGAGGAGCCCGAGGGCCCCGCGGGAGACGCCGCCTTCGTCGTGCGCTCCGCCCAGGTGGACGACGTGACGCGGCGCGGGCTCTACCTCCCCGCCCCCTCCAACGCGGGCTGGGACGTGGCCGTCCCCGCCGACGGGGTTCTCCGCTTCAAAGCCAGCGTCCTCCCTGCCGAGATGACAGACGCGATCCGCAGCGACGGCGCCACGATCGAGGTGCGCGTCGACGGGTCGGTGGAGAAGGTCGTGCGCGTCCGGGAGCGGGAGTTCCAGGACGTGCGCGTGCCGCTCGCGGAGTGGGGTGGCCGTACGGTGCGCCTCACGGTCACCACCACGGACGGCGACACGCGCCGCGACCACGTCTTCATCGCCGAGCCGACGATCTACGTGCCGAGCGCCGCACCGAAGCGCACGGTCCTCGTGTTCATCGACACGCTGCGCCGCGATCACCTCGGCGTGTACGGGCACACGCGCGGCGCGAGCCCGAAGATCGACCGCTGGGCGGAGGGCGCCGTTGTCTTCGAGGACGCCCGCTCGGTCGCCCCGTGGACGCTCCCGAGCTCTCGCGCCGCGCTCTCCGGCCTCCAACCCGAGTTCTGGGACGGCGCCACCACGCTCCCGATGCGCCTCGCCGCGAAGGGCTGGGCCACCGCGGCGTACGTCGGCAACGTGTACCTCTCGTCCAACTTCGACATGTCGGGCGGGTGGGGGGAGCACGGCTGCATCAACTGGCCGTACAGCCGGGTCGAGGTCGACCGCGCCATCAACTTTCTCGACCAGCACGAGGACCAGGACTCCCTGGTGATGGTCCACTTGATGGACCTCCACCTCCCCTACAAGGAGCCGGCGTCCTACCGGCACCTCTACGAAGGGGCGCCGCCGGCCAACCTCCCCGAGAGCTTCAACCGGAACGCGCTGCTCTCCGCCGCCCGCGGGCAGCCGGACGCCATCCGGGAGTACCTCACGGCGCGGTACGACCAGAACCTCCGCTACATCGACGATCAGGTCGCGCGCCTCGTCGCCGCGGCCGGGGAGGACGCCACGGTGGTCCTCTTTGCCGATCACGGAGAAGAATTCTTCGACCACGGCGAGCTCGAGCACGGCCACACGCTCTACGACGAGCTCCTCCGAATCCCGCTGATCGTGCGCGCCCCGGGCCTGGCCCCGCGGCGCGTCCCGACCCCGGTCTCCCTGATCGATCTGACGCCGACCGTGCTCGACCTGCTCGGCCTCGGCGACACGAAGCTCCAGGGGCACTCCCTCGTCCGCGCGGCACGCGGGGAAGCCGACCCGCTCCTCGCCATGCGCCCCATCACCTTCGGGCGGCCGCTCTACGGGAACGAGGCGTGGGGCAGCCTCGCGCGCGGCGAGAAGTACATCAGCCGCAGCGGCGAGGAGCTGCTCTTCGACCTGAAGAAGGACCCGGAGGAGGCGAAGAATCTCCGCCCGCGCCGTGACGCCGCCACCGCCCGTGACGCCCTGGCGCGCGGCATCGGCCGCGGGGTGGGCGTCGGCTACCGCCTCGCGCCGCGCGGCAAGGGGAGCGGGCCCTTCGAGGTGGAGCTGCACGTACCGGGCGGGATCGCCGAGGCCTGGGTCGGCGACGACCCCACGAACAAGTCCGAGGCCTCGATCACGCGCGTCGACGACGACACGATCCGCGCCAGCTTCACCAGCCTGCGCGGCTTCCACCGCGAGGTCTTCGCGGTGCCGCGTGGAGACGCCGCCGCGATCGCCCCCACCGTGACCGTGCGCGTGGCGCGCCCCGGCGCCGAGGCCGTGTCGCTCGAGGGGCTCCCCTTCGACGGCGAGGGTCGGCCGCTCGCGCGCCTGTCGGGCCAGGGCCGCACGATGGAGGTCACCTACGCCGCGCTCCCGCTCCCCGCCGGCACCGCCGCGGTCGGCGCAGACGACGAGCAGGCCGCGGCCCTCTGCGCGCTCGGCTACATGGACAACTGCGACTAAACGCCGGGGGTCACCGGGTCCGATTGTTTGCCCGCTGACGACGCCGGGCGGAGCGCGCCGAGCTCCCAGGTGCCGTACGCGGTCCAGGTGTCGCGCGCGGTGATGCGCGCGCTACCCGGCGGCGGGCGCACCTGCACGTCGGCCTCGGTCACCGCGAGCACCGGGCCCGGGCGCAAACGCGTCGCGATCACGACCTCGATCGGCATCCCGCGCGGGCCGACGATGCGCGCCGTCACGTCCGTGCCGATGACCCGGCCGCCACACACGGCCACCCCGGTGGCGCGCACCACGACGCGGCGCGCCAGGGCTCGCTCGAGGCGGACCTCCGGAAAAAGGCGATCCGCCACCTTCCATCGCAACGCGATCCCGCTCTGGAGCGCGGCCTGCAGCGCGCGCGGCGCGGAGGTATCGCAGGGCGCCGCCGCGGTGAGCGGGGCGTCGACGACGAGGCGGGGGCCGGCCACGGCCAAGGCCGCGCCGAGGAGGATCGCGATCACCCGCCGCCGGGGCCGGTCCTGCGCACGAGGGCCCCCATGCCGCGGGCCTCGAGCGCGTCGAGGAAGGGCTTGAGCTCCTGCGGATCGAGCACGGCCTCCGTCGGGGAGATCCAGCCGATCACGTGGGCGTCCAGCGGCAACACCGCGCGGATCTCGTCGAGCACGCCGGGTTCGGCGACACGCAGCACGGCGACGTTGCGATGGATCACACCCATTTCACTCCCGCGCTTCGATACGGTAGGCGTAACCCTGCTCGGTCAGGAAGAGCTGGCGCTTCTCCCCGAAGGTCTGCTCGACGGTGTCACGGGTGATCAGCGTGTAGAAGCTGGCCTTGTTGACGCCCTGCTTCGGGCGGAGGATGCGGCCGAGGCGCTGCGCCTCCTCCTGCCGGCTTCCCCAGGTCCCGCTGATCTGGATGGCGACGTTCGCGTCCGGGAGGTCGACGGAGAAGTTCCCGACCTTGGAGATGACGAGGACGCGGTCCTGGCCGCTGCGGAAGCGCTCGTAGAGCTCGTCCCGGCGCTTCTGGGGGGTGCGCCCCTCGATGAGCGGCAGGTTGAGGCGGCGCGAGAGGAACTCGAGCTGCTCGACGTACATGCCGAGGATGAGGATGCGGTCCTCGGTGTGCTTCTCGAGGAGGCTCTCGATGACCGGCCCCTTCCGCGCGTTGATGCTGGCGATCCGGAACTTCTCCCGGTCGTCCGCGACGGCGTAGCGGATGCGGTCTTCCTCCGAGAAGCCGACGCGGATCTCCGTGCAGCTCGCGGAGGCGATCCAGCCCTGATGCTCAAGGTCCTTCCACGGCACGTCGTACCGCTTCGGGCCGATGAGCGCGAAGACGTCGGCTTCCTTGCCGTCCTCGCGGACGAGCGTGGCGGTGAGGCCGAGGCGACGGCGCGCCTGGAGGTGGGCGACGGCGCGGAAAATCGGCGCGGGGAGGAGGTGCACCTCGTCGTAGATGACGAGACCCCAGTTCTCCTTGTCGAACAGGCCGAAGTGGACGAAGATGTCGTTCCGCGACTTGCGGAAGGTGAGCATCTGGTAGGTCGAGAGGGTGACCGCCTTGATGTCCTTCATCTCGCCGGAGTACTCGCCTACCTGGTCCTCGGTGAGCGTGGTCTTGTCGAGGATCTCGTTCTTCCACTGACGCAACGCCGTGACGTTGGTGCAGAGGATGAGCGTCTTCATGTTCAGGCGCGCCATCGCACCGATGCCGACCATGGTCTTGCCGGCGCCGCACGGGAGCACGATCACGCCGGAGCCGCCCTGCGCGAGGCCGTCTCCGTGGAACGTCTCGACCGCGAGGCGTTGGTAGTCACGCAGGGCCCAGGGCTGCCCGTTCTTCATCTCCTGCGTGACGGTGAAGTCGAGCGCCTCGCCGTCGCGGTAGCCGGCGAGATCCTCGACCGGGTGACCCGCGTGGGTGAGCGCCTGCTTGAGCTCGCCGCGGTTGCCCGGATCGACGAGCACGGCGTTGTCGCCGAGGCGCGCGCCCAGGAGCGGGATGACGGGCTTGAGGCTGCACACCTCGGTCATCAGGATGGGGTCGACCGACTCCAGCCGGAGCCCGCGGGGGTCCTTGTAGAGCTTGAGGCGGCCGTAGCGCCCCATGGTCTCGCGGATGTTGACCGGGACGTTGGGGGGCACCTCGTACTTCGCGTACTGCTCGAGGTAGCCCACGACCTCGTCAACGGTCATGCCGGAGCTCGCCGCATTCCACAGGGAGAGCGGTGAGACACGGTAGGTGTGGACGTAGTCCGGGGACTTCACCAGCTCCGCGAAGCGAGCGAGCGCATCACGGCAGGGGCGAAAATGCGGCCCCATCGTCTCCAGGAGCAGCGTGTAGTCGGACTGAACGATGAGCGGATTTTCAGGTACGTAGCGCACCGCGCCCCTTAACCCGCCACGACCGGTTGGACGGCCTTCGGGCGCCGGTCGGGCGAGAACCACACCCGAAGGTGCAATTCGCGGGGCCCGCACGTCGGCCCGAAGCCGAGCTAGGCCGCCGGTGGATCGCTCGCGGTGAGCGCCTTCGGCGTGACCTCCAGCCGCCACGGATCCTCGAGCTGTTCGCGGAGGATGCGCGCGAGCACCCCTCCCTGGGCGCCGTCCAGGAAGCGGTGGTCGATCGTTGCGGTGATGGTGAGGCGCTTGCGGACGGTCGGGACGCCGTCGATCGCGACCACGCCGTCATGCACGGCGCCGACCAGCACGAGCACCGGCACGCGCGCGAAGGGGGTGAAGGGCGCAAAACCTTCGTCCAGCCCGAACATCCCGACGGAGGTGACGATGCAGCTCCCGAAGGGGAAGGCCTCCAAGCCGAAGGCCGGGATGGAGATCCCGAGGCTGCCGGTGAGCCAGCCGGTGACCTTGAGCATCGGGCGGATGAGCCACGTCGGGAGGAGCTGGAGCGGGCCCTTGCTCTTCTCGAAGGCGACGTCCTTGCCGGCGCGCAGCTTCTCGGCGCGGCCGCGGAGGTCACGGGCGACCTCGACCACCGACATCTTGTCGATGTTGTCGACCTTGGCCTTCGCGAGGTCCGCGCCCTCTTCCAGCGCGACCAGGTAGGTCACGTTGACGCTGGTGTGCGGCACGTACGTGCCGAAGCGCAGGTAGCCGTTGAGGCTCGGGGCCTGGGCGAGCGCGTTGCCCACGACCTTGCCGACGAGATGGGTGATGGTCACCTTCTCGCCGGTGGTCGCGCGCACATGCGCCAGGTACGCCAGGGCCTCCGTCGCGTCGACGGTGAGCTTTCCGTAGATCGGCCCCTCGTCGGGTGCGCCCCAAGTCGCGATCGCGAGCTTTCGGCGGGTCGTCATCTTCATGACGGCGAATCTACGTCGGAACCAACGCCCGCGCCTACTTGTGGCGGAAGGTAATCCGACCCTTGGAAAGGTCATACGGGGAGACGGCGACCGTCACGCGGTCACCGAGGACCACGCGGATGCGGAAGCGACGTAGCTTGCCCGCGAGGTGCGCGTGCACCTCGGTGCCGGCGTCGGTCTGCACGAGGAAGGCCCCACCGGGGAAAACCTCCTTGATGACGCCGTCAATTTCGATGAGGTCATCACTCGCCAAAAGCACCTCTATACATCAGGGCGCGGCTCTAACGAGGTGGAGTGTTTGCGGCAAGGACGGGGTAGAGTGCAGGACGATGCGCGTCGCCCTCCTGCTGCTCGTGGCCTGCCGCGCGAAGGACGTCGGGCGGCCCATCGACCACGACACCGGGACCGAGGTGGTGGTGCCCGATTCGCCTGGGACCCCCTCGGAGTATCCCGCGTGCGCCGCCGCGCGCGACGCCGACGCCGACGGCTGGGACAGCACCGCGGACGGCGGCACCGACTGCGACGACTTCGACCCCGGCGTGAGCCCCGCCGCCGAGGATCCCGTGGTGGACGGCGTCGACGCGGACTGCGACGGCGTGGACGGCCCCGTGGACGCCACCTGCGTCGCGACCGGCCGCGAGGACTGCGACGGCGTGGACGACGACTGCGACGGCCATGTGGACGACCCCTACGTGGTCTCCGTCGACACCGACGCCACCGTGCTCGTCGGGGCCACCGTGCTCGTCGGGGCCGCGCTGCTCGACGCGGGCGCGCCCGCGCTGGTGGTCGGCGAGACGAGCGCGGTGCCGTCGGTCGACGGCGCGGTTTCGGTGTACGACGGCGACGGCGCGCTCGTGGTGCGCATCGCAGGTACCGGGCAGAGCCCGAGCTTCGGGGCGCAGATCGCGTCCGGGCGCGACCTCACCGGGGACGGCGCGGTGGACCTCGTGGTGGCCGCCCCCTTCGCCACGGTGGACGGGGTACCGAACGCCGGCCGCGTGTTCGTGTTCGCGGGGCCGATCACCGCGACGACCACCCTCGCGGACGCCGTGTCCGTGTACGAGGGCGGCGAGCTCCCGGGGCAGGTGGGCACCTCGCTCGCGCTCGCGCCGGACCTCACCGGGGACGGTGCCCCCGAGCTGCTCGTCGGGTACTACCGCTTCGTGCTGCTCTTCTCGGGGGCGCCGCCCGCGCTCGCGCACCTCGCGGACGCCCACGCGACGTGGGAGATGAACACCGGCGGCGGCATCTGGGGCTACGCCACCGCGCCCGACGCCGACGGGGACGGCCGCCCCGAGCTGCTCCTCGGGATGCCCACCTACACGGACGACGCGGGCGTCGGGCTGGTGACGCGGTGGGACAGCGGGCGCATTGGCGGCGCGATGCGCGGCGCGGACGTGACCTTCGATCGCGGCGGCGCCAGCGGCATCGGCGCGGCGCTCGTGCGCGTGGGCGACACGACGTGGACCCTCGCCGGCACCACCCCGGTGCGGCTCGACGCCGCCGGCGTGGCGGAGACGTTGCCGCTGGTGGCGACCGGCCTCGCGGACGGCGGGGACCTCGACGGCGACGGCCTGGACGACCTGCTGGTCGCGACCGGGAGCGGCGTGGTCGCCGTGGGCGCGTCGGGGACGATCGGCACCTTCCCCCTCCCGGTCACGCTCCAGTCCGACCGCGCGCTCGCCCCCGCGACCGACCTCGACGGGGACGGCTACCCCGACCCGCGCGCGATCGGGGGCGGCGTCGCCGGCGCGCTCGACGGCTCGTTTGCCTTCGGGGGGAGCTGCGACGCCGACGCCGACGGGTCGAGCCGCGGCGCGGACGACTGCGACGACACCGATCCGCTCGCCGTGCCCGCCCGCGGCCGCGAGGCCTGCGACGGCGTCGACAACGACTGCGACGGCGTGGTGGACGCGCCCGCCGAGGCTCCGCTCCCCGCGCGCGCCATCGCGGCCGCCCCCCTCGGGGACCTCGACGGCGACGGCGCCGCCGAGCTCGCCACCCTCGACGCCGTCGGCACCCTCACCGTGTACGACGGCGCCCTTGCGGCCCGCGCCACGGTGACCGGCGGCCGCCCCGCGGTCCCCTCCCCCTTCGCGGGCGTGGGCGACCTCGACGGCGACGGGGCCGCCTCGCTGATCGTGAGCGGCGAGGCCGCCGCGTGGATCCTCCCGGCGACCGCCTCCGGAGACGCCCCGGCGCTCGCGACGGCGAGCATCGTGGACGGCACGGTGTGGGCGCGCGAGGGCCGGGTCGGGCACGCCGGAGACCTCGACGGCGACGGCCTCTCCGAGCTGTGGATGGGCGTGCGGGACGTGAGCGGGGCGCGCGGCGTCGCGCTGCTGGACGGCGGCGCGCGCTCCGCCGACGACGGCGCCGTGCTGAGGCTCCCCGCGTCCTGGGACACCTTCGAGCTCGCGAGCGCGCGCCCCGGCGCCACCGCCGACCTCGACGGCGACGGCCGCGACGACCTCGTCGTCGGCAACCCGCGCAGCGCCTACGGCGACGGCCGCGCCTACGTGTTCCTGCGCCTGCCCGCCGCCGACGTGCTCGCGGACGACGCCGCCTCCTTGGAGCTGTACGGCGAGCACGGCGAGCAGATGGGCGCGGCGCTGGCGGTCGGCGGGGACCTCGACGGCGACGGCACGGACGACGCCCTGCTCGGCGGCGGCACCGGCGTGCGCGTGCTCTCCGGCGCCGCGTGCCCGCTGCTGCTCGCGGCGCGGTGGGACGTGGGCGTGGACGCCCTGGCCCTCGCGGACCTCGACGGCGACGGCGTGATCGAGGCCTTCCTCGGCGACCCGGACCACGACGACGGCGCCGGCGCGATCTGGCGCGCGCGCTACGGCGAGGCGCCGACGTACTGGCGCGCGGGCGCGGCCGGCGAGGCGCTCGGGAGCGCGCTCTGGAGCCTCGGCGACACGGACGGGAGCGGCGGCGGGGACCTGCTGTACCGCACCGGGACGGGCACGACGCGGGTCGCGGGGAGCTGCCCGTAGAGCGGAGCGCGAGGGGCCGGGGAGCGGAGCGCGAGGGGCCCGGGGAGCGGAGCGACGCGCCGAGGCCCGCGCG
>CAJBVW010000594.1 GCA_903959175.1 uncultured Pseudomonadota bacterium
GGCGGCGCGCGGGGACCTGCTGTGGTTCCTCCACGCGGACACCGGGGTGCCGGCCGGGGCGGTGGCGGCGCTGCGGGCGGCGAGGGCCGAGTGGGGCTGCTACGCCGTCGAGATCGGGAGCGCGGACGCCCGCTTGCGCTCGACCGGCGCGATCATGACGCTGCGCGCGCGGCTCACCGGGAGCGCCACTGGCGACATGGGCGTCTGGGCGCGGCGCGGGCTCGTGGAGCGCGTCGGCGGCTGGCCGGCGCTCGCCGCCTTCGAGGACCTCGTGTTCACCGACCGCCTGCGCGCCCTCGCCCGGTGGGAAGTGCTGACCCCGCGGCTGACCACGTCGGCGCGGCGGTGGGAGGCGCGCGGCATCACGCGCACGATGGCGCGGATGATGGCGTTGCGGGCGGCCTACCGGCTCGGGGCGGACCCCGCGCGGCTGGCGGAGGCCTACGCCGGGCGGCCGGACTAGGTGACCGCCGCCGCGATGGCGGGGGAGCGGAGCGCGACGTGCGGCGCGCCGAGGCGACGGACGCGGCGGATGACGCCGGAGAAGAGGAGCTGAGGATCCACGTCCGGATCCTCGGGCTGGGCCTCGCCGTCCATCAGCATGGTGAGGCGATCCGCCGTGGCCGGCGCGGTGAGCGCGGAGTGGACGGCGCCGCGGATCTCGTCCGCCACGGGGCCCATCGCGCGCAGGTAGTCGGCCGGATTGGTCGGGAGGCCGTCCTCCGCGCAGGCCGCGAGGGCCTGGACGATGGCCGGGACGCCGCCGGAGAAGCGCGCGGCGCGGGCGAGCATGTCCGGGTCGACGATGCCGAGCTGCATCACGAGGCTGTCGGCGGCCTCGTGCTCGCCGAAGTCGGAGAGGTCGATGCGGGAGGAGCCGCCGACATCGAGCGCGGGGGTGTCGACCGAGCCCGCGAGGAGGAGCGTGCAGCGGCGGTCGTGCGCGGTCTGCTCGGCGTAGGCGGACCACACCTGGGCGATGTCCGCGAGGACCTCGACCGGGAGGTGCTCGGCGCCGTGGGCGAGGAGGGCGATGGGGTACGGCGCGTCCTCCTGGGCCTGATCGAGGAGCATGGCGGCGGCGTTGAAGAAGCCACGGCGGTCACACACCATCGGCATGGCCGCGGTGCCCCACTCGCCGCCGCCGAGCTCGCCGAGCACGCGGAGGAGGAAGTTCCACGCCTCGGGGACGGAGCGGCTCATCAGCGGGCGGAAGGAGACGGTGCGGCAGCCGATCTCGGGCTCGCCGACCGCGAGGTCCAGCGCGAGGTCCTCGAGGAAGGACTGGGGTGCGGACCAGCGCGGCGTGAGCATCGCGATGGGCTCGAGGCGGCGCAGGTGGCCGCGGATACGGCGCGCGAGTCGGCCCCGGGGGGCGCCCTCGATGCGGAGCTGCTCGGGGTCGAAGACGGAGTCTCGCCGGCCCTCGAGCAGCAATTTGCGGCGCTCAGCACGGTCCATGGGCCGCCTAATACGATCAATTCTCTTGTCACGTCAAGATGCAACGTGTGTTTTTGTCGAAGGATCGCGCGCCGGATGACCGCGGAGCCGTCGCCCGGAGGCGCGACGCGGTAGAGTGCGGGCTGTTCCCAGGCCCGGAGCATGCTCACCTTTCCCCACGCCACCAGCCCGCGGATGCTCACGCGTCTGCTCGAGCAGGTCGCCGCCGGACACCGACGCTCCCGGGCGCTCGGCGAGGTGCTCGACGTCGAGCCGCCCGTCCTGCGCTCCTACCTGCTCGCCGCGGACTGGCTCGGCCTGCTCGACCTCAACGACGAGCCCTCCCTCACCCCCGCCGGGCTCACCTACGTCTACGCCGGCGCGCGGCGCCCGCAGGCCTTCGCCGCGATCCTCGCGGCCCACCGCGTCCTCGGCCCCCTCGTCGCGGACGGCCCCATCGGGCCCGACGCCCTGGTGGAGGTCGTCGCCCGCAACGACCCGTCGCTCGCGCCCCGCACCGTCCGCAAGTACGCGCTCGCGCTCCGCCGCCTGCTCGGCCCCGCCCTGCGCGCCACCGTGCGCGTCGCCGTGCCGCCGCTCCCCGACGCCCCGGAGGTCGACCTCTCCGACCCCGCCCTCGCCGGCACCACCCGGGCCCCCGAGCAGCTCTCCCTCGGCTTCTCCCCCGAGGCCGCCGCCCCCGGCCCCACGCTCGACCTTCGCGCGGGCGCCGACGACAGCCCCGACGTCTACACCCACCTCCTCCGCGCCCTCCTCGACCATGGCGAGCTCGACCCTCACCAGGTCCGCGGCATCCTCGACGCCGCCGGCGGCGCCGAGTGCGGCATCGGCGGCTACCTCGCCATGGCGACGCGCCGCGGGGACGCCGTGCGCGTGGGGGACGTGCTCGTCGCGACCGCCGGCGCCGCCGCCCGCCGCGAGCTCGCGGAGTCGCCCGTGTCGGTGGCCCTCTCCGACCCCGACTTCCGCCGCCACCTGACCGACCTCCTCGCGGGCCGCCCGGGGGACGCCCGGCGCTTCCGCGGCTGGACCCAGCGGCTCTTCCGCCCGGGCACCCTCGAGGAGAACCTCGAGCGGCTCCTCTTCGGCCGCCGTCTCGCCTCCTTCCCCGTCGCCGGGGACGCCGGAGAGCCGACCGCCACCTACGGGGACCCCTTCCTCGCCTCCCTCGACCGCCGCGGCATCGTCGTCGCCTTCCCCTCCTCCCTCGCCGACCTCACCGGCGGCATCACCGCGGTGAACGCGCTGCTCCGCGGGTCGCGCCAGGGCACGGTCGCCCGCCCGCCCCACGCGCTCGACCGCCGCGTGCGCGCCCACGGCGGCCTCCTCCACCCCGGCGAGGCGCCCGTGCGCGTCATCCCCGACACGGTGAGCCTCCGCGCGCGCGCCATCCGCAACGTCCCCGCGCTCGCCCTCCTCGTGGCGCTCGGCCTCCTCGACCGGCGCGGCGTGCTCAAGGTCAAGACCTACGGCGCGGAGATCCTCGTCCAGGCCACCGGCCAGCGGCCCCGCCGCATCGACGCCGTGGTGGACGCCCTCGGCGCCTCCCGCGGCTGGATCGTCGCGCGCAGCCCCACCGGCGCCCCGTGGGCCCGCTTCGTCGAGGTCGCCCAGGCCCTCGGCCTGCTCGTGCCCGTCGGCGTGCACCTCACGGTCGACGAGGTGCTGTTCCGCAAGCTCGGCACCGACCCCGAGCACCGCGACCTCCTCGAGGGCCTCGAGCCCCTCGCCGAGCAGATCGCGGCGCGCCTGGGTAGGCGGTAACGATGCCGACCCTCTTCCTCTACGGCACGTCCCTGCCCGGACAGCCCGACAATCGCTGGCTCACCGGGCTGCCGACCTCTCCCGCGACCGTGCGCGGCGCGCTCTGGCGGGGCCAGCGCAACCGGCCCGTGCTCGTCCCGGACGACGCCGGGCGGCCCATCCGCGGCATCCTGGTCGAGGTCGACGAGGCGCGCCTCGGCGTGATGGACCTCGTGGAGACCGCGGGGGACGGCCCCCTCCGCCGCGCCCCGGTGCTCGCGAACCACCACATGCGCACGGTGCCCGCGCAGGCGTGGGTGTGGCCCACCGTCGGCAAGATGCCGCGCGGCTGGCGCAAGCTCGGGACCGACGACTGGGCGGGGTTCGCGCGATGATCCTCTGGGAAGAGTGGGGCGAGGCAGCGTTCGCGAGGAGCCGCGCCGAGAACAAGCCGATCCTCCTGCACATCGGCGCGACGTGGTGCCACTGGTGCCACGTCATGGACGAGGGGAGCTACCCGCACCCCATCGTGACCGGCCTCATCAACGAGCGCTTCGTGCCCGTGCGCGTCGACACCGACCAGCGCCCCGAGGTCAACGAGCGCTACAACATGGGCGGGTGGCCGACGATCGCCGTGCTCGACGCCGAGGGAGAGGTCCTCGTGGGGCGCACCTACGTGCCCGCGCAGGAGCTCGCGATGCTGCTCGCGAGCGTGTCCGAGCCCGGCCAGCGCTGGTCGATCGCGCCGTCCACGCCCGAGCCCGCGCCCGAGCCCGCGCCCGGCCTCGACGTCGTCTGGCAGCGCGTCGGGAAGGCCTACGACCGCTACCACGGCGGCTTCGGCGACTTCCAGAAGTTCCCCCACGTTGGGGTGTGCGAGTGGCTGCTCGACAGCCGCCTCCTCGGCGTGGACGACGGCGGCATGCTCCAGAAGACGCTGGACGGCATGGCCGGCGGCGGGCTCTGGGACACGGAAGAAGGCGCCTTCTTCCGCTACTCCACCCAGGACGACTGGAGCATCCCCCACTACGAGAAGATGCTCGAGGACAACGCCCGGATGATCCGGCTCTACCGCCGGGCCGCCACCGCGTTCGCCGGCGCCCCCTCGGGCGCGGTGTGGCGCGCGCGGGCGGAGGGCGCCGTGCGCTGGGCGGTCGCGACGCTCTGGCAGGACGCCGCGGGCGCCTTCGGCGGCAGCCAGGACGCCGACGAGGCCTACTACGCCGCGCCCCTCGCCGAGCGCCGGGATCCGCCCCGGGTGGACCCCACGATCTACGCCGGGTGGAACGGCCTGATGGTCTCCGCCCTGGTCGGGGCCGCCGCCGCGTGGGGCCGTCCGGGGCTCGCCGGCCTCGCGCGCACCGTCGGGGAGGGCCTCCTCGGCCGCATGGACGCCGACGGGCGCATCCTCCGCGCTCCCGGCGGGGTCTCCGGCCTCCTGGTCGACCAGGCGGAGGTCGCCGAGGGGTGGCTCCACCTCTGGCAGCACACCGGGGACACGCGCTGGCGCGACGCCGCCACCCTCGCCCTCACCTGGGCCCGCGAGCACCTCGTCGCTCCCGACGGGGGCGCCTTCGACGGGCCCGGCGGCCCCGGCCTGCTCCGCCACCGCCGCCGCCCCCTCCAGGGCAACGCCACCTACGCCGAAGCGTGCTGGCGCCTGGGTGCGCTCACCGGCAAGCGCGAATGGCTCACGACGGCCCGCGCCGCCTCCGACGCCGCGCTCTCCGAGGGGGAGGCCTGGGGTTTCATGGCCGCGAACGCGGCCGCCATCGCCGAGCGCCTCGACCGGCCCGCCATCGTCGTGAAGGTGTGGCGCGGGGACACGCTCCTCCACGCCCTCCTCGCGGACGCCCACGCCGGCGTGCTCGCCCTCGCCCTCGACGCCCCCGAGGCCGATCGCCTCGGCCTCCAGCCGGGCCACGCGATGGCCTGCTCCCTCACCGCCTGCGCGCGCCCCTCGGGGGACCTCGCGGAGGTGCGTCGGTCGATCCAGGGCCTCCTCGGCTGATCTTCTCTTAGGCGCCGGCCTCGGCGCGGTCCTTCGCCATGGCGAAGTTGACCTTGGCGAGCAGGAAGGCGAGGTCCGCCGGGGCGGCGCCCTGGGCGGTGACGAAGGGGGCGCCGTCGGTGTCGAGGCGGAGGCTGGCGCCGTCGATCTTCACGGCCTTGACCTTGGTCCACTCGACGCGGGAGCGGGCCGGACCGATGAGGAGGGCGCGGATGAGGCGCTCGTCCTCCACCACGAGCTTCGTCGCGATGACGCGGATGCGCCGCGTGCCCTTCTGGTTGACGAGCACGAGCAGCCCGAGGAGCAGGAGCGGCACCGCCGCGAGCCACGTCCCGCCGACGCCGAGCCACGCGCCCCCGCCGAGCATGGCGAGCCCGACGACGACGGACACCGCGTTCGGCGCGAGCGGGCAGATGATCCCATCATGTGTAGTCGCCACGCCGACCCTCCGCGGGAGGGTCGTTATCCGGTCGCCCGGTCGCGCGCCCCCGCCGGCGCCGCCCTCACCCGCCGAAGACCGCCTCGACCCCGAGGATCGGCAGGACCGGAAGGCCGAAGCCGTAGGTCTGGGTGCCGTAGGCCTCCCACACGCCGGAGATGACGGGCTCGGCCACGCGCCGGTTGTAGACGTTCTGCACGTCGAGGTAGTACTCCAAGCGCCAGTGCTCGTACTGGGCGCGCTTGGAGATCTTCAGGTCGAGGCCGTGGAAGGGCTCGGTGCGGCTGAAGCGGTCGGGCTCGAGCACGACGGACTTCTGGAGGAGCACGTCGTAGGCCTCGATCTCGTCCTCCGTGGCGACGGGGAAGCCGCTCGCGTAGCGCCAACGCCCGCCGAGGGTCCAGCGCTTGCCGAGGTCTGCGGTGGCGACGGCCACGAGGGTGTGCGGCTGGTCGTAGGTCGAGGGGTACCAGGCGTCGTCGGCGTCCTCGCGGCGCTGGCTGCTGCCGTAGCTGTAGGTGAGCCACCCGGAGAGGCGCGTCGTGGAGTAGCGCACCATCGCCTCGAGCCCGGAGGCCTGGCCCTCGATCTGGCCGAGGGAGCCGTCCTCCTCGTAGGCGGTGATGCGCGAGATCGTGCGGCTGTAGGCGTCGAGGCCGATCTGCCAGGGCCCGTAGTCGAGGCGCACGCCGCCGCCGCCGCCGTAGCTCTGCTCCAGCTCGAGCGAGCTGCCCTCGGGCGGGCCGATGAGCATGTCGGCGGGGGGCGGCTGGTGGTAGAGGCCGGCGTCGCCGACGAGGGTGACGATGTCGCCGATGGGGACGACGACGCTCACGCGCGGGGAGGGCGCGGCGCGGGGGAGCTGGCGGGAGACGAAGAGGGTGTCTAGGCGGACGCCGATGACGGTGCGGATGGTCTCGCCGATGCGCACGTCCGCGTAGACGTCGGGGGAGTCGAGGTGGGCGTAGAGCTGCTGCTCGTTCAGCTCCATCCCGAACCAGTCGAAGGAGGTGTCGGCGCCGACGCTCCAGCCGAAGCGCCCCTCGCCGTCGTCCGCGAGCTCGATGCGCCCGCCGCCGCCGTTGCGCTCCTGCTGCTGGTCGCGGTCGAGCACGCTGATCTGGAGGCGGTAGTGCTCGTACGCGTAGTGCGGCTTGAGGAGGAGCGGCTTGCCGAGCACCTCCAGGCGCAGGCTCCCGTGGACGCGGTGGGTCTCGACGCTGACCTGGGCGGCGTCGCCGCTCGAGGTGGAGGCGTCGATGGTGTCGACGTAGCCGAGCCCGAGGACCGAGGCGGGGCCGTAGTCGGCGCGGGCCTGCCAGTCCCAGAAGCGCGGCGCGATCTGGGCCTGCTCGTCGGTCACGCCCGGGATGAGGCCGAGCACGCCGTCGAGGTAGGAGCGGCGCACCCCGGCGCTCAGCGCGCCCAGCTTGCCGACGGGGACCGCCGCGTAGGCGCTGGCGAGCACGATGTTGGCGCCCGCGCGGGCCTCCAGCTTCGTCGGGCGGGGGCGGGTGAGCAGGTCGACCGCGCCGGCGGTCGCGCGGCCGTACCGGGCCGATTGCCCGCCCGGGTAGAAGTCGACGCGGTCGACGAAGGCCGGGTTGATCACGCTCGTGAAGCCGCCCAGGTGGTAGATCAGCGGCACGCGAGCGCCGTCGATGTAGACGCCGGTGTCCCGCGGATCGCCGCCGCGGACCAGCAGCCAGCCCGCGTCCAGCGGGGTGCGCACCGCGCCGGGGAGGTTGGCGATGGCGCGGAGCGGGTCCCCCATGGTGCCGGGGAGGGTGCGCAGCTCCTCCGCGGTGATGGTGCGGCGCACGACCTCGTCGCGCTCGCGACGGTAGACGCCGATGACGCCGGCGGGCACCTCGGGGGAGCGCGCCCAGAGCTCGAGGTGGACGGCGTCCCCCGTGACGAGGGTGAAGGGGCTGTCCGCGACGAGGCCGGGCCCCGCCGTGAGCACGCGCACGACCTGCGCGCCGTCGGGCACCGCGCGGAAGGCGAAGCGCCCCGCCTCGTCCGTGCGCACGCTCTGGCCCGCCACGCTCACGAGCACGCCGACCGCGGGGGCGTCTCCGGCGCCGGCGTAGCGCACCACGCCGTCCACGTTGACGGGGGGAGGGGCGATCTCGACGCGGAGGGGCACCTCGACCGCGACGGGCACGCCGTCCTCCGTCGCGGGGGTGAAGCGGGCGCCGGTGAGCGCGGCGACGGCGGCGGCGGAGAAGGCGGCGTCGCCCGAGACGGGCGTGATCGCCTCGATGGCGCCGGACTCGTCGACGAGGAGCTGGAGCTCGACGACGGCCGGGACGGCGTCTCCGGGGGCGGGCTCGTCCGCGGGCCACGCGACCACGAGGGGCGTGAGCGGGACGGGCGACGTGAAGCGGGAGAGCACGGGGGCGGCGGCGACCGGCACGAAGGCGGCCCCTCCGCCGGTCTCGGGCGGGGGCGCGTCGGGCGGGCCCTGCGCGAGCGCAAGACGGCAGAGAAGCAGTCCGATCACGGTCGGACGGTAGCACGGCAAACGCCGGCTCGCGGGAGGATGCGGGCCCCGGGCGCGGGCGTTAGGGCCGCCGCTCCCCTCGGAGCCCGGTCATGTCCCGTCGCCCCCTCGCCTTTGCCGTCGCCTCGGCCCTCGTGCTCGCCACCCTCTACGTGGGCTGCTCCGGCGAGGAGGCCGTCGCGCCCCCCGCGCCCATGACGCCCCCGCCGGCCCCCGCGCCGGTCGTCGCCGTCCAGGAGCCCCTGGTAGGCGGCCCGTTCCCGACGTTGCTCCTGGCTCAGGCGCAGTTCGTCAAGACCCCCGAGGGCAAGACCAAGCCGGGCCCCGCGCTGCTCGAGATCTGGCGCAAGACGCCCGACGGCTGGAAGGCGACCCGCCTCGAGGACACCGACTCCAACGTGTTCCACAAGGCCCTCCCCTACGAGGGCGGCATCCTCACCATCGGCGCCGAGAAGGCGTGGTTGAAGGACTGGCGCTTCGCCGACGGGAAGTGGACCGCCCAGGAGCTCTGGAACCCGAAGTGGGACGGCAAGTTCAACCGCATCCGGGACCTCGAGGTCGGCGACGTCGACGGCGACGGCGCCCCCGAGATGGTCATGGCGACGCACGACGCGGGCGTCATCGGCGTGGCGAAGCTGGTCGACGGCAAGGCCCAGGTCGTCGAGCTCGACAAGGCGGCCGACACCTTCGTCCACGAGATCGAGATCGGCGACATCGACGGCGACGGCAAGAACGAGTTCTTCGCCACGCCGAGCGGCCGCAACCAGTCGAGCGGGAAGTCCCAGCCCGGCATGGTGGTGATGTATCGGTGGGACGGCACGACCTACGTCCGTACCGTCGTGGATGACCTCGCGGGCTCGCACGCGAAGGAGATTCTCGCGGTGGACCTCGGCGGCAAGGGCAAGTCGGACCTCTTCGCGGTCATCGAGGCCGAGACCGAGCTGGTGGACGGCAAGGCCAAGGTGGTCAAGCCGGTCGAGATCCGCCACTACCTCCTCCAGAAGGACGGCACCTTCAAGCACGAGGTCGCCGCGACCATCGACGACAAGCAGACCCGCTTCCTCGTCCCCGGCGACTTCGACGGCGACGGCCAGATCGAGCTCGTCGCCGCGGCGATGAAGACCGGCATCTGGGTGCTCGAGAAGGGCAAGGGCGGCGCCTGGACCAGCACGAACATCGAGACGGAGTCCGGCGGCTTCGAGCACGCGGCCTACGGCGCGGACCTCGACGGCGACGGCAAGCTCGAGCTGTACGTCGCGTCCGACGAGCAGAAGGAGCTCCGCAGCTACGTCTACGACGCCGCCACGAAGACCTACGTGAAGACCGTCCTCGGCGCGATGCCGGCGGACTCGATCACCTGGAACATCACGTCCGGTAGCTTCTGAGGGAGCGGGGAGGCGGCGCGCGTCGTCGCCTCCCGACGCTTCACGGCCGGTAGACGAGCTGGACGCCGGCGCGGATCTCCACCGGCGAGACCGGCGTGAGGCCCGCGTCCGAGCGGACCTCGATGGAGCGGAGGTCCCCCTGGACGCGCACCGACGGCGCGAGCTGGAGCGGGAGCGCGCCGAGGGGCACGGTCGCGCCGACCTCGCCGCCGAGGACCGGCACGGGCGCGGTGAGCACGTGCGCGCCGTCCTCCGCGAAGGAGCGGATGCCGAGGCCGGTGTAGAGGCCGAGGTAGGGTGTGACCGGCGCGAGCGGGAGGCCCCACGCGCCCTCGACGAGGAGGTCGACGTTGCCCATGGTGCGGCCGTCCCCGACGGCGAGGAGCGCCGCCGCCGAGCGCACGCCAAGGCCGAGGCCGACGCGCACGTCCCGGGTGAGGTACCAGCCGCCGTCCGCGCGGAGGTCGGCCACGACGCCGGCCGCCGTGCGCACGCCCACGCCGCCGCCCGCGGCGACCCAGGGGCCGGGGCCCCGCTTCTTCGCGGGGGCGGCCTTGGTGACGGTGGAGGGGCCGCCCGTGGCCGGCGAGGCCTTCTCGGGGGCCGCGGCGGTGGACGCACCGGTCGTGGCGGTGGACGCGCCGGTCGTGACGGCGCCACCCTCGCGGGGCGGGGCTTTGGCGCCGGTGTCGGACGCCTTCGGCAGCTCGCGGGGCGGGGCTTTGGCGCCGGTGTCGGACGCCTTCGGCAGCTCGCGGGGCGGGGCTTTGGCGCCGGTGTCGGACGCCTTCGCGACCGCGGCGACGGGCTCCTTGGCGACGACGGCCACGGGCGCCACGACGGCCACGGGCGCCACGGGCGCGGCCACGGGGGCCACGACCGCCACGGGGGCCACGACCGCCACGGGGGCCACGACCGCCACGGGGGCCACCACGACGGGCGCGGGCGCGGGGCCGACGAGGGTGGAGGCGTAGAAGAGGAGGTCCTCGCGCTCGCCGGGGCTCACGCAGGGCGCGAGGTTGACGGTCTGCGTCGCGCCCTTGCGGTCGCGGACGATCATCTCCCAGTAGTCCTTCTGGTCGACCAGGAAGACGCCGGGGCCGGACGCGGGGAGGCCCGGCGCGGTGGCTGCGACGAAGCCGCGGGCCTCAAGGGCCTCGGCCCAGTCGGCGGCCTTCTGCCCGGCGGGGAGCGCGACCGGCACGGCCCCGTCGGGCGCCGCGAGGGCGACCGGCACGAGGAGGCCGGAGGGGGCGAACGCCCCCGCCACGAGGAGGAGCCCGGCGAGGCGCACCGCGGGGAGGAGGCGAAGGAGCACACGCGTACGAGCGGGGGACGTCATGCTCCCCGACAGTAGCACCTCGCCCCGATCCCCGCGCGCGGCGGGGCCTGCGCCCCTCCCGTCGCGGATCAGGCGGTCAGGTAGTAACGAGCGGCATATTCCGCCACCATCCGGTCCGTGTGGAAGGCCCGGTAGCAGGTCTCCAGGCTGCGGCGCATCCGCCGCACCCACGCGCGCGGCACCCCGCCGGCGTCCCGATCGTAGAACTCGGGGACCACCTGCTGCTCGAGCAGCTGGTAGAGGCTCTCGGCGTCCGCGGCGTCCTGCTCCTCGGGGATGGCGTAGTCCGCCTCGTCGCCGATGGCCCAGCCGTTCGTGCCGTCGTAGGCCTCGGGCCACCACCCGTCGAGGATGGACAGGTTGATACCGAGGTTCAACGGCACCTTCATGCCGCTGGTACCGCTGGCCTCGCGGGGGCGCCGCGGGTTGTTCAGCCACACGTCCACGCCCTGCACGAGGCGGCGGCCGAGCGCCATGTCGTAGTCGGGGAGGAAGACGACGCGCCCGCGGAAGCGCTCGTCGCGCGTCCAGCGGAGGACATCGCGGATGAGGCCCTGGCCGGCGGCGTCGCGGGGGTGGGCCTTGCCGGCGAAGAGCAGCTGGAGCGGGCGCTCGCCGCACACGAGCCGCGCGAGGCGGTCGGGGTCGGTGAACAGGAGGTTGCCGCGCTTGTACGGGGCGAAGCGGCGGGCGAAGCCGATGGTGAGGCGGTCGGGGTCGAGCCAGTCGCGGCCGGCGGTGGCGCGCGCGTAGCGCACGATGTCGGCGCGGAGCTCGCTCCGGAGGGACCAGAGCTCCTCGTCGGAGACGTTCGCCACGGAGAGCGGCGCGCCGTCCCGCCACCGCTCGCCGGGGGTGCCCTTCGTCGCGCGGTCGAGGAGCGCCTGGACGCGCGGGTGCATCCACGAGGGGGCGTGCACGCCGTTCGTGACGTGCCCGATCGGCACCTCCGCCAAGGGCACGCGGGGGAAGAGGTCCTTCCACATCTCGCGGCTCACGACGCCGTGCAGCGCGCTCACCCCGTTGGCCGAGCGCGATCCGCGGAGCGCGAGCACGGTCATGCAGAGGGTCTCGTTGATGTCCCCCGTGCGGACGCGCCCGAGGTCCATGAAGGAGCCCGGCGGGAGCGCCATGTCTTCGCGCATGCCGCGGAGCGTGTCCTGGACGAGCTCCCAGCGGAAGCGGTCGTGCCCGGCGGCGACGGGGGTGTGCGTCGTGAACACGCAGCTCGCCTTGGCCTTCGCGAAGGCCTCGTCGTCGTTGCGGGAGCCCACGCGCTCCTCGCGCCAGCGCTCCAGCACGAGGAAGGCGCAGTGGCCCTCGTTCATGTGGAACACGCCCGGCTGGATGCCGAGGGCGCGGAGGGCGCGCACGCCGCCGATGCCGAGGAGCACCTCCTGGGCGATGCGGGTGCTCTCGTCGCCGCCGTAGAGCTGCTGGGAGAGCTCGCGGTGCTCGGCGGGGTTGCCCTCGATGTCCGAGTCGAGGAGGAGGAGCCGCGCGCGACCGACGCGGAGCTCCCACACCGTCGCCTTGTAGGTGTGGTGGCCGTGCGGCACGTCGACCACGACGTCGAGCTTGCGGAGCGGCGTGTGCTCGAGCGGGACCGGCGGGTAGGCGACCACCTGGCGGCCGTGCGCGATCACCTGCTTGAAGTAGCCCTCGCGGTAGAGGAGCCCGATGCCCACGAAGGGGATGCCGAGGTCCGACGCGGACTTCATGTGGTCGCCCGCGAGGACGCCGAGGCCGCCGGAGTAGATCGGGAGCGACTCGTGGAGGGCGAACTCCATCGAGAAGTAGGCCACGGGGGCGACGAGCCCGGGCGCGTTGCGGGTCGCCCAGGTGTCGGTCGAGGCGAGGTAGGCCTCCAGGCGGGCCTCGACCGCGGCGAGGAGGGGCTCGCACGGGGCGAGCGCGGCGTCCTGCAGCTCCTCGACGAGGGCGAGGGGGTTGTGGTGGACCTCCTCCCAGCGCTCGGGGTGGAGACCGGCGAAGAGCGCGGTGGCCTCCGGGTCCCAGCACCACCACAGGTTCCCCGCGAGTGCACGCAGCCGGTCCCGAATCGTCATCTGGTCTCCAAAGCCCCCCCGCCTATCTCGGTCGCCCCGGGGTGCACGCCTCGCTAAGGGGCGCACCATGCCCCGCGCCGTCAAACCCCCGTATGCCCTCCGTCAGGTCCTGGTCTGCACCAACCTGCGCGATCCCTCCACCGGCAAGCCCTCTTGCGGCATGAACGGGGGCACCACCTTCCGGGAGCACCTCAAAAAGGCGGTCAAGGAGCGAGGGCTCAAGGGCCAGGTGATGGTCACCGGCACGAGCTGCATGGACTACTGCCCGGCGCAGGGCTGCGTCGTCGCGTTCTACCCGGAGAACGAGTGGCAGATCGTCGACGCGAACCCCGAGAACGAGGAGAGGGTCCTCGCGCGGGCGATCGCGGGGCCGGGCTAATTCAGCCGGCGGTGCTGCTCGACCGGGATCGCCGCGCGCACCCGCCGCACGCGCTCCAGGTCGATCTCGGCGAGGCAGAAGCCCTCGCCGTCCCCACACTCCGCGACGACCGTCCCCCACGGATCGGCGATGAGCGCGTGTCCGTACGAGTGGCGCAGGCCCTGATCGTCGTGACGGCCCTCCTGCGCGGGCGCGAGCACCCAGGACTGGCACTCGATGGCGCGCGCGCGGAGCAGCGGGTGCCAGTGGTCCTTGCCCGTCTGGAGCGTGAACGCGCTCGGGACGGTGAGGATCTCAGCGCCGGCGTCCACCAGCTTGCGGTAGAGCTCGGGGAAGCGGAGGTCGTAGCAGATCGACAGGCCGATGACCCCGAGCGGGGTCGGCACGGCCACCACGTCGTCACCGGGGGCGATGTGCGCGCTCTCGCGGAAGGTGGGGCCGCCCGGGAGGTCGATGTCGAACAGGTGGATCTTGCGGTAGCGGGCCAACAGATCGCCGGTCGGGCCGAACAGCAGGGAGGTGTTGTAGCAGCGCGTGTCGTCCAGCCGCTCGGCGACGGAGCCGACGAGCAGGTGCACCCGCAGGTTCCGCGCGAGCGTCGCGAGGCGGCGGTGCGTGCGGCCGTCCAGCGGCTCGGCGATGGCCACCTTCTGCGCGGAGGGCCCGAGGAACGTCGTGTTCTCGGGGGTGGCGATGAGCGCCGCGCCGGTGCCGGCGGCGCGCTCGGCGAGGGCCTCGAGGCGATCCAGGTTCAGCGGGATGTCGGCCCCGGTGCGGAGCTGGAGGCAGGCGGCGACGTACATGCGTGCACTTCCTGCTATCCTGGGGGGTGTCCGAGGGCCCCATGACGTTCCGCATCGCCTCCCTGCTCCTCCTCGCCGCCGGCTGCGGTGGCGACCAGAAGCTCGGCGTGTACAACGCCGCTCCGATCGTGAGCATCTCGTCTCCTCCCGACGGGACCTCGGTGAACGAGGGGGACCTCGTCAACTTCCAGGACCTCGTCTCCGACGCCCAGACCCCCGCGCAGGCGCTCCTGATCAGCTGGTCGAGCGAAATCGCCGGCGTGCTCACCTCGACCGACCCGGCGGACTCCACGGGCCTCGCGCTCTACTCGACCGCCAGCCTCACCGACGGCAACCACGCCATCACCCTCTCCGCCACGGACGAGGCCGGCGAGCGCGCCGAGTACACGATCTCCCTGACCGTGACGGACGTGCCGGACGCGCCCAGCATCAACATCGTCCACCCCGCCTCTGGCGAGGCCGGCCAGGAGGGCGAGTCCTTCAACTTCGTCGTCCAGGTGACGGACCAGCAGGACGAACCCTCGGCGATCACCCTTGGCTTCGAGAGCGACGTGGACGGCGTGTTCTGCACCCCGACCCCCGACTCCATCGGCGTGGCCGAGTGCGACCAGGCCCTCTCCGCGGGCGACCACCGCCTCACCTTCGTCGCCACCGACACCGACGGCCTCGTCGCGCGCGAGGAGTACTACTTCACCGTCGTGTCCGCCCGCGCCGTGGACGACGACGACGACGGCTGGAACGAGGACCAGGGCGACTGCGACGACGGCGACGGCTCCGTGAACCCCGGCGCCGACGAGTACTACAACGATCGCGACGACGATTGTGACGGAGTCATCGACGACGGCACCGTTGGCGCGGACGACGACGGCGACGGCCAGTCCGAGCTCGGCGGCGACTGCGACGACGAAAGCCCGGAGACCTACGAGGGCGCGGAGGAGTCCTGCGACGGCCAGGACAACGACTGCGACAGCATCGTCGACGAGACGACGAACTGCTACGACGACGACGGCGACGGCTTCGCCGAGACCGGCGGCGACTGCGACGACGCCTCCGCCGTGACCTACACTGGCGCCCCCGAGCTCGAGGACACCCGAGACAACGACTGCGACGGCACGGTCGACGAGGGCACGCGCAGCTACGACGACGACCTGGACGGCTACACCGAGAGCGGCGGCGACTGTGACGACACCAGCGCGGCGATCAGCCCGCTGGCGACGGAGGCGTGCAACGGCGTCGACGACGACTGTGACGGGAGCGCGGACGAGCGGGACGCGGCGGGGTGCTACACGTACTACTACGACTATGACGGAGACACGTACGGTTCGACGGCCGTGGCGGGGCAATGCTTGTGTAGCTACTCCGGGTACTATACTGCTGCGAACGCGACGGATTGTTACGACTACAATGCGTCGGCGAATCCGGTGGCTACGAGCTATTCGTCCAGCTCCCGTGGCGATGGGAGCTTCGACTTCAACTGCGACAGCGTCCAGGACAAATACTACGACGACACGGGCGACTGTTACTGGGTGTCCTTCAGCTGCGGGCGCACCCCGGGTTGGAGCAGCACGAATCCGAGCTGCGGCTCCGGCGCGAGCTACGTCTCAAGCTGCCGCGAGGATACGGTCCTGGGCGTCATCGTGTCTTGCGGCAACAACACGAGCACCTACACCCAGTCCTGTCGATGACCGTCAGCGTCCGCTGCCTCTGAAGAGGTAGGCAGCGCCTGCGCTGTCTTCGACGGACGGGTCGCAGAGCAGCACGTCAGCGAACCCGTCGCCATCCACGTCGCCCGGGGCGCCGGGCCAGTAGCCCAGGCGCGTCGCGCGGGACCCGGCGGGCGGCTCGAAGGTGACGTCGAGCTCGTTCTCCAGGTAGGTGCCCGTGGCGGGCCCGTACATGAGGTAGGTTCGACCGGTGCTGTCTCCGCTCGTTGACGGGTTCGCGCCGATGAGGAGGTCGCCGCGCCCGTCGCCGTCGACGTCACCCGCGCCGCTCACCCCGTACCCCATGCCCGCGTCCGCGTGGGCTCCCGCGTACGTGCCCACCGCATCCTCCGGATCGAGATGGCTTCCCAAGGGGCCCGTGAACAGGTAGGCGGCACCTGCCCCCGTCGCGATGTCGGACGTTCCCCAGGCCCCGACGATCAGATCGGCGTCCCCGTCACCGTCCGCGTCCACGAACGGCTGAAACACAAGGGAGACGCCCATGATGGCCCCCGGTGCGGCGCCGTAGATCCCGGTGTCGGGCTCGGCATCGATCCTCCCATCGACCGGACCGAGGAACACATAGACCGCACCGCGCTGCTCATCCGCCCCGGGGACAGCGACCACGATGTCCTCGAGCCCGTCGTCATTCGCATCGCCGGTGGCGACTGCGTAGCCAAGCACCTCGCCCCCGCTGAAGCGGGCAAAGGCCTGGTCCGGATTCGCGACGCCCGCATCCGGCTGATGGACGTAGACTGAGGACGTTCCCGTGAGGGACAGCTCCGAGTAAACGAGCTCGTCCAGACCGTCTCCGTTCAGGTCGTTCGCGGCCGCCACGCTGAAACCCAGCACCAACGTCCCGTCTCCCTCCATGGTCGTTCGCGCGCGGGATGTCGTTTGAGGCGCGTCGAAGGGTCCGTCGAACAGGAAGATGGCGGAGTCGCCCACCACGTCGAGGTCCATGGCCGTGACCGCCACGTCGCGAACGCCGTCACCGTCGAAGTCGCCACCCGTGGCATGGAAGAGCCGGAGCTCAGGGAGGAGATCGTTGGTCACGATCGACGAGGCCGCCCCCGTGCCGTCGGCGGGGTCGGCGGCAAGGAAGAGGTCCGTCGTGTCGAGCAGCGCCACGTCGTCGAGCCCGTCCCCGGTCAGGTCTCCAACGGCGACAGGCACCCCCACCCCATCGGGCCCCACCCACGTCACATCCGCATCCCCCACCTCCACCTCCCCTTCCAAACGACACGCCGTCCCCGCATCACAATCCTCGTCCACCCCCGTGTTGCACACCTCCTCCGCCCCCGGGTTCACGCCCGCGTCCGTGTCGTCGCAGTCGGTCGCGTCGTCCACCCAGCCGTCGCCGGCCGCGCACACGACCTCGGCGACGGTGGGGTCGCCGTAGAGGTCCCCGTCGACGTCGGCGTGGCGCGGGACGCCGTCCACCGCGCCGGGCTCGTTCGTGGCGCCGTCGCAGTCGTCGTCCTCGGGGGTGTCACAGCGCTCGTCCGCTTCGGGGTGCACGGCGGCGGCGGCGTCGTCACAGTCGCCGTCCACGGTGGCCCAGCCGGTGAGGTCCCCACAGCGCGTGTCGGGGTAGGCGGAGTTGCCCCAGCCGTCGCCGTCGGCGTCCACCCACACGGTCAGCGGCGTGCACGCCGTGTCGTCAAGCGATGCCGTTTCCTCCTCTTCCTCGGCCAGCAGCTCGGCGCGCCGGCGCTCATAGGCTTCGCGGTCGATCAAGCACCCGGAGAGCACGAGCAAGGTGAGCATCCCTTGAGCATACCGCGGCCGCCCTGCTGACTCCAGAGGCGGCGCTTGCCCAACCGTTCGTCGGCACTACGCTGCGTCGAGGAAGGCACCATGAGCATCCAGGTCGGATCGGCGGCACCGGACTTCGTCGCGCCCGCCCTCACCGGGCGGGACTTCACGGAAGTGCGCCTCCGCGAGTACCTCGACCAGGGCAAGTGGGTCGTGCTCTTCTTCTACCCGAAGGACTTCACCTTCGTCTGCCCCACCGAGATCGTCGCGTTCAACGATCTGCTCGAGGACTTCGCCGACCGCAACACCGTCGTGCTCGGCGCGTCCACGGACACCGTGAACAGCCACCTCGGCTGGGTGCGCTCCGACGGGCGCCTCCAGGACCTGAAGTACCCGCTCATCGGCGACGTGACGAAGCGCCTCTCGCGGGACTTCGGCGTGCTCCTCGACGAGCAGGGCGTCGCGTTGCGCGGCACCTTCATCATCGACCCGACCGGGCGCGTACGCTGGTCGTCCGTCTACGATCTCGACATCGGACGCAACGTCGAGGAGGTGCTCCGCGTGCTCGACGCCCTCCAGAGCGGCGGGCTCTGCGCCTGCGGCTGGCAGGAAGGCGACGACAACCTCGCGCCCTCGTGAGCTCGAGCGTCGACCGGGAGCCCCCCGGGAGCGCGCGTTCCGGTTAGTTCCTCGCGCGGAGGGCCCCGAATGGACGTGGACGCGGTCGAGCAGGTGCTCAAGGAGCACGGGTGCACGATCACCCCGCAACGGCGGGCGGTGCTGCGCTTCCTCGACGGCAACCTGGACCACCCCTCCGCCGCCCGGATCTACGAGGCGGTGACCGCCGATCTCCCGGTCTCCAGCCGCGCCACCGTGTACAACACGCTCGCGTTGCTGGTGCAGCTCGGCGCCGTCGGCCTCGTCCGCGGGACCGACGGCGAGATGCGCTACGACCCCAACACCGCGCCGCACCACCACCTCTCGTGTGACCAATGCGGCCGCCTCGAGGACGTGCCCGCCACCGCCGTCACCCTTCTCCTCCGCGGGCAGCCGGCCGCCGGCGAGGTCCGCTTCACCGGCCGCTGCCCGACCTGCCTCCCGTAGCGCCTACGGCTTCGGAGCGGCGAGCGGCGAGTCGAGCAGCTTGGCGGCCGGGAGGAGCGCGATGGCGCCGAGCACGACGCCGAACCACAACGTCGCGACGCGGATGAGCAGCGCGGACGCGACCGCGATGGCCTCCGTCACCCCCGGCACGAGCTCCATGGCCCCGCCGACGAGCGCGCCGTCCGCGACGCCGAGGCCGCCCGGCATGGCCCCGCCGGCGACGGTGGCGAAGGCGTAGAGGAAGGTCGAGGTGTCGAGCGAGGCCTGGACGCCGAAGCCGCGGAACACGAGCATGTAGCCGACACACTCGGCGCCCCACGCCACGAGGCTCGCGAGCACGGTGAGCAGGAGCGGGACCGGCGCGACGCAGGTGCGCATCGCGACGTACATCTCCTCGAGCTTGTCGCCGACGCGCGAAATCACCGGGAGGCGGCGAAGGACGCCGAGGATGGCGAGGGAAAGGCCACGGTGGGAGAGCACGGCCAGCCCGACCACGACGAGGCCGATGGGCACGAAAACGTAGACGGCGCGGTCCCCCGCGTAGGTGGAGACGCCGATGGCCGCGAGCGAGAGGCAGGCGATGCCGTCCGTGAGCCGCTCGGTGACGAGCGCGGGGATGGTCTGCGCCATCGGGACGCCGACGCGGGCGCGCACGAGCCAGGGCTTGAGGAGCTCGGCCGCCCGGCCCGGCGAGATGACCATCGCGAAGCCGGACAGGAAGATCACGAGGTTGTCGGCGATCGGGAGCCGCGCCCCGAGCCGACCGGTGAGGTAGTGCCACTTCCAGAAGCGCAGCGCGTAGTTCACGAGGGTGAGGCCGAGCACGGGCAGGAAGAGCACCCAGCGGAAGCTCGTCAACGCGGTGCCGACCTGGCCGATGCCCGCGTAGAGCGAGCCCGCGACGTACAGGAGCGCGGCGAGGGCGATGCCCCACGCGAGCCAGACGCGGAAGCGGACGATGAGGTTCTGGGGGGAGGCGTCCGCCGTGGGGCTCGGGACCTGGGCTTCGCTCATTCGGCACCTGCGGCGCGGAGCCGGTAGAGGCGGAGGGTGGGGCCCATGCGGGAGAATCCCTGGAGGCGGGCGGCGGGGAGGTAGAAGGCGTCCTGCTGATCGTAGACCGGGGCGTCGGTGGCGCCGTCCGTGGCGGCCTCGGTGTGGACCAGCGTGTAGCGGTCGCGCGCGAGCGCCGCGACGGCGTCCGGAACCGCACTGTAGTGGACGAGGGGGGACTCCTCCACCATCAGCCAGGGCGGGGGGTCGGCGAGGAGGGCGGCCACGGGGCGCTGGCTCGCGAAGTCGATCCCTTCCTTCTCGACGAACAGCACGTCGTACATCGGTCGGTCGCGCGCGTACCACTTGAGCTCGTCCGGCTTGCGGAAGCCGGCGCTGTCGGCGCGCCCGGCCTTCGCCTCGAACTCGCGGGTCTGGTTCGCGACGTTGCGCTGGAGCATCGGCGCGCCCGTGTAGGCCCCGGCGTGCACGAGCACGGACTCGGTCGGCACGTTCGCCTCGATCCAGGCGCCCATGGCGTCCCGCGTGTCGCCGGCGGCCATCACGCGGAGGGCGGTCACGGTGGAGAGCGCGGTCGGCGCGGCGAGCGCGACGGCGAGCACCGCCGCGATGCCGACGCCTCGCTGCGACGCCACGCGGGCCACCAGGGCCCCGGCCGCCATGCACAAGAAGGGCACGACTGGCAGGATATACCGGTAGAAGGCGGTCTCTCCGCGCCCGATCGCCAGGAAGTAGAGGACCGGGAAGCTGTAGAGGACGAGCGCGGCGCGCCGGTCCGCGGCGAAGGCGACCGCGACCCCGAGGAGCCCCGCGGCGAGGAGCGGCGCGCCGAGGCCCCACCGGAGCGACGCGGTGAGGTGGTAGAGCCAGGCGTTGCCGACGGACACGTAGTGGCCGGACGCGAGGTGGTTCAGCTCGAAGAGGAAGTCGGTGCGGAAGGTGCCGAAGTCCAGGAGCGCGTAGGGCGTCCCGAGCAGGAAGGCCCCCACCATCGCGGCCCCGCCCACCGCGAGGAGCCGCGCGCGCGGCCCGGGCGCGAGGAGGGCCGCCACCGCGATCGGGACGCACAGGAGGCCGGCGTTGTACTTGGTGCTCGTCGCGAGCCCGGCGAGCACGCCCGCGAGCAGCGCCATCCGCGCCGACCCGTCGCGGCGCAGCGCGTCCGCCGCGAGGACCGCGCCGGTGGCGAGCGTGACCATGGTGATGTCGGTGACGCCAAAGTGGCTGTCCCGCACATGGAGGAACGCGACCGCGAGCAGGAGCGCGCCCCAGCGCCCGCCAGGGCCCCGCACGAGCAGGCCCACGCCGATGGTGCCCAGGACCGCGCTCCACGCGCGCATCAGCAGCCGGAAGCTGACCGCGCCGTCGAAGAAGCTGCGGAGGAAGTCTTCCTGGCCGGCGAAATGCCCGACGACGCGCCCGACCGCGTAGTAGACGCCGAACAGCCCGAACATGCAGTACTTGAACAGGCTCGGGTAGTTGAAGGAGTGGGGGTTGAGGTCACCCCGGCCGAACTTCATTGCCTGGAAGGCGATGGTGAGCTCGTCCGGGCGGGCCTCGGCCAGGGGCAGGCCGAAGTCGAGCGCCCAAACGCGCAGCGCGAGCGCGAGCAGGACGAGCCCGACCGTCGCGAGCCAAGCCTGCGAAGAACCCTGTGGTGAAAGCCGCACGTTTTACTTCCCGTGGGTCGGCAGCTAATCTGCGCCGCAAAGCAAAGGCCACCCCTTGGAATGGTTCCGTGTTCACACTCTTGCCGCCGGTAGCGTCGACGTGCAGGCCGAAAACTGGCTGACGGCCCTCGGGATGGGCCTCGGCAAGCTGAGTCTCGTCTCAAATCTGTCCCAGATCGCCTGCGAGACCCTCCCGAACGGACACATCCTCGTTCGCGACGCGCGCACCGGCGCCGGCTTCTGGGTCGTCGCCATCGGCGAGGAGCTGGGCGAGCAGGACGAGCCCACCGGAGAGGTCGAGCTCGCAACCATCCCCGCCGACGCCGTCTACGGGACCGTGGGCCTCGACGACTACGTCGCAGACGTGCTCGCCGCCCCCGACGGCGCCGAGGCGATCCGCCGCGCGCTGGGGGCCCTCCGTGAGGTCGCCCCCTCCGAGGCCGGCGCGGTGCTCCGTCGGCACAGCGACAACTGGCTCGGGTTCGAAGGCGCCTACGGCCCGGGCGCCGAGCGCCTCGCCGGCGTGGTCATCCCCCCGGGCGTGGGCGTCGCCGGCTTCTCGGTGCAGCACACGATCGCCGTGAGCCTGCGGGACGCCTACGCCGATCCCCGCTTCTTCAAGCAGATGGACGCGTTCACCGGCTACCGCACCCGCTCGTTGGCGTCCCTGCCGATGGCGATCGAGGGCGTGGTCTACGGCTGCGTGGAGCTCGTGAACG
The DNA here is from genome assembly GCA_903959175.1 of uncultured Pseudomonadota bacterium. Lineage (GTDB taxonomy): Bacteria > Myxococcota_A > UBA796 > UBA796 > SXON01 > CAJBVW01. The sequence goes on from CAJBVW010000594.1 coordinate 22,107, forward strand.
CCGCCGGGCCCGACGGCTTCGCCCGCGAAGTCGTGTCCGACGCGGACCTCATCGTCGGGGCCCTGGCGCGGCGGCTCTCCGAGGAGCCCATCCCCTCGCCCCCCAACGTGAA
>CAJBVW010000595.1 GCA_903959175.1 uncultured Pseudomonadota bacterium
ACGAGGTCCACCTCTCCACCGTGTCCGGGGCGATCCCCGAGCACGGTCACGCCCATTAGGGAGCCCCGTTGAACCGCCTCATCCGCTGGTCCATCGACCACCGCTCCCTCGTGCTGGTCGCCTCCGCGCTGCTCCTCGTGTGGGGCCTCGTGGTCGCGCGGGGAATGCCCGTCGACGTGTTCCCGGACATCACCGCCCCGACCGTCACCGTCGTGACCGAGGCCCACGGGCTCGCGCCGGAGGAGGTCGAGACGCTCGTGACCTTCCCCATCGAGACGGGCGTGAACGGCGCCACCGGCGTCCGCCGTGTGCGCTCCGCGAGCGGCGTCGGCATCTCCATCGTGTGGGTGGAGTTCGACTGGGGCACCGACATCCGCGACGCGCGGCAGGTCGTGAACGAGAAGCTTCAGCTCGTCGGCCCGCAGCTGCCTCCCGACATGCCGCCTCCAACGATGGCGCCGGTCTCGTCGGTGATGGGCGAGATCCTGTTCTTGTCGGTCGCATGGAAGCAACCAGCGACCGACGACGCCGGGAAGCTCGAGCAGGCGATGGTCGCGCGGACCACCGCCGACCAGGTGCTCCGCAAGCGCATCCTGGCGGTGGCGGGCGTCTCCCAGGTCGTCCCCATCGGCGGCGCGGTCAAACAAGCCCAGGTGCGCCTGCGCCCGGAGGCGCTCGCAGCCTACGGCGTGAGCTTCGAGGCCGTGGCCCACGCGCTCCGCGCCGGCAGCGCCAACGCATCCGGCGGGTTCGTGTCCGAGAACGGCCAGGAGCTGCTGCTCCGCGTGGTGGGGCGGGCCGCCGACGTCGCCGACATCGGCGCCACCGTGGTCGACGTGCGCGACGGCTCGCCGATCTACGTCCGCGACCTCGCATCCGTCGAGATGGGCCCGAAGGTCAAGCGCGGCGAGGGCTCGTCGAACGCAAAACCCGCGGTCGTCCTCGCGATCATGAAGCAGCCCGAGGCGAACACGCTCGACCTGACCGCGCGCATCGACGGGATGCTCGACGAGATCGAGCCGACGCTGCCCGAGGGCATCGTGGTCGACCGGCAGGTCTTCCGCCAGTCGGACTTCATCTCCTCGGCGGTCGACAACGTCTCCGAGGCGCTCCGCGACGGCGCGATCCTCGTCGCGGTCATCCTTTTGTTGTTCCTCGGGAACTTCCGTGCCGCGGCGATCTCGCTCGCCGCGATCCCGCTCTCGCTCGTCGTCGCGGTGCTCGTCCTCGACCAGCTCGGCATCACGCTCAACACGATGACGCTCGGCGGGCTGACCATCGCGATCGGGTCGGTCGTCGACGACGCGATCATCGACGTAGAGAACGTGTACCGGCGCCTCCGGGAGAACGCCGCGCGCGCCGAAAACGAACGCCGGGCCGTGCTCGATGTCGTCTACGACGCCTCGGTGGAGGTCCGCACCTCCATCGTGTTCGCCACGCTCATCATCATCCTCGTCTTTCTCCCGCTCTTCTTCCTCTCCGGCGTCGAGGGGCGCATGCTCGCGCCGCTCGGGCTCGCCTACATCGTGTCGATCGCGAGCTCCCTGCTGGTCGCGATGACGCTCACGCCCGCGCTCGCCGCGATGATGCTGCCGAAGTCGGCGGCCCTCTCCCACGAGAGCCGCGTCATGGGCTGGCTCAAGCGTCGGTACGCGCCGGTGCTCGACGGCGCCCTGCGGCACCCCTGGGTGGTCCTGTCCGCCTCCGGGCTCGCCCTCCTCGCCGCGCTCGCCGTGCTGCCCTTCCTCGGGCGGTCCTTCCTCCCCGAGTTCAACGAGGGCGCCCTCACGCTGAACGTCGTGACCCTGCCGGGCACGTCGCTCGAGGAGTCGGACAAGTTGGGGCGTCGCGTCGAGGAGGTGCTCCTGACCTACCCCGAGGTCGCCGGCACCGCGCGGCGCACCGGCCGCGCCGAGCTCGACGAGCACGCGCAGGACGTGAACGCCGCGGAGCTCGACGTCCGCCTCGACTTCTCGCGCGGGGAGCGGGACAAGGAGGCGTTCCTCGCGGACCTTCGCAAGGGGCTCGCCCAGATCCCCGGCGCCAACATCACCGTCGGCCAGCCGCTCTCGCATCGCATCGACCACATGCTCTCCGGGTCGCGATCGGCCATCGCCATCAAGCTCTTCGGGGACGACCTCGGGACGCTGCGCCAGCTCGCCGACCAGATCGCCGCGGCGGTGCAGACCGTGCCCGGCGCGGTGGACGTGGCCGTCGAGCAGCAGGTCGACATCCCCGCGCTGGAGGTGCGGGCCGACCGCGAGCAGCTCGCTCGGTACGGGCTGGGCGCCGGCGAGCTCGCGGAGGCCGTGGAGCGCGCCTGGACGGGCGAGACCGTCGGGATGTTGCTCGAGGGCCAGCGGACCCTCGACATCGTGATGCTCCTCGACGCGCGCGACCGCGACGGCGTGGCGTCCGTGGCCGCGACCCCGATCGACACCCCCGCCGGCTTCACCGTGCCGCTCGGCTCCCTCGCGACCATCACCCGCGACGCCAGCCCCAACACCATCTCCCGCGAGGGCGTGGTCCGGAAGATGGTCGTGCAGGCGAACGTCGCCGAACGCGACCTCGCCGCGGTCGTTGACGACATCCGCGCCAAGGTGGCGTCCGACGTCCCGCTCCCCGAGGGCTACTTCGTGGTCTACGGCGGGCAGTTCGAGAGCGCCGCCGAGGCGACCCGGACGATCGGGCTCCTCTCGATCGGCGTGCTCCTCGGCATCAGCGTGCTCCTCGTCATCGCGCTCGGCTCCGTGCGGAACGCGGTCATGACGCTCATCAACCTGCCGCTCGCGCTCATCGGCGGCGTGTTCGCCGTCGCGATGACCTCGGCCGTCGTGTCCATCCCCGTGCTCGTCGGCTTCATCACCCTGTTCGGCATCGCGACGCGCAACGGCATCATGATGGTGACCCACTTCGAGCACCTGCTCGCGGAGGGGAAGACGCTCGGCGAGGCCGTCGTCCAGGGCTCGATGGAGCGCCTCTCGCCCATCCTGATGACCGCGCTCTGCGCCGGCCTCGCGCTCGTGCCGTTGGTGCTGGCGGCGGACGAGCCGGGCAACGAGATCCAGGCGCCGATGGGCGTGGTGCTCCTGGGCGGGCTCCTCTCCAGCACGGCGCTCAACATGGTGGTGGTGCCGGTGTTGTTCCGGCGCTTCGGTCGGAAGACCGCGGCCGCGCCGACGATGATGCAGCGTGGAGGTGAAGCGTGATCGTGCTCCTGTGCGGGCTCGCGCTCGCGATGACCCCCGACGAGGCCGTGCGGGCCGCCACGGCGAACGATCCAACGCTCGCGGGTGCGGAGGCCGAGCTCCTCTCGGCGACGGGAGCGCGACGGTCGGCGAGCTGGCTCCGGTCGAACCCGGAGATCGAGCTCGGTGCGGACGTGGGCGGACAGCGGTTCTCGGCCTCCGTGACGCAGGAGCTGTCGCTCTCGGGCGCGGGGTTCGCGGACGCGCGGAGCGGGCGCTACGGCGTCGAGGCCGCGGAGGCCGGCCTGGTGCGTGCCCGCCTCGTCGCGGCCGCGGAGGCGCGGCGGGCGTGGGCCCGGTTGGCGGCGGCGGACGGCGCCCTGCGGGCCGCGGAGCGGGAGAAGGCGAGCGCGGCGGCGGTGCGGACGGGGACCGCGGCGCGGCGCGGGGCCGGCGAGGCGTCGGACCTCGAGCTGGAGCTCTCGCGGCTGGAGGAGGCGCGCGGCGTGGCCGCGTGGCTCCAAGCGATCGACGAGCGGGCCGACGCACAGGCCGAGCTCGCCGCCATCACGGGCGACGCGACCGCGACGGCGGAGGGGGATCCGCTCGACGCGGTGCCGCCCGCCGGTTCGGGTGGGGCGCGCTCGGACGTGACGGCGGCCGAGGCGCGGGTGGTGGCCGCCCGCGCGGCGCTGGCCCGGGAGCGCGCCGAGGGGGTGCCGTCCGTGGGGCTCGGGGCCTTCGTCGAGAGCGAGGGGGACCGGACGCTCGCCGGCCCCGCCATCCGGGTCGAGCTGCCGATCTGGCAACAGAACGCGGGCGGGCGCGGTGCGGCGAAGGGGGACCTCGCGGTGGCAGAGGCACAGGTCCGCGCCACACGGGCGAGAGCGGAATCCGAGCAGGCATCGGCGTCGCGACGGCTGACGGAGCTTGGCGAGGCCGGCTCCTCGCTCGCGCCGGGGGTGGACGCCTCGGCCGAGACGGCGGCGCGCGCTATCGAGGCCGGCGTGGCGAGCGGGGAGATCGACCCCGTCGAGGCAGCCCTCCTGCGCGCCCGCGTGTTCGAGGGGCAGCGTGGCTGGTACGCCGCCCGGCTCGCCGAGGCCGAGGCACGCATCGACGCCGCCCTCGCCGTCGAGGATACCGGGCTCCTCCGCGAATGATCCTCGGCTCGCCCCGGGTCGCGTCCGAACAGGGCCCGGCCTCTCTCGCCCTCTCTCCCCTCCCGACGGACACCGCCTTGTCGCCACGCGCCCGCACCGACCGCGCCCTCCCGCTCCTCGTGGCCGGGGCCGCCCTGCTCCTCCCCGCGGTGGCCCTCGCGCACGGCGTCGATGACCAGGATCGCGCCTTCCTCGAGCAGAGCGTCGGGCCCCAGATCCTCTCGTTCATCTGGCTCGGGGCCAAACACATGGTCACCGGGTACGACCACCTGCTGTTCCTCGTCGGCGTGATCTTCTTCCTCCACCGCATGCGGGACGTGGCGATCTACGTGTCGTTGTTCGCGTTGGGCCACAGCCTGACGCTCACCGGCGGCGTGCTCACCGGCACCAACGTCAACCCGTTCCTCATCGACGCCATCATCGGCCTCTCCGTCGTCTACAAGGGCATGGACAACCTCGGCGTCTTCAAGGACCGCCTCGGGTTCCAACCCGACACCCGCGTCGCCGTCTTCGTCTTCGGCCTCTTCCACGGCCTCGGCCTCGCCACCAAGCTCCAGGAATTCTCCCTCTCCGCGGACGGGCTCGTCCCCAACATCCTCTCCTTCAACGTGGGCGTGGAGCTCGGGCAGTTCGTCGCGCTGGCGGTCATCCTCGTCGGCATGCGCGCGTGGCGGGCCACGGCCGGGTTCGCGCGGTACGCCTCCGCCGCCAACGTGGGGCTCGTCCTCGCCGGTGTCGCGCTCACCGCGTGGCAGGTACGCGGCTACCTCCACGAGCACGAGCACGAGCGCGAGCACGCGCCCGCCGTCGCCGCCGCTCCCACCGCTTCCCCTGCGGCCGATGCCGCCTCCGCCCCGGCCCCCACCGGCGACGCGCCCTACGCCTACCGCACCGACGCCATCGACCTCATCCTCCGCCCCAACGAGGGCACCGAGGTCAAGGCCACCATGCGGGCGGGCGACCAGATGCTCTACGCGTGGAAGGCCGACGGAGAGCTGATGTTCGAATTCCACGGCGACCCGAAGGGCGCCGCCGCGGACGCGTACCAGAGCTACGCCAAGGGCGTGCAGGCCGCGGCCGAGGGCGAGTTCGAGGCGTCCTTCGAGGGCGTCCACGGCTGGTACTGGCGCAACCGCACCAAGGCCCCCGTCACCCTCCACCTCGAGACGCGCGGCGTCTACGCGAAGATCTCGCGCCTCTGATGCCTCCCTTCCACCCCTCCAGCGAGGCCCCCTTGCGCCTGTCCTTCCTCCTCCTCGGCCTCGGTCTCTCCACCGCCGCGCTCGCCCACCCCGGCGGCCACATGGACGGGGAGATGCCCTACCGCCCGCCCACCGCCGCCACCGCGCCGACCGCCATCCCCGCGACCTACCCCGACGTCGTGACCGCCCTGCGCGACCACGCGAGCACCGCCAGCGTCGCGCTCGGCGCCGCGAAGATCGTCGACCTCCACCGCGAGGTGCGTGCCCTCAACGACCTCCTCGCCGCGCTCCCCACCAAGGGCGGGGCCCTCTCCACCGAGGCGAAGGCCACCCTCGCGCAGACGGCGGCCCACCTCCAGGAGCAGGTCAACGCCCTCGTGATCGCGGCGGACAAGGGCAACACCTCGAACGGCACGGTGGCCCTGACCGCGATCCGGGCCGATCTCGACGTGCTCGCGGCGCTGAAGTAGGCGCGCCGGGCGCGTAGGAGGAGGAACAACATCCCGCGCCTCTCACCCGAACAGTCGGGTTCGCGGCACGCGATGAAAGGCGAGGTCGCGGCCGAACACGCGCGGTAACGCGACGGCCACCGCGGAGCGCACCCCTCCTCGTAGTCGCGAAACTGTCGCTTGCGGAGCGGCGGAGGATGGGCCATCTTCGCCGCATGAAGAGCGGCATGAAGAAGGGCTTCAGCATGGTCGAGCTGATGATCGTCGTGGCGATCCTCTCGATCCTGGCGGCCATCGCCGTGCCCAACTTCCAGACGATGGTGCTCAAGGCGCGCAAGGCCGAGGCGACCCCCAACCTGCGCGGCATCGGCGACGCCTCGGTGGCCTACTACGCGGCGAATTCCGCGTGGGTCACGGGGGCCTCCAACCCGGGCAGCCCGATCGGGAAGAACCTGCAGGCATGGAAGCCCACGATGGCGGGCTGGGTCGACCTCGGGTATCGCCCCGACGGGATGGTACGCTGCACCTACGTGGTCAAGCCGTTCGGCTCGGACTCCTACGCCCGCGCCGACGCGTTCTGCGACGTGGATGACAACAACGACTCCGCGATCGTCCGCTACTACACGTCCCGGGTGACCACGGGTGCGGGCGGGTACTTCTCCTACGTGAACGTCGACAACTACTGACGCAGGCTCCGTCCGCGGCGCCCTGCTCCCGCGGCGCCCTACTGCTGCGACGCCAGGATACACTCGTGGGCGGGCAGGCCCTCGGCGTCCAGGAGCAGGATGGTCTGCGTGCCGGTGGGCGCGAGGCGGAGCAGGAGCGCGGCGCACGCGGCGTCGGCCACGGCCCGGTCCGTGTAGCCCGCCCACGTCGGATCGAGGCGGCCGACCCACCCCTCCGGCCCCGCGTCGGTGAACGCGAGGAACGGCGCCACGTCGCTGAACCGCTCCTTCATGTCGGGCGGCGGGCGGTGGTTCACCACCAGCACGAGCTGGACGAAGCCCGCGAGGAGGGCAACGGCGACGGCGGTCCCGATGAGGCGCCGCACGCGCGCGCGCCGGGCCAATTCGGCATCGGTGACGTAGATCATCGGAGGGCCAGCGGCACGGCGCGTAGTCTATGCGAAGTCCGAGCCGGAGGAGCGGGGAATCGTGGAGGACTGCGCAGAGCCTCTCGAACCCCTAAAAACGAGAAAGGCAGCCCGAATCTTGCGATTCTGACGGGCCTTCGCGGTAGGGTCGGGGGGCCGAATGGGTATCGAACGTTCTGGCTGGATCCGAAGGGCTGGGGCACCGACAAGATGCTGGCCTTTGAGGTGCAGTTCAGGCCGAAGCCAGAGGCTTCGCAGGCTCCTGAGTAGCCCCTTCGCGGGCGGGCCGAACGGGCTGCGGACCCGCGACCCGGCCGGCGAGCATGCTGACCATCGGGACTGCACGCCCGGGTGGCCAACGCGCCGTCAGGGCTTGAGCGCGGACCGGCGTTACCCGCCGGGCTCTTCAGGGCGCTGCGCTGCCCGCGGGCGTGGGCGCCGGGCCCGCGAGCCGCGCCACCAAGGCCGGGTCGGGTGGGCCCACCTTCGGCATGGGGAAGCTCCGTCCGCCCTGCTCCACGACGAGTTGGCCCGCGCTGTCGAAGTGGAGCCCGATGTCGGTGTCGATATCGGCGCGGAAGCGGAGCCCACCCTGGTGCAGCAGCGTGAGCTGGGGCTGGCCAGTGGGCTGGGCCACGAGCTGATCTCCGCGCACCACCACGCTGATCTGGGGCAAAGGCCCCCGCCGCGATCCGTAGCTGCCCTCGAGGCGCGCGCGGTCTTCGGCGGGCACAGGCAGGTCGAGGAGCCCGTCATCTGGGGGTGCAGCGGGCGCGTAAGGGCCGAGGCCAAGCCATGCCGCCTCGGCGTGCAGCGCGAGATCGGCCGCCATCTCGGCGTTCCCGTGGTGCCCGGCCTCGGGGTAGCGGCGGAGCTGCAGCCGCAGGGGGCGGCGATCGGCCGGGTGATGCCGCTCCCAGCGGGAGGTGAAGCTGCTGCGAACGGCCTCAGGATCGCAATTGCTGTCGTCTTCGCCATGAAAGAGCGTGATGGAAATGGGCGCGCCTCGGGCGGCCAGCGCACCGAGCAGGGCCTCGTAGGGGCCCGCGTCCAGCATATCGGCCAAGGTGCCTGCGCCGATTCCTCCGAACTCTCGCAGCTCGGCGTCGCCGCCGGAGCGGGCCAGGGCCTCGATCTTGCGCGCGGTCCGCACCCCGACCTGGCCAGCGAGGGTCGCGGAGAAGGCGAGCGTCGGGGTCCCGCTCAGCAAGAGCCCGCGGACCCGTGCCGCTTCGGCCGGCGCCTCAGCATGGAGCTGGTCGAGCAGGGCCAGCGCGACCAGCGCGCCCTCGCTGTGCCCATACAACACCAGCGGCCCCTCCGGCGCGACCGCGGGCTGGCTGCGGGCCCAGGCGAGGCCCGCGGCGGCGCAGTCCACGAGGTCGGCGCGCGTGTAGGCGTTGTAGGCCGCGTCATCGACGAGGGGCTCGCCCGGCTTGTCGGGGTTCGGCCGCACGCCCGGCTTGTCGACGCTGAGCAGCGCGACCCGGCCCGCGCGCACCGCGTCTCCCACGGGGAAGCGATCGTGGACGTTGGTGTAGATGCCGCTGCCGTGGCTCGCCACGACGAGGGGCAGGCCCAGCGCCCCGGGGCTCGCCTGCAAGAAAGCGAGGCAGCTGCGCCCAGAGGCGGCCTGGACCGTGGTCTGCGCGAGCGGCGCCGCGCGCGCGGTGGCAGGGGCGAGGGCGAGCGCGAGGCAGAAGAAAGGGGCGAGCGTCTGGCGAGCGGTGTGCTGCATTCGCCAGCCCTATCTCCGAAACGTCAGGGCGCCCGCACCGGGCTCAGGTCATCACCGCAGCAGCGCGTTCTCGACCAGCTGCTGCGACGCGTCCATGAACCGCCCGACGTAGGCATCCGTCATGCCTTTGCTCGGCAGAATTGGATTCGCCTTGTGGCCGAACATGACGCCGTTGCGATCGTCGAGCTCCTTGGCAAACAACAAGGGCACGATGCGTTTAGCGTAGCCCTCTGCCGACTGCGTGAACAGGCCGATGAAGAACTCGACCACGCTGTGCAGGAAGCCGCCGCCGCCGCCGAGCACTGGCCCGCGAGTAGCGGTTCAGGGGGGGGGTGGGGGGGGGGGCACCCCCCC
>CAJBVW010000596.1 GCA_903959175.1 uncultured Pseudomonadota bacterium
CGTTCTGATCCACCGAACTACGCCGTCGGCGGTCCAATGTGACCGTCGGCGGCGTTTCGCGTTGGGGCGTGGCGGGTCAGCGTGGGAAGGTGGGGACGGGGGAGGGTGGGAGTCAACACTGGCTGTGGCACCAACCCGACCACCGCCACGCGCCCCACGGCCTGTCCGTAGGCATCGCCATGCGTCACGTCGTCGCCCTCCGTCTTATTCGCCTCGCCTCTCTCGCGGGATTGGCGACGGCCTGCTCGGACTACAAGCTCGAAGCTGACGATCCGCTTGGCACGTTCGACCCAGGTGCCGACGTGCGTACCCATGACTCGGCGCCCGAGGAAGACTCGGGCGTAGCCCCCGTCGAGGAGGTCTGCGACGGCCTGGACAACGACGGGAATGGAGAGGTGGACGAGAGCTTTTCTGACACGGACGGCGATGGAGCGGCCGATTGCGTCGACGCGGACTGCTCGGTGGTGGTAACCGGCCCGGACACCGCGGCCGCGGAGCGTTCGTGTGCCAGCGGCGGTGCCACTGGCAGCCCGGAGGACCTGGAGCACGTCTGGTCGTTCGATCATGATGGGATCTGCGCGCGGTTCGCGGTCGCTGATCTCGACAGCGACGGGGTAGGGGACATTGTGTGCGGCAGGTATGGACTCATCGCCGTGGACGGCGGGACCGGCATGGAGAAGTGGCGCGTCGACGATATCGATGGGGGAATCACACCCGTCGTCGTCGGCGACATCGATGGCGATGGCTGGATCGACATCGTGACCACAGACGGTCGGGGCTACGTCCACGCCTTCGACCGCGACGGCGTGGCCCTCTGGGTCTCGTCCGTTCCGGTCGATTCGTCCGTTCACGAATCCGGTGGCGGCCTCGAGATCGCCGACCTCAACGGTGATGGCCTGCCGGAAATCGTAACCGAGGCGGCGGTCTTTGACGGCCGAGACGGCCGCCTGCTCAGGCAATGGGACGCCAATCCCAACGCGGCCTGGACGCTCGGCAACACACTGGCAGTTGGCGACATCGACGGCAACGGCGTTCAGGACGTTATCGCCGGCTGGAAACGGTTGGAGGACGGCGGACTGGTTTGGGAAGCGGACACCTGGGAGGCGCCGACCCGGATCGTCACGCCGCTCCTGATCCAGGCTGACGCGGACGATGACGCGGAGGTGGCGTTCGTCCACGACGCGGGAGTGGTCATCGTGGATACCGACGGCACCGAGCTGCTCCGATTGGATTCGCCCGACGAGTACTCCTACTCCTTCGCCTGTGCCGGGGACATTGATGGTGACGGTCGGCCGGAGATCGTCGCGAACAACCAAACCTCCATCTGGGCATGGACCATCGACGGTACGGTTCTCTGGACTCAGGAGGCCAGCGACAACTCCACCTACACTGGCTGCTCGGTGTTCGACTTCGACTCGGATGGCGCCTACGAGGTTCTGTACGAGGACGAACGACAATTTGTCGTCCTCGATGGGCGAACAGGAAGCGTCCTGACAGCCGATGCCGACCACTACTCGGCCACGGGCGGTGAGGTAGCGGCGGCCGTCGATATCGACGGCGACGGCGTGGCCGAAGTCGTCGTTCCGAGTTGGCTCGGGACGGGTGAGGACCGCGGCGCCTTGGACCTTTACCGCTCCAGCACCGCCTCCTGGGGTGCCGGCAGCACCCTCTGGTCGACCGCATCCTGGTCTGGCACCGCGCTTCGCCCCGACGGATCTGTTCCTCGCTATCCCCCCCGCCCGTGGCTGGAGTACGGTATTTGGCGCGGTCAACCGAACAATCCGGTCTTCGGAGCGGATCTCTCCGTCACGATCACCGATGCCTGTGTGGATGCCTGCACGGGTGGAACCGCTCACATCGCGTTCCAGGTGTCCAACCTCGGTCCTGAGGCGGCGCCCGCCGATACGCCGATCGCCGTGTACACGTTGGACGCGGACGGTGTCCGCACGCTGTCGTCAACGGTGACGCTCGGCGAGCTTCTGTGGCCGGGAAAGGCCGCGGCTGGGGTGGAGATCGTACTGCCGGTCGCCGAGGTGCTGCACGGTGTCGTCGTCGTCGCCGGCGATGACGGGTCGGGAGATACCTGGGCCACACCGGATTGCGACGAGACAAACGACGAGGCGACCTGGATGCCGGAGTGCTGAGGTGGGGCCGGGCCCTGATGACGACCTTGTTCGCGACTTGCGCCAGCGAGCCGCCCGAGGACACCATCGTCGGAGCCTCTCACGATGACCTGTCCACGTCGGCGAGCGCCCCTATGCCGAGCGGGACTCGATCCCAGCGGGCTGCGGGGCATCAGACGTGATCACCGGCGGGGACGGGCTGTAAGGAGGGGAGCAGGGTGCGGTCCTCCAGCGAAGAGAGTGCATCACAGGCAGAGGGGCACTTTCTGGGGGCGGCCGACACCCGACCGCCAGCCGGGTTCGCGCTCGCGGAAGACCGCTCGGTTACCGGAGCGTGGCGGCTCACGACGCGTGATTGTGGACCCTCGACGCCCGGGAGACGGCGCCCCGTCGAATAACTGGCCGACGTGCTGCTCAGTTCGGGCGAAGACGCCCGAACTGGCCCGGGCGCACGCAACATCATCGCGGGTGTAGACCTCGTCGTGTGCGCCCGGGACATGCGCCCCCTCGGCGAAGACGCCGAGGGGGACGGCGGCCAAGATGCCCCGCGCGCGGACGCGCGGAGGCCGCCTCGCACGTCAGCAGTCGTCTTCGCGTTCCACGCCAGTACGCAACCTCGTTCGCCACCTTTCCCTAAGCAGACACAGGAGAGCGTGGGCCGCGAAGGGTGCGCGCTCCTCCTTTGTCCCCGAGCACGCGTACCGGCGTAG
>CAJBVW010000597.1 GCA_903959175.1 uncultured Pseudomonadota bacterium
CATCCCGCCCTGCCCGAGCAGGCGATCGAGCCGGTAGGGGCCGAGGCGCTCGGGGAGCGGGGGTTCGCCGGAGGGGGGCACGGAGGGTGACGTATCGTGGTGGAGGGCGGGGCGTGGGGCCCGCCCTACAACCCCAACCGCTTCAAAAACGTCGCCTGCCACGCAAACGGCATCGCGTTGGCCAGCTCGCGCGCCTGGTGTTGGATGTCGATGCGGAGCCGCTCCTTCTCGTACGTGTCCTCGGCGTGACGCTCCAACAGGAGCAGCGCGTCGAGTTGGTAGAGGCGGAAGCCGCGCAGGGACGAGAGCTGGAGGGCGTCCCGCGCGCGGGCCTGGGCGAGGGCGGGCTCGCGGAGGAGGCGCCAGCACTCGGAGAGGTCGAGGAGGACCTGGGCGCGGCGGAGCAACGGGAGCTGGCCGAGGCGGGACTCGACGCGGGTGATGAGGGCGCGGGCGGCCTCCTCGGCGTCGGTGCAGGCGTGGACCTGGGCGCGCAGCACGTCCACCGCGGGGCCGTAGTGCTCGGGGTCGCCGAGGCGCGCGGCGGCGGCGGCGGTGTCGAGGTTGACGAGGGCGGAGTCGAAGTCGCCCTCCTCGACGTCGAGCCGCGCGAGCTGCCAGGCGGGCACCGCGAGCTCCGACATGACGCCGAGCGCGCGGGACGCCGCCATGCTCGCCTCGAACTCGGCGCGGGCCTCCTCGAAGACGCCGACGCGCATCGCCGCCATGCCGCGCACGCCGTGGGCCGCGCTCTCGCCGAGGCGGTGGCCGACCTCCTCGGCCTCCTGGAGGGCGTCCGAGCCGTACTCCCAGGCGGCCGCCGGGTCCCCCTGGCCGAGGTGCACCTCCGCGAGGTTGGCGAGCGCGAGGGCCCGCGCGGGGCGCATGCCGAGGTCCCGGAAGAGGTTCTGGGCGTCCTGGAGGCCCTGGGCGGCGCTGGCGAGCTGGCCGCGGCTGGCCTGGACCGCGGTGAGCGCGAGGAGGAGGTGGGCGCGGGCCCCGACCATGCTCGGGCCGGTGGCGAGCACGAGGCCCTCCTGCGCGAAGCCCTCGCACGCGTCGAGCTCGCCGCGGCCCCACGCGATGCCGGCGAGCACGAGCAGCGCCTCTGCGATGGCCTCGCGGTCGTGCAGATCGCGGGCGCGGACGAGGCACTGGCGCACCTCCGCCTCGGCCTGGTCGAGCTCGCCCGTGACGCGCAGGACGCGCCCGTAGTGGATGCGCGTGCGGAGCTCGGCGGCCACGTCCGGGCCGGCACCGAAGAGCGCCATCGCGTGCTCCAGCACGTCGCGCGCCGGCGCCCACTCGCTGCGGTGGAAGAGCACGTCGGCGCGGACCTGGAGCCACAGGTGCTTGATCGCGTTGTACTCGGCCGTCGGGAGGTCGACGCGGGCGGCGTCCTCCACGAGGTGGGCCCGCGCGGAGAGCTCCCACGCGTCTCCGTGCTGGCTGCGGTCCCGCGCGCGCTTGGCGGCGGCGGTCAGGTAGTGGAAGGCCTTGCCGGCCTCTCCCGCGCGCCGGTAGTGCTCGCCCACCACCTCCGCAGCGGCGGGCGCGTGCTGGTAGCGAAGCTCAAGCGCGGCCGCGACACGACGGTGCCCCTCGGCGCGGCGCTCGGGAGCGAGGTCCCGGTAGATCACGTCTCCGTATTTGGAGTGCGCGAAGTCGACGTAGATCTGGTTGCCGGCGCGGCGCTGGCGCACGACTCCGTGGGCGGCGAGGGCGTCCACGCGGTCGGAGCCGCCGTCGTCGTCGAGGTCGAGCACGTCGAGGAGCACGTCCACCTCGATCTCGCGGCCGTTCACGGCGAGGGTCTCGAGGAGGCTGCGCTCTCGCTCGTCCACGCCGTCGAGCCGCGCGCGCACGAGCTGCCGCACCGCGCTCGGGATCTCGAGGTGCCCCGTAGCGATCTCGTCGATGTCGGAGCTGAGCCGCCACCCGCCGGTGGACCGCACGATGACGCCCTGGGCCATCAGGTTCTGGACGTAGGCGACGAGGAAGAGGGGGTTGCCCTCGGACTCGCGGAAGAGCCGGTCGGAGACGACCTGGGCGGTGCGGCCGGGCCCGAAGAGGGCGACCACCATGTCCTCGACGGCGGCGCGCGGGAGGGGCTCGGCGCGGAGCACCTCGAGCGGCGTGGTGCCGCTCGTGCCGTCCCGCAGCGCCGCGAGGCGGGAGCCGACGCGGTCCGGGCGGCCGGTGGCGACGAAGAGGAGGGCGTGGCTCGCGACGAAGCGCCGGATGAGCCAGGAGAGGGCGTCCAACGTGGGGAGCTGGGCGTTGTGGAGGTCGTCGACGAGGACGACCTGCGGGCCCTCCTCGAGCACGGCGCCGACGGCCTGAAGGACAGCCTCGTTGAGACGCTCGCGGGCCTGGCCGAGGCCCTCGCCCGCCTCCACGTTGGCGGTCACGGCGGCCTCGAGCCGCTGCGACGCACGCGACGCGAGCTGCGCCCCCACCGAGGCGGCGAGGCGCAGGATGAGGCTCAGGGCGCCGTCCTGCTCGCCCGCGCGCAGGCGGTGCACGGGGATGCCCATCAGCTCGGCCTGGTGCGCCACGATGTCGAGCAGGCGCGTCTTTCCGGTGCCCTCGTGCCCCTCGATCAGCACGGCGCCGCCTTCCCCGCGGGTGAGCGCGGCGGCGCGGCCGCGCAGGATCTCCTCCTCGGCCGCGCGGCCGACGAGCGCGGGCTGCCAGGGCGCGAGGTCGGACGCGTCGGGCTCGGCGTCGAGCTGCTCGAGCTGGTAGAGGATCTCCTGGGCGCTGCGGAAGCGGTCCCGCGGTTGTTTACGCAGGAGCTTCGTGCAGATCTCGTCAAGGTGGACCGGCACGCCGGGATCTACCGCGCGCGGCGAGGGCGCGATGTGCGTGCGGTGGAGCTCGAGGTAGCCCGCGAGGTCCCGCGCGACGAAGGGCCGCCGGCCCGTCAACATCGCGAACAGGATGACGCCGAGGCTGTAGAGGTCCGAGCGGTGGTCGATCGCCATGCCCTGGATCTGTTCGGGGCTGGAGTACGCCCAGGTGCCGACGAGCGTGGTGGACACGGCGGAGTCGGCGTCGGGGTCGAGCGCCTTGACGATGCCGAAGTCGGTCAGCTTGCAGTGGCGGTCGTGGTCGAGCAGGACGTTCGACGGCTTCAGATCCCGGTGGATGAGCCCGCGGCGGTGGATGTAGGCGAGGGCGCGGCAGAGGTCGACGAGGATCTCCTCGCAGCGGCGCCAGCGCTCCTCCGGGGTGAGCGTGCGGAAGGTGTGGATGGCGTAGTGGAGGTCGTGGCCCTCGACGTACTCCATCGTGATGAAGGGGTGCCCGTGGAGGCTGCCCAGCGCGTCGACCCGGATGACGTTCGGGTGCCGCAGCCGCGAGAGGGCCTTGAACTCCCGCATGAACCGGGCGTATCCGGTGCCGACGCGCGCGGACTTGAGCACCTTGAGCGCGACGGGCCGCCCGTCCGGGTCGCTCGCGAGGAGCACATGCGCCATGCCACCCTTCCCGATCGGGCGGCGGTAGACGTAGTTCCCGATGCGATCGCCGGGCTCCACGCGCAGGCCCCCGATCTCGAGGACCGAGTCAGCGCCGTCGTTGTCGTTCGCCGAGGACAGGTGGATCCCGAGTCGCGTGTCTGGCGGCCGACTAACACGCGGCGGGGAAGCCGGGGGAAAGGGCGAGCGACCCGCGCGACCCGCCCGTCTGATCCCGCAGGGGCGCGCGTCCCCGCGCGTCCATCTGCCCCCTTCCGACGCTCGCGGTTCTCCGCGACGAGCTTATGATCCTTCGATGCGCCTGAACCCGACTCCGCCGGATCAACTCTGCGACGCGGCGGGCGGAGACCTCGACCGCGCGATCACCGAGGCGGGGACGAAGGATGGCGGGTTCAGCCCACCCACCCTCGCCTGGGTGCTCGACCAACTCCCGGTCGAATCCCTCGCCGCGAGCTCCGGGCTCGATCCCGCGCCGCTCCTCCGCGTGCGGGCGTCGCTGGTGAAGCGGCTGCTCTCCGGCGGGTGACGCGGCCCGCGGATCGAGCGCGGCGGCCGCACGCCCTGTCGAGGTGGTCCTCCGCCGGGACAGGCGACGTTCCGAATCGACTCGGCGTTCGCCCACGGGGTACGACGTCGGGATGCTGCTCGTCCTCTTCGGCTGCGCCGCCGTCGCCCCCGACTCCCCCGCCGCGGACCCCGAGACGCGCGTGATCGTCGTCGGCGCCGGGGCGGCCGGGCTCACCGCCGCCCGCGCCCTCCACGACGCCGGGGTCGCCGTGACCGTGCTCGAAGCCCGCGATCGGATCGGGGGCCGTGCCTGGACCGCCGAGGTCGGGGCCGCGACGGTGGATCTCGGGGCGGCGTGGGCGCACGGCGTCGAGGACAACCCGATGGTCGACTTCGCCGACGCCCACGGCCTCGCGTACACGCCGGACGCGACGCGCTGGGGGCGCCTGTACGACGCCGGCAGCGGCCGCGCCCTCGGCGACGCGGGCTGGAGCGCCCTCGACGACGCCTACGACGGCTTCGAGGCCTCCCTGGACGACCTCAAGGACGACCTCGGCGACACCACGGTCGCCGCCGCGCGCGACGCCTGGATCGCCGACGAGGGGCTCGCCGGGCAGGACGCGCGCCTCGCCCGCCACGCCATCGACCAATGGATGGTCGAGCTCTCCTACGCGGGCCCCGTCGACAACACCGGCCTCGCCTGGTTCTGGGACGAGCCCGAGCTCGCGGGCGGCGACCAGTTTCCGGTGGGCGGCTACGGCGGCTGGATGGACGCCCTCGCCGACGGGCTCGACATCCGGCTCGAGCACCCGGTCACGACGATCACCCACGACCCCGACGGCGGCGTCACCGTAGAGGCGGCGGGCGCGGTGTTCGAGGGGACCCACGCCATCGTCACCGTGCCGGTCGGCGTGCTCCGGGCCGGCTCGATCACCTTCGCTCCCCCCCTCTCCGCGGAGCGGCGGGCAGCGCTGGACCGCCTCGACACTGGCAACCTCGAGAAGGTGGTGCTCGTGTGGGACGAGCCGTGGTGGGACGGGAGCCTCGAGTACGTCGCGGCCGACAACAGCGGTGCCTTCCCGGAGTTCTACGACCTCTCCGCGACGGCCGGCGCTCCGACCCTCGTCGCCCTCTACGGGGGCGGCTTCGCACGGGAGCTGCAGGCCGGCGGGTCGGACGCCGCCATCGTCGCGAGCGCCCTCGACGTGCTGGCCGAAGCGTACGGCCGCGCCATCCCCACCCCCGCCCACACGGCGGTCACGCGGTGGACCTCGGACCCCTTCACCCTCGGCAGCTACACCTACCTGCCGCCCGGCGCCTCCCCGGACGACATCGACGCGCTCGCCGCCCCGGAGCACGCCCGCCTCGCCTTCGCCGGGGAGGGGACCTCCCGCTTGTACTACGGAAACGTGCACGCCGCCGTGCTCACCGGGCTCCGGGAGGCGCGGCGGCTCGGCGTAGAGCGCTTCGCCGTGGCGGGGTGGGAGGACTGGTAGCTACGGGGCGAAGCCCCGCCCCCGCGCGAGGATGCGCGCCCGTACCGGACGGGTCAGACCGCGCTCTCGACTCCCGCCGGCCCGCTGTTCCCCTCGGCTCACAACACGCCCCGGCGCACGAGTGGGTGTCGGGCGGAGCACGGACCCATTCCCAGGAAGACAATCAGCGTCCGCGGTGTATTGGGGATGGTCGCCGCGGCGCTCGTCGCCGGAGTGTTGAGGGTTGGCAGGCTGGGTCAGCCCGATCGCTCCGCCTACGGGGCGCTCGGCGGGTCGGCCGGCTTCGGCGCTTCGTCCGCCCACACCAGCACGGTGAACTCGACGCGGCGGCTGGCGCTCTGCCCCTCGACCGGGCGCGCCTCGCCGGTACCCACCGCCTCCAGGCGCGCGCGGTCGATGCCCGCCGCGACGAGCCAGTCCACGCACGCGACGGCCCGGCGCCGTGACAACTCGAGGTTGTAGCGGCTCGAACCCTGCTCGTCGGCGTGCCCCTCGACGCGGAGGAGCTCGATCCGCGCGTCGGCGAGGAGGAGCGCCGCGAGGTCGTCGAGGGGGCCGGCGCCGTCCGCGGGGATGGCGGCGGCGTCCAGGTCGAAGCGCACCTGTTGGGTGGTGACGACCCGGTTGCCCTCCATGTGGAGATCACTGGGTTGCAGCTCGACGACCGCGTCAAGGTTGGCGCCGCGCGGCACGTCCAGCGCGATTACGCGCGGCAGGTGCCCCGGCGCCTGGATCTGGAGGCGCGCCGCGCCCGCGGGGAGGTCGAGCGCCCGGCCGGCCCGGTCGACGCGCTCCAGTGGGCCGAGGATGTCGGGGGGAGGAGGGAGGCCGAGCACGGGATCACTCACCACGGCCGCCGTCGTGAAGCGCCGAAGGTAGCCATCGAGGGGCTTGCCGCCGGTGTCGGTGACGGTCAGGGTGACGATGCCGAACTGCAGGGGTTCGAGCACGATCGGGACGGCGAGGGGGCCCACCTCGGGCACCTCGAACCAGACGATGCGGTCGTGGTAGCCGGTCGCCGTCACACGCACGTCGTACCGACCCGGCGCGAGCCCGAAGGTCGTGGGGGCGTCCGAGAACACGGTCACCGGGTCGGCCTCGCGCAGGAGGAGGGTCGCCTGTTCCAACTCTGGCCCCGACACGGTGAGGATCACCTCGGTCACGGCGTCGGGACAGCCATCGCGATCGTCGAGGCCGTTGAAGGTCTCGGGGATGCGCGGGCAGCCGTCGACCTCATCCGCGATGGTGTCGCCGTCGAGGTCGTCCTCGGGGCAGCCGTCCTCGTCGGCCAGCCCGTCGCGGTCCTCGGGGTCGTCGGGGCAGCGGTCCCGGCGGTCGATGATCGTGTCCTTATCGCGGTCGTCGTAGGACCGGAGCCGGCGGTCGATGGAGACGAAGGCGCGCGCCGCCGGGCTGCCGAGGCCCGTCGTGAGCCCGCCGCCGCCGCCGGCCTGGAGGACCCAGCCGCGGCCGAGGTCGTAGCTACCGGTGAGCAGCGCCTCGACGGGCGCGTCTCCCGCGCCCCCCGTCGGCGGCAGGGAGACGCTCCCGAAGAGCTCGAGCGTGGCGCCGAAGGGGCCGTAGACGGGGCGGTGCAGCCCCGCGCCGAACTCCCCGCGCGTCCCCCAGCGTTGTCCGGGGATCTCCACGGGCGTGGCGAATTTTCCGCCGAGGTTGCCGAGGAGCTCCCACTCGCCGAAGCGCTGCGCCACCGCGACGACGGCCCGGACGCCGCCGTTCGGGTCGCCCAGGTACAGCTCCGGGGCGCCCGTCGCGACGTCGACCTGCACGTAGGTGCTGATCGCAGGGCCCTTCTCCAGCGCGATCACCGGCACTTGCGCCCACACCGCGAGGTCCCCGAAGCGCATCCCGTCCCCGCCGAGCCCCTGCACGTCCGCGGGGCCGAGGTCGGCGCCCCGCCAGCGGACGTACGGGTGGAGGGGCGCGGCGACGCCGACACGGACGGACCGACCGAAGCGCAGGGACGCGCCGAGCTCCGCGCTGAGTGCTCGCTCGAGCAGCGGCTCGCTCCCGGTCGACGTGTGCAGGTTGACGAGGCCGGTGGCAAACGAGAGCGACGACGCAACGTTCAGGCCCCACGGGGCGCCCGCGTCGGCCTCGCGGAGCGCGGGGAAGGTGCCCCCGTCGAGCGGCTGGAGGTGCTGCGCGTCCGCGCCGACCCCGTCCTGGGCGTGCGCCGAGAGCGTGAAGAGCAGCGCGACGAGGGCCGGGAAGCGCCGGATCAGCGCGACGACGCACACGAACGCGAGGGACCACGAGCCGGGAGGCGCCGCGGTGCAGCCACAGTCGCGCCCCGTCACCACCCCCGCGACCGCCTCCTCCGCGGTGTCCCCCTCGGCCAAGTCTTCCGGGCAGAGAGGGGCCGTGTCCCGGTCCAGCACCCAGCTACAGCCGCTGCCCTCGACCCGGGCGCAGGCGGTGTCCGCGGTGTCTGGCATCTGGAGGGCAGTATCCAGTGGGGAGGCGGCCAGGCGCAACCGATTCCCCGCACGACGGATAGGAAAAACGAACCCATCCCCCTCAACCCCGCCGCCCGGCCCGTCGGGGCGCGCCTACAGGTCTTTCGCCGATCGCTGGCCCCTGCCCGCACCGAACGTCACTGGGTTTTCGGATGTCCGATCCTCTGTACCTGACCGACGGCGGCGTCCGCGCCGGGGGACGGCCCCGGATCCGCCACCTGTCCCGCCGGCTGCCCGCGGGCCGCGGCGCGGAGGTGGGTGTCCACGAAGTCCTCGACCGCCTGCGCCGAGAGGCCCAGCGGCGCGAGGGCGACGCTCGCCTGTAGCACGTGCTTCGCGCGGGTCAGGAGCGCCTTCGCGACGGTGTCGGTCAGGCCGGCCGCCCGGATCGTCCCCTCGTCGTGCCGGTAGGGGAGCAGCAGCACGTCCCGCAAGGTTGGGTAGACGGGCAAGAGCTGCGGGATCGCGGAGGGCCCGTCGCTGCCGCTCTCGATCTTGAAGGAGAAGCTGCCGAGGTGGAGGCGCCCGTCGCTCACGTACACCGTGAGATCGCCTTCGGCAAAATCCATCTTTGCCAGCCCCGGCATCCGCGTGGACGGAACGCGGATGGTCCCTCGCCCGCTGCCGACGCCCGCTATCGTGGAGGACACACCGGCCCATTCGATGGTGAGCTCGCCGTCCGCGAACGACCAGGCGGCGTCGCCCGAAGCGCGGCGAGCGAATTGGCGGGCCACGACGAGCTTGGCTTTGAGATCGGTCGCGGAGAGGGTGACGTTCATGGGAGGTGCACCGGCGGGGAGGAGACAGGGGCGGATGTGGGGCGGATGTGAGGCGCAGGCGCGCGGCGGCCGGGAGGGCGCAGATCAGAAGGGGATCTCGTCCTCGTGCCACCAGTAGGGCAGCGCCAGGTGCGTGCGCTGCCCCAACGAATCGGCGAGCTCGAGCATCGCCGACTCCAGCTGCTCCGGCGTGCGCCACGCCGGAAGAGGACGCTGGGGGTAGAGCGACCGCCAGGCCTGGAGCGTGGCGTCAAAACGGGTGGCGATCCCGGACCACGGCCCCGCGCCCGCCGCGGCCGCAAGGAGCTCGGGGTGGACCTGCCCCACCCCGCCGCGAAGCCGCGCAGCGTGGAGGAGACGGATCGCCTGCGGGGCGATCAGCGGCAGGTGCCGGAGCCGTTCCCGCCCGGTGGGATCCTGCCAGAGCCGACGGAGCGCGCGGAGGTCCTGGAGACTGAAGCGCTGCCCGGGGGCGGCGCGCCGAAGCACGTCCACGAATGCGCGGGAGCCGTCGAAGCCGAGCGACGCGCTGATGCCTCGCCAACGTGCCATGCCGTCGGGCGGGCGCAGAAGGGCGGCGACAGAGCGGATCGGGCGGGGCAGCGCGCATCCGAGGTGCGCACGGGCGGCGAGCGCACCCGCCAGCAACGGAACGGATGTCGCCAACTCCATCCCGCCGGGAGAGCCCGCCACCATCGAGAGGAGCGCCCACTCCTGGCGCGTCACCGCGGCGGCGTCGACGACGGCGCGCACTTCCAGCGGGACGAGGCTCCACGCGCTCCTTCGCAGGTGCCGTAGGAGCCTGCGCCGCGCGCCCCCGCCGCCCAGAAGCGCGCGGAACGGCCGCGCCGCGCGCCGCCGCGCGCGATGGTACGCGGCCGCCCTGCGCCATACCCGCGAGGCGGGCCACGGGCGGGTCGTGAAGATCGGGTGTTTTCGCCACGCGGTCGGCGCGAAGCCGTGCCCGGCCGCCTGCCGCTCGCTCGAGGTGCCGCTGTCCGCCGGCGGTTCGTTTCGAAGGTCCATCGTTCGTTCTCTCCCGGTTCGGGAGTCATACCCCCCCGAGCGACCATTTTTTGGTCCTCGCCGATCAGGCGGGGCGCGGCAGACGAGCGGGGTCTGACCCGGAAGCGGGGTCGGCGTCGCGCTGGATGTCCGGCGGCTCCGGGAAACATTCGTCAGACTCGCACATCTGTGCAAGGTCCAGCTCGCCGGCCTCGAGTGGGTCGAGCTCGCCGGCATCCAGCGGGTCCAGCTCGCCGAGGTCCAGCTCGTCGTCGTTGCCGTCGCCATCGCTGTCGGCATCCACGGCGGCGATCGGCGCGCCGCACAGGGAGCACGGGCACACACCCTGCACCGCGCGCCCCTTCAACAGCGCGCCCTCCTTCAGCGCCGCCGTCGCGCACTCCGCGCAGACGCCCTCCTGCCCGGGCCACGACCACGCGATCCCCACCCCGTCCGCGGTCCACGGAACAACCTCGACGTGCACTCCGACCTCACAAGCTGATGACGAAGACTATAGCGCCACATCGGCCGAACTGGATCCGGGTGGGCGGAGGAAGCAATGACACAGGCGCTCGAGGCCCGGGCCCGCTCAGTTACACAGGTTGCCGTACACCGTCGCCCCGCCGGCGGCGATGGACGACCAAGGCGAGCCGGGCACGCACCACGCCGCATTGCCCCAGAAGTACACGTAGCCGCCGACCGTCGTGAGCGCGCCGATATCCACGGTGGCGAGCGCCGAGTTGCCGTCGAGGTACATGTACCCGCCCACCGTGGTCAGCGCGCCGAGGTCGAGCGAAGCGAGCGCGGTGTCGTGCCAGAAGTACACGTAGCCGGTCACCTCGGTCAGCGCCGGGAGCGACACGTCCGTGAGGCCCGAGGCCCCGTGGAAGTAGAGGGTCCCGTCCACGCGCTCGAGAAGCGGCAGGTCGATCGAGACCACCCCCGAGGAGAGATGCACGGCGAGGCCGTCGAGCTCGATGCAGTCCGCCAGGGCGTCGGCCTCGGCCTGGGTGGTGACGGTGCCGCTCACGTCGTCCACGACGCCGTCACAGTCGTCGTCCACGCCGTTGCACACCTCGGTGGAGCCCCCGTCTCCGGTGGCGCTGTCGCAGTCGTTGTCCACGCCATCGCCGCAGATCTCGGTCGCGCTCGGGGAGACCGTGGCGTCGCCGTCGTCGCAGTCGCCTTCTCCCTCCGCGTAGCCGTCGCCGTCCAGATCGTCGGCCACGGTCACGGTGGCCTCGCCCGCCGCGCTCGTGGCGGTGGCGTCCGACGCCGTCGCGCGGCAGGTCCACACCGCGCCGCCACGCACCTCGACGCCCGCGACCGTGCTGTCCATGGCGCGGTCGATGGCCCCGGTGAAGGCCACGCCGTCAGCCTCCCAGGTGAAACGATAGGCAACGGCAGCGCCGTCCGGGTCGATGCTCGCCGTGGAGATGGCGCAGGTGAGGGCGTCGCCCGGCTCCGGGGCCACGGGCGTCAGTGTCACACCCGGCGCGGTCGGCACCCCGTTGACGACGAAGGACCCCTCTGTGGACGCGGAGAGGCCGTCGGGGTCCGTCACTGTCACCGCGAGCGCGTGTGTCCCCCGAGAGAGGCCGGAGGCCACGAAGGCGCTCGCGCCGGTCGCGTCCGGCGGCCCGGCGTAGAGCACCCCGTCGATGTCGCTCTCCCACACGATCTCGAGGTCGTCAACGAGATCGTCGGCGTCCCAGACCGTCGCCTGGAAGGTCAACGGCTCGCCCTCGGCCACCACCGCGCCGTCGGCCGGGGCCTCGAGCGTGAGCGTGGGGCGGGTGTCGACCGTGTAGGTGATCGCCGCGACGCAAGTGGCCCCGCGCTCGTCCGACACCGTCAGCGTGACGCGATGGGTGTCGTCGGAGAGCGTACCGAGGCTGAGCACGACGTTGCCCGCGGTGTCCGGCGTGCTCGTGCCGAGCAGGCCGTCCTTGTCGCTCTCCCAGGTCACCGTCAGGCTGTCGGCGGCGATGTCCGCGTCGCTCACCGAGGCCACGAAGTCGACGCGATCGCCCACCTCGCCCACGGCGTCGTCCGCGGGCGCGACGATCGCGCAGTCCGGCGCGCGGTTTGCCGGGCCCGTCTGGAAGGTCGTGCCGGCAACGCTTTCGTTCCCGGCGCGGTCGCGCACGTGGAGCGTGAGCACGTGGGCTCCCTCGCCGAAGGCGCCCACGCCGGAGACCGTACCATCCGCGGCCGGGATCGCCTCAGACGCGTCCAGCCGCACCCCGCCGTCCTCCCACCAGACCGTCAGCGCGTCGGCGGGGTCCTCGGCGTCGGAGACACGACCTTCGAGCAGGACCGGCTCGTCGGCATACCACATCGAGCCCTCGGCCGGGCCGGTGATGGTCGCGAGCGGCGCGGCGTCCGTCGTCACGGCCACCCGCACCTCGTCGCTCGCGGCCGCCCCGTCGGGATCGATCACCTCGAGGCGGACGGACAGGGTCGGGCCCGGGGGCAGGGTGATGGCGCAGGTGGCCGTGCCGTCCGCCGCCGGTGCCGCGGCGGCGCAGACCTCGGTGTCCTCCACGAACCAACGCGCCAGGAGCTCGGCGGCGGCGTCGTTGGCGTCGCTCGCCGCGCCGCGCAGCGTAACGGTAGCGCCCTCGGCGAGCGTGGCCCCGTCGGTCGGCGCGAGGATCTCCGCGTCCGGCTCCGAGTTGAACCGCGTGAGACCATCGTCGTGCCCGCAGCCCGCCAGGACGAGGACCATCCCTGCGAAGCGGGTGGCGGACGCCCTGCGCGAAGCGCGCGGGCCCTGATCGCGGACAGACGCCATGGGGGATCTCCCGCGTGTCCCGTAGCGCACACGGGCTCCCGTCGCAAGCGAACGAGGTTACTTGCCCGAAACCTCGTTTCCTCTCGCGTCGGGCGATCGCGTCGCGCGCTTCTGACCACCGGCGCGCACCGTGGGCGCCCCGCTCACCGGGCGCAGGCGATCGACGCGCGAGCTCCGGGGTGCCGCCACCGACCTGCTCCGCCCCGTGGTGCGGGAGGGCCTTGCGACGCTCCGCGGGGCGCTGTCGGCCGTGGGCCGGTCCCTGCCACGGCACGTCGAGCGACTCCCGTGACAGTGCGGAATTCGGGGTCTTGCCCCCCCCTCCCCAGCCTGACGCGGCCCGCGTGTGACGTTGGGCGGTGAGAGGTGCGGCGATGAAGGCGGAGCAGCAGCGGGTGTACACGCCGACGGAGCGGGTGAAGAGGGTGGCGGCGGCGAGGGCGTGGAAGGGCACGCAGGCCGAGTCCGCCGCCGTGCACGGGAGTGCCCAGAGCAACGTGTCCAAGTGGCTCGGCAACGCGGAGCGGCGCGAGTATACCGACGCTGAGCGCCTCGAGACCGTCGCGGCGCTCCGTGTGCGGACAGGGACACAGACGGCCTACGCGATCTCGCGCGGCATCCCGCAGTATACTTATACGGTTGCTTACAGCGCCCCCTACAGGTAGTGGTACGGCGCGGGTACCAACGCATGACTCCTTACGACGTCAGCTTCGGCCCCGGATGGGCCCCCGCCGTGATATCCCACACCGGCAGTTGAGGGTTTGGATGCACCCACGCGCCCTCCTCCTGCGCCCTCACTCCGTACAACGTGTCGTACTCGGGCCGGTCGTCGGCTTTCGTCGCCATTCCGAGGATCCGGATGAACGCCGGCCCACGCCAGAACCGGCGATTGAAACAGAAGGTGTACTCGTTGAGGTAGGCTTGCAGGTGGTGCTTCCGAACGGCGCCCTTGTGCGTCCCGAGGAGCCACCGCTTGAGGTTCGAGATGACCAAGTGGATCAGCGGCAGGTAGCCGCCCGTCTTGACGCCTTTGTATGAGGCAAAGCCTCTGCGTGTCTCATAGCCCAGCTTCGCCATCGTGTTGTAGGAGGCGCTGCCGGCGGTCATCACCAGCGATCTCGGCGCGATGTTCGCCTGGCACCAGGTTCCCGGCTCCCGCGTCTGAAATCACGGTCACCCGGCACCGCCCCGCACGCACCTTCTCCACGACGTTCTGCTCTCCCTCCTTCCAGAGCACGCTGGATCGAGGCAGGGGCTCCTCGTAGTGAACGACCTCGACGGCGCAGGCGATGAGCGCCTTATCTACGGCGCCACGTCCCGGCCTGCCCTCCTCCACCCCTCCGATATATGCCTCGTCAACCTACACTTCACCCTTCAGGGGTTCCCGGCAGGGGTCCACCAGCCCCGAGCGGAGCTTGTGGAGCAACTGGAACGCCGTCTCATAGCGGCCGAAGCCGAGCTGCTTCTGTAATTGGAGAGCAGAGATCCCCGGCGTCAAGGTGGCAACCAAATAGGCGGCGTAGAACCACGTCGTGAGGGGCTGCTTGGTGCGGTGCATGATGGTGCCGCTCGTCACCGTGACCCGGTGCCCCCTCTCGCAGATCATCGGGTAGAGCGGATCCACCTTCCACGCCTTCGACGAGCCGCATGCGGAACAAACGTAGCCGGCAGGGTGGCGGATCTACAACAGATAGGCCGCGCACGCCTCGTCGGTGGCGAACTGGCGCGCGAAAGCGAGGAGGGTAGTCGGAGGCGCGTCGGGCTCGGTCATGGGTCAACCACTACAGGCAGATGCCGCCGCAGCTTGCACGGCAAGGGACGCGGCCTGGATGCTGGCGGCCACGCGGTCCACATCGGCTTCGGCGGGCCGCACGCCGGCGCGGAGCACGACCTCGACCCGCATCAGCGCCGCGGCGAGCTGCATCATGCCGAGGTTGGCTGAGAGTCCGCGCAGCGTGTGAGCGGCGCGGGCCGCGTCTTCGAAGCGTCCATCGACGATCGCGGCGGTGAGCGCGGCGGCTTCCTGCAGCTGCCGGGTGTCGAAGCTGGCCAGGAGGCTTGCGTAGAGCGTGACGTTTCAGGCCATGCGTGCGATGCCGGCGCGGGTGTCGAGCACGATCTCGTTGGAAGAATTGCGGCTCACTGGGGCTGGCGGTGTTGCGGTTGCTGGGCTGCCGCCGCCGAGCGCCCACTGCGCTACGGTGCGCACCAGCGCCTCGGGGTCGATGGGCTTGGTGAGGTAGCCGCTCATGCCCAGGGCGAGGCAGCGGTCGCGCTCCTCGACCATCGCGTGGGCGGTCATCGCGACGATCGGCAGCTGGGCGAAGCGCGGGTCGGCGCGCAGCCGTCGCGTGGCTTCATACCCATCGAGCACCGGCATTTGCAGGTCCATCAGCACGACATGCACTGGCTCCAGCGATTGCAGGCTGTCGATCGCTTCTTGCCCGTTGACTGCGATGTCAATGTGCGCCCCGGCAGAGTCGAGCAGCTCGGTCGCGATCTGGCGGTTGATGTCGATGTCGTCGACCACGAGCACGCGCATCCCAGCGAGCGGGGCGTTGCGCCAAAGGGGCTCGGGGTTGGCCGGAACCAACGCTGCGCCGCCGAGCAGCTCGTTGAGCGCGGTGTACAGCAGGCCTCGTCGCAGCGGCTTGCTCAGTACCCGCTCGATGCCGGCGTCCTGGGCGGCGCGGCGTACGTCCTCGCGTCCGTAGGCGGTGACGACGACGATGCGCAGGCTGGGGTCACGCGCCAGCATCTCTGGGGCGATGTCCTTGCCTGTGCCGTCGCCAAGCTGCCAGCCCAAGAGCACGAGCCCGTAGGGGGCGCCTGCGCGTCGCGCTTCTTCGACGGCGTGTATGCCGTCTTTTCCTGTCTCGACCGCATCGACGAGGAGCTTCCATTCTAGCAGTTGGTTGACGAGCAGCTCGCCATCCGCCGGGTGGTCTTCCACCACGAGTACGCGGCGCCCACCCAACGCCGTAGCCGCAGCGAGCCAGGGCGCGCCGGCGGTGCTGACACCGAGCCACGCTGAAAAATGAAAGGTAGTGCCTACGCCGGGAGCGCTCTCCGCCCATAGCTCTCCGCCCATCAGTTCCACGAGACGGCGGGTGATCGTCAGTCCGAGCCCTGTTCCGCCGTAGCGGCGCGTCATCGAGCCGTCCGCCTGCGAAAAAGGAAGAAAAATGCCGGAGATTTGCTCCGGATTCATTCCGATGCCGGTGTCGGTCACCGTACACACCAACTTCTGGCGCGCGGGACAGCGCTCCGTGACGCTGATGCCGATGGTGACGCTGCCGGACGCGGTGAACTTTACTGCGTTGGAGAGAAGGTTTGTGAGGATCTGGCCCAGACGCAGCGGGTCGCCGACAAACGCAGCTGGCGTTCCCGGATCGATCGCAAACACCAGATCGACGTTCTTGGCGGCTGCGGGGTCGCCCAAAAGCGTGCGCAGGCCGTCGAGCACATCGGGTAGGTTGAACTCCACCGCTTCCAACTCGATGCGCCCCGCTTCGATCTTCGAGAAGTCGAGGATGTCGTTGAGGATGCCGAGCAGGCTGATGCCAGAATTGTGAATGTTCGCGACATAGCCGCGCTGTTTTGGATTCAGGTCTGTTTGTAACGCAAGGTGCGCGAGGCCGATCACCGCGTTCATCGGTGTGCGGATCTCGTGGCTCATGTTGGCGAGGAACATCGCTTTGGCACGGGACGCTTCTTCTGCCTGTTCTTTCGCGGCCTGAAGCGCAGCAGTGCGCTCGACGATCGTCTCTTCGAGGCTCTCCTGATGGGCTTGCAGCTCAGCATAGAGCACATGGGCGGGCCGCTGCGCGAGCAGCGTGCGCAGTCTTTCGATGTGAGCCGGGAGCAATCTTGGCGGTGCCCCGCCCATCCGCCAAACCGCCAGCGGGGCGGAGGACGTATCGGCGTCCCAAGGCATGCATCGTACGGTCAGCGCGCCCGATTCGGGGTCCGCCAGATGGGACACATGCAGCGTGACGGCACCGACGCCGGTGCGTTGCAGCGTACGCAGCGCGAACGACACGTCGATCGCGAAGCGGACTGCCGACCTGCCGGCAAGATCCTCGGCTACGGTGCGGAGCTGCTGCCGGGCAAAGTACAGGCTGTCTTCATCCCGAACGGAGAGTATGCCTAGACTGGTCATCCGAGCACCTAAAACACGATGCAGGTGGCGTCGTCGTTGAGCCGGATCGCCACTTCGGCGGGATCGGCGGACGTGGCCAGCCAGGGTGCGCCGCGGAGGTGTTCGGTCACCGCAGCGGCTTCGGGACCGTGACCGGCGACATCGATGAGGATCGCGCGCAGGATCGACGGGGAACCTTCGACGACGGCTTCGACGACGATCGCCAGATCCCCGAATGCGGCATGCCCGTCACAGGCCCGCCCGTACCAGCCGCTGGTGTCTTCGAGGGGAGCGGCGCGCGGGGCGGGAGGCGGGCTCATGACATCCACCGCCGCACGCGCACCGTGGTTCCCGAGCCGACCGTAGACCGGATATCGAAGTCGTCCATCAAGCGTCGGACGCCGGGCAAGCCCAAGCCGAGCGAGCCCGAGGTGCTGTAGCTGTCGGTCAGCGCGAGGTTCACGTCGGCGATGCCCGGGCCTTTGTCCTCGGCCTCGACTTCGATGCCGCGCAGGCTGCCAAGCTGGAGGGCGCGCACGCGGATGATGCCGCGTTTGGCGTATTTTACGATGTTGGTGGCCAGCTCTACCGTGGCGGTGGCGATACGCGCCCCCTCGGATGCCTCGATCCCCTGCGTGGCCAGAAAGGCGCCGAGGCGCACCAAGACAACCGGGATGTCGGAGTCATCATCGATGCGAAGCACCAGCATTGCGCGGGCTTCGGCGTCCCGTGCGCTCATGAGGCGCTCGTAGCACGGGCCAGGCCCGCCTCGAGGGTGGGCTCGGCGATCACGCCGTCGGTGACTGCGTCTTGCTCCACGAGCGCGGCGACGATGATCGGCGAGAGCCCGACCAGCACCGCGCGCACCCCAAGCAGCTCCACCATCGCCATCGTGGACCGCAACGCCTCAAAATCGTAGGCGTCCAGCAGATCGAGCGCCGATACGTCGATCACCACGCCGCGCGGCTGGCTGCGCCGCACCGAATCCAGCAGCGATGTACGAAACGCGCGCATCCCAGCCTTGTCGAGGTCGGACTGCACGCTTGCGACCAGGCATTCTCCGAAGAGACTGATGACCGCTTGGCGCCGCAGCTCTGGACTGCCGGTGTTCACTGGCCGATCCGCTTGACCTCCATGCCCACCCGTCGGAAGCCTTCCTCCAACGCGTCGCGCATGGTGGCCCGTGAGTTGACCGCGCTGATGTCGATGCCAAGCTCGATCACTGTCTGGGCTACTGCCGGTGACACACCAGAAAGCAGGCATTCACAGCCCATCAGGCGCATAGCTTTGGTGATCTTGATCAGGTGGTTTGCCACCGCCGTGTCGACCACCGACACGCCGCTGATGTCCATGATGAACACCTTGGCGCGGGTTTCAGCGATGCGCTGCAGCACCGAGCGCATGATGTCGTGGGCGCGCCGGGAGTCGATGATTCCGATCACCGGCAGAAGCAGGATGTCCTCCCAGAGGGCGGTCACCGGGGTGGACAGCTCGAGCAGCGCGCGGGCTTGGCCAGCGAGCTTTTCAGAGGTCAACCGGTTGTAGGCATGGACGACGATCGCGGTGTCAATATGGACGATCTTGGTCAACGCCCGCAGCGCGGCGGCTTTGCGCTCGCCCAGCGCGGTCTCGGGCAGCACCCGATCGACGAGGATGGTCAGCGACATGTCGACCGCGGCAAAGTAGGTCGGCAGCGACAGGCCGATGCGCGCGTGCATCTCGCCGGTGGCGCGTCGGCGTGCCACGAAGGCTTCATCGATTACGCCGCGAAAAAGCTCGCGCCAGTAGTCGACCTGCGCGCGCTGCACCCGCTCGGCGCGCCGCGGATCTAAGAAGTACTCATCGTATTCGGGGAGCTGCCGCATCCAAGCGTACAGATGATCGACGTACTCCGACAAGCGGGGTTCGATGTGAGAGCCGAGCTCGCGCACAAGCACAAGGTCCGCTTCGAGGATCTCGTGCCGTTGCATCAACAGCGCTGGGGTCATGGATTCCATCATTGACCTTTCTGAGGGCGTACGCCTTCAGCGTGTGTGCGAGAGCCGAGGACGGCCTGCGCACCGTGTAGCCCAGCGCATCGTTGCGTGCGAACGACTTTTGAGTGAATTTTCAGATGCTTGTACCCGCCCCGCTCCCCGGTGAGCTCCCGATGGTGCTGGTGGTCGATGGCCAGCCTGAAAACCTTCCGATGATGGCCGAGCTTCTGCGTGGCCGCTTCCGCGCGCGCATCGCCGCCACCGGCGAGGAAGCGCTCAGATCGCCTCCAGCGCCAAGCCCGGTCTGATCGTGTTGGACGTAGTGATGCCCGGAATCGACAGCTACGAGGTTTGCGGGCGCTTGAAAGCCGATCCCGTCACCGCTGACATCCAGGCGCGTGCTCGCCCACGTCGCGACGCGGCAATGGGAGAGCGACCGCGCCGGCCTCGAGCGCCTGTGCCGGTACATCCTCCGCCCTCCGCTCGCGAAGGACCACCTCCCGCGCCGCGCCGACGACAGCGTGGCGGTGGGGCTCAGGCGCGTGTGGAGCGGCGGGACCTCCACCCTTGTCTTCTCGCCGTCCGAGCTCGTCGAGCGCCGCGTCGCCCTCGGAACGCCGCCGCGGGCGAACCAAGTGATTTACAGGGGCGTGGTCGCGGGAAGCGCGGCGTGGTGCGGCGAGGTGGACCCCACCCCGGCGCCCGAGAGCCCCGAGGCCGCGAAGGCGCGTCGCGCGAAGCGGCTCACGCGGCACCCGCGGATGCGGCTCGCGGGGGAGCGGCAGGCGCGGGGATGGGGTGAGGAGGGGTTCATTTTCCTATCCGTGCCGCCGCGCCCACCGGCTCCGGCTACGTCGTCGACTGCCTGCGCTCCGCGTCCTGGGCCGTCGAAGGGGCCGATGGTTACACCCTCGCCGTGCGCCGCGCCATCGCGCTCGGCAATGACACGGACACCACCGCGTGTGTCGCGGGCGGCATCGCCGGCATCCGTTGGGGGCGCGCGGACATCCCGGAGCGCTGGCGGGTTGGATTTCTCGGCGGCGAGATCCTCGATCCGCTGCTGGAGCGTCTCCTGGCGCACGTTCGATAGGAGTTTGGTCTCGAGCGCCCCGGCCGTGGGTCCCGGCGCCCCGAGCGGCGCCGACCACGGCCCGGATCACTCACACGCGACGAGCAGGGGTTGGCGGGTGTCTCACTCACCTTGACACGCAGAAGGTCCGACGATCGAAAGCCTGGAGTCCGCCTGCACGAGACCTATACATTTCGGGGTGAACGTGTTCCTTTGAGGGCGTGTCCAGCCTCGTCGACCTCGACCTCGACCTCGCGGACCTCGACCCCTCCGTGCGCGCGATCGTCGCGCCGATCGTGCTGGTGCTCAAGGCGCTGATCGAGGGGTTGCAGCAGGACCTGGCGCGCAAGGACGCGCGCATCGAGCAGCTCCTCCGCACCCTCTACGGCCGCAAGTCCGAGCAGGTGCCCGACCCCAAGCGAGAGGCACGCAAGCGCGTGACCTCGAAGCGGACGCCCGAAGAGCGTGAAGCGGCCCGCCAGGAAGCACGCGAGAAGGCCCGGAAGCGGCGCGCCGAGCTGCCCTTCGTCGAGAAGAAGATCTCCGTCCCCGACGAGGACCGCGTCTGCGAGGCCTGCGGTGGCACCGACCTCCACGCGCTCGGCGAGGGCGAGGTGAGCGAGCAGATCGAGTTCATCCCCGCGCGGACGGTCCGCATACGCTGGGTACGCGAGAAGCTGGCGTGCGCGTATGGGAAGTGCATCCTCCTCGCACCGCCGCCGCCCCAGGTCCGCGAGGGCGGGCTCTACGGTCCCAACTTCCACGCCCAGGTGGTGGTAGCGAAGACGTGCGACGCGATGCCGCTGCACCGGCAGTCGAGGGCGCTCGCCCGCGAGGGCTGCCATGTGAACCCGACCCAGCTTGGGTCGATGTTCCACCGCGTCGCCGACCAGGGCGATGTGGACCTTCATCACCGCGTCCGCCATCTTCTTCACGTTCGACCCGACGCGGTCCGCCAAGGTGCCCGACCGGGTGCTCGGCAAGAGCAAGGGCGTACTGAACGTGGACGGCTACAGCGGCTACAACACCGTCACCGTGCCCGAGAAGCGGCGACGCGCGGGGTGCTCGTGGACAACAACGTGAGCGAGCGCGCCCTCAGGATCGTAGCTCTGCTGCGCAAGAACGCAGCTGTTCGTCGGTCACGACCTCGGCGGGCAAAACCTCGTGCTCCTCCTCACCATCGTCTCCATGTGCGTACTCCACGGGGTCGAGCCCCGCCGCTACCTCGCCGACGTGATCGTGCGCGTCAACGTGCCAGGCAACACCGTGGACGAGCTGCTGCCCTGGAACTGGAAGCCCGAAGCGGCGCAGCGGGCACGCCTGTCGCAGCAGGCTCGCGGCGTCGAGATGGGCTCGGCTGCGTGCTTACGAGAGCAGCACGACCGGCACGACCGTCGCGATGGCGCCCGGCGCCGCGCTCGTGTCCGCGCCGTTCGGGGGGAGCACCTGCACCTTCACGCTTCCCATCGCGCCGGGCGCCCAGCCGCTCGACGCAGGCGCGTGCCTGGAACGGACCGAGTGGCGAGTTTTGAATCGAGTCGCCACTTTTAATAGAAGTGGCGACCTTCAGACCGTGGACCCCCTCGTCACAGCGCTGGAAGGCCTCGGGCTGCTCTCAAAGCAGCGCATCGTGATCGACGACCAGGCGTACGACGTCGACTTCGTGAGCGGCAATCGGCGCGTCATCATCGAGGTGAAGCGGACCGGAGGCGGCCTGCGCGACGTGCACGCCGCAGCGCTACGAGTCGCGATGCACGCCCGCACTCTCGGAGCCGAGCGGGGCATCGTTCTGCTGTGCGCCAGCCGTGTCTCCGCGGCGGGGCTCCGCGAGGAGTGGCACAAGCTCCTCAAGGTGTTCGCGCCAGACCTCGCCAGTCGCCTGGGGCTGGTCGCCATCCTCGACGACAACGTCGTGATCGAGCCGGACGACCCGTTGTTGAGGGACATCGCCGAGGCCGCTGCGAATGCGGGGGGCCGGTCTGCCCCCACGCTGCGCGGGAACCGCTCGTTCGAGGTGATGCGCGTGCTCCTCTCGCGTTGGCTCCTCCATCGCGGCCGGATCGCCGTCGGCGAGCTCCAGCGTCAGACCGGCCTCTCGCACCCGAGCGTCAGCAAGGCGCTCGTGGCACTGGGCCCTGCGGTCGAGCGACGACGCGATCGCAGCGTGGCGCTCCGGGCGTTCCCGAGCGAGGCATGGGCGCAGCTCGTCGCGCTGGCCCCGAAGGTGCGACAGACCTCGGCGTTCGTGGATGAGTCGGGACGTGGCGGCGATCCCCAGCGTCTGCTGGACCGCTTGCGGCGCGCTCCGCCACCAGGAGTCGCCGTCGCAGGCGTCGTTGCCGCGCGCCATTGGCACTCCGGCCTTGACCTCGAAGGAATCCCCCGCCTCGACCTCTCGGTTCACGCCCCCGACGGGGGAATGGACACCGCGTTCGTCGCCCGGCTCGACCCAGCCCTGGTGCTTGCTCCGCCGGGTACGCCCCCGTTGCTCGTCCTCCACGCCGTGCCGCGCGCCGAGAGCCTGTTCACCCCGGGCGATGCCACGCTGCCGTGGGCCGACCCCGTCGAGGCGCTCCTCGACCTCTACGAGCTGCGGCTCATCGAACAAGCGGATGAGCTCGTCCGCGCCCTGCGGAGAACCCCGTGAGCACCGCCGGCACCGTCGATCCCCGCGCCCTGTTCGCGCGCCTCTGCCGCGAGCTTCCCGGCGACGTGCTCGACCACATCGTCGTCGTCGGCCTGGCCGCCGCGTACCACTACGCCGACCGGGTTGGGCGCGGCGTGAAGACCAAGGACGCTGACCTCGTCATCCATCCCGCCGGGCACACCGTCGCGGCGCAGGAGATCGCGGGTCGCCTCATCCAACGCGGATGGCGCGAGAAGCGGGACCGGGAGCCGGGGACGGCATCCACGCCGCCGAGCGACCTGCCCGCGATCCGCCTCTACCCGCCAGACCACGACGAGTACTTCGTGGAGCTGCTCATGGTCC
This sequence comes from uncultured Pseudomonadota bacterium, assembly GCA_903959175.1. Taxonomy (GTDB): domain Bacteria; phylum Myxococcota_A; class UBA796; order UBA796; family SXON01; genus CAJBVW01. The sequence goes on from CAJBVW010000597.1 coordinate 22,722, forward strand.
CCGGCGGCGAAACGCCCGGCGCGAAGCCGTGGGTGAGCGTCGAACTGTCGGGCGGCTACTACGGGCTGCCCGGCTTCGAATTCCTCGCGCTCACGATGATCGACCGGCAGCGCGGGGCCGAGGGCATCGAGTACGCCCACCCGGCGATGATGGCGCTGGCGAACCTGCTCTCGCACCGCGAGCTGCGGCACCACGTCATGAGCACGCCCATCGGCGGGCGGCTCGTGGAGCGCTACGCGAAGGACCTCGGGCGGGTCCTCGCGCTCGCCCGGCTGGCCAGCCGCGAGGATGTCGAAGCCTGGGCACCTCGGTGGCTGTTCGCATTGCAGGAGTGCTTCGTACATCCTCGCCCTGCCCCCTCGCGGGTTGATCGCCGGGCGGTGACGCTGGGTTCACCCGAGGCGGTGAACCCATGGCAAGGACCGAGACGACGAGAGATACGGCAGCGGACGTGAGGCCGCTGGTGCACGCGAAGCGACCCAAGGCGTGGGCGCAGGGGTACCCGGCGGCGGTCCGGGCTCGAGTCTGCGCCTACGTGGCGCTGGCGCCGTCCCTTCCGGTGCTGATCTCGCCGAAGGGCTACCGGGTCGAAGGGCTTGACGTAGATGCGCTCGCCGCGCTGCTCGCGGTGGTCGGGTGATCGGCTCCTCGCGGGCGCTCCGGGTGTGGGCATACGGGGCGCCGACGGACCTGCGCAAGGGGTTCGACAGCCTCACGGCGCTGGTGGAGCGGGAGATGAAGTTGGACGTGCTCTCCGGAGACTGCTTTCTCTTCGTCAGCAGAAATCGCCACTCCGCCAAGGTGCTTCTGTGGGATGGCACCGGTCTCTGCGTGTACCAAAAACGCATGGCCCGAGGACCGTTCGCGGCGCTGTGGGAAGGGGCCGCCGAAGAATAGTCGGTGCCATTCGCGCTCCGCGAAGAGCCGACGGCACCCGCGTCGCCGCGCTGTTCTACTCCGTGGTCGAGACCTGCAAGCTCCTCGACATCGACCCCGCCGCCTTCATGAACGAGGCGGTCCGCCGCAGGCTGCCCGACCCCGACGATGTCCTCACCCCGCATGCCTGGCGCGACGAGCTGCGCGCTCGGGGGGCTCCCGGGTAGCGACCACCGACGCCAGGGTCATGCGGGAAAAGTCGAGGAATTGTTGCCCGAAGGGGGCAGGGCGGGAGGTACCCCTGCAACAGCGAAGGCGACCCAGAGGAACACCTCCCACCCGTAGCACAGCGGCGCCTGATCCGTGCGAGAGACCGCGCGCGTCGGGGGGGGGCGTTGCGGGGGGGGGGGTACACCCCCCCCCCCCCCAAGACACACGGCCAGCCCCCCGCGGCCCCCGCTCC
>CAJBVW010000598.1 GCA_903959175.1 uncultured Pseudomonadota bacterium
CCGCCGGTGAAGCTGCCGAATGCAGGGAGGACGCCGACCTCCAGGCCGATGTGGAAACAGGGCAGCCGCAGCGTGTCCCCCCGCCCGCGCAGCCGGAACATCGGGTGCAGGTGCCCCGCGCGCGAGGGCCGCATCGAGGCGGGCGAGGTCGTCCTCGAGGGCGCCGAGGGGAACGGGGATGCCGTAAGCGTGGAAGGTCTGCTCCTTGCCCCAGTGTAGGTCTGCCACCACGAGCGTACCGGCCGCGGGCCAATACATGGCGCGCTCGGCGAGCAGCTCGACCTCGTGCGGGCCTACGCGGATTCCCATTGGCGCTTCATCCGTTCGATGCGGTCGAGGAGGGTCTCAGTGGAGGCGGCGTCGACCGCGAGGCGCTCCACAACGAGGGGGAACGCGAGCGGGCTCGGGCGAGATGTATCGACACATTCCAGGCTTGTAGCCCCCAATCGGTCGAGCACCGACTGGAGGCGATCCCGCTCGAACTGCTGCTCCACCACCTCGCGGCGCGCCTGGAGCAGGAGCAGGTTGTCGGGGTCGTAGCGGGTGAACACGTCGTAGAGCAAGGACGCGCTCGACTGCACCTGCCGCATCGTCCGCCGCGCGTGGGCCGGCCCGGTCATCACGAGGCCCGCCACCCGCGCGATCTCTCGGAAGCGCCGCCGCATCAGCTCGCTGATGTTCACGCTCGCCACGATGTCGTCCACCAGCCCCTCCCGGGTGAACGCCGCGGCGTCCAGCAGCTCCGCGAAGGGGTAGTCGTCCGCCGTCAGGAGCTCGAGCCCGTGGTCGTTCACGGCGATGGAGAAGGTGGCCCGCACCCGCCGCCCCATGCGCAACGCGAGGAGCGCCGCGAGCCCCTCGTGCACCCGCCGCCCCTCGAAGGGGTAGAGGAACAGGTGGTGGCCCTCCGCCGTGACACATCGCTCGGCGAGGACGTGATCCGCCGACGGAAGCCGGGAGATCCGCGCCTGCGCCTCGAACACGGGGCGTGCCGCGACCAGCTCCGGCGCGTCCGCCCGCCCCTCGCGCACCTCGTGGAGCACCCGACGCACGGCGTGCCCGAGCGAGCCCGAGATCGGCAGCTTGTTGCCAGGCCAATGCGGCGTGTTGGTGGTCCGCTGCTTCGAGGGCTTCGCGTACGCGACCAGCCCCTGGATCCGCACGAGCTCGAGCGTGTGACCGCCGAAGACGAAGCGGTCACCGGGCTTGAGCCGGGTGACGAAGCCCTCGTCGATGCTGCCGATGTCGCCGCCGCCCACCTTGCGCACCTGCATCGTCGCGTCTCCGACGATGGTGCCCACGTTCGCGCGGTGCAGCTTCGCGAGGTCCTCGCTCGAGATGCGGTAGCGCCCCTCTACCATCGTGATGCGACGATACTCCGGATACGCGCCGAGCGTGGCGCCGCCGTCGCGCACGAGGGCCAGCGCCCACCCCAGCTCCTCCGCGGTGAGGTCCCGGTACGACCACGCCCCGCGCACCTCCGCGAGGATCCCGTCCTCCGTGAAGCCGCCGCCCAGCGCGCAGGTCACGAGGTGCTGCGCGAGCGCGTCCAGCGGCTTCCGCAGGGGGATCCGCGCCTCGACCTCGCCGTGCGCCAGCGCGTCCCGCACCGCGGCGATCTCCACCAGCTCGAAGGTGTTCGTCGGCACGCAGGTCACGCGGCACGTCGCGCCGGGGCGGTGGCCCGAGCGTCCCGCGCGCTGGGTCAGCCGCGCGATGCCCTTCGGCGAGCCGATCTGGACCACGCGCTCGATTGGCGTCAGGTCCACGCCGAGGTCGAGCGACGCGGTGCACACGACCAGCCGCAGCGCGCCGCTCTTGAGCCCCGCCTCGACCCGCTCGCGCTCCTCGCGGTCCACCGAGCCGTGGTGCAGCCCCATGTGCTCGATCCACTCCGGCCGCCGGTTCAGGATCTCCTGGAACCACCGCTCCGCCTGCGAACGCGTGTTCGTGAATACGAGCGTCGACACCTCGGGATCCAGCGCCTCCACCAGCCGCGGCACCATCTGGATGCCGAGGTGCCCGGCCCACGGGAACGCGTCGACGGACTCCGGGATCAAGGTGTCGATCACGACGGGCCGGGGGATGTCCGCCCGCACCACCGTCGCGACCGCGTGCGTGCCGACCACGGCCTGTGCCGCCTCCGCCGCGTTGCCGACCGTCGCGGTGAGCGCCCAGGTACGGAGCCCCCCGGGCGCCGTCGCGAACGCCCGCAGCCGGGAGAGCGCCAGCTCGATCTGGGTGCCCCGCTTCGCGTCGATGAGCTCGTGCCACTCGTCCACGACCACGCACCGCAGCCCGGCGAAGCGCACCGCGACCTCCGCCAACGGGCCGAGGTAGGCCGCGTACGTCTTCCCCGCGCCGGTCGGCACCTGCACGATCCCGCTCTCGCCGCGCAGGTAGGCGGCCCACGCCTCCTCCTGGAAGGCCATCGGCGCCCAGCCGCGGGTGGTGAACCAGCCGCGCAGGCGCTCCAACTGTTCGTGCGGGGTCCCGCCCGCTGTCGACCGCGCGAGCGCGCTCCGCATCCCCATCCGTCCCAGCTAACGCGATACATCTGCACCATGTCGACCCTGACCCCCGCCACCGTCCGCCTCGACAAGTGGCTCATCGCCTCCCGCATGTTCAAGACGCGCACCCTCGCGCAGGAGGCGTGTGACGGCGGTCACGTCACCGTCAACGACCACGCCGCCGCCCCCGGTAGGGCGGTGAAGTCCGGCGATCTCGTGGTCGCGGCCACCCCCGGCGGCAAGCGCATCCTCCGCATCACCGGCCTCGCCGAGCGCCGCGGCCCCACCGAGCTCGCGCGCACGCTCTACGACGACCTCACGCCGCCCGCGCCCCCCTCGGAGGAGCCCCTCGCCCTCCGAGACCGCGGCGCCGGCCGCCCGACCAAGCGCGATCGCCGCGTCCTCGACCGCACGCGGGGCCTCCTGGACGAGTGAAGGAGGCCCGGAAGCTGGGCAGACGGACCGCGCGCGGACGCGCGGCCGCTGCGGGATCGGGGCGGGCGGGGCGAGGAGCGTACGGTCGGCCCCCACACGATCCGCCGCAGCGCGGTAGCATCCGCGGATGTCCGGCGTCTCCGCCTTCCTGAGAACACACGCGCCCGCGCTGGGGGTGTTCACCGCGCTCGCGCTCGTGTTCTGCGCGCCCGTCCTGACGGACCCCACGGGCCTCGCGCTCGGGCACCCCTCGAACGACGTGTGGAACCACGTGTGGGGCTTCTGGTGGGTGGGGACCGAGCTCGCGGCGGGCCGCCTCCCCGTCGCGACCGACCTCATCGCCTGGCCCGCGGGCGGCAGCCTGTGGTTCATCGACACGTTCAACGTGCTCGCCACCCTCCCGGTGTTGTGGCTGGCCGGCCCGACCGCCGCGTACAACGCCGCTATCTTCGCCAACTTCGTCCTCTGCGGCGTCGGCGCCTACGTCCTCGCGCTGCGCGTCGCGCGCACCCACGCCGGCGCGGCCCTCGCTGGCGTCGCGTACATGAGCTGCCCGCACCTCCTCGGGCAGGCCTACAACGGCATCTCCGAGACGCTCTCGGCCGGCTGGCTCCCCCTCTCCATCGCCGCGTTCCTGGCCGCCCGCGAGCAGCCGCGCCCCGCCCAGGCGGCCCTCGCCGGCCTCGCCTTCGGCCTGACCGCCTTCGCCAACTGGTACTACGGGCTCTTCGCCGCGATGGTCTGCGGCGCGGTGATGGCGTGGGATCTGCTCGGCGTGCTCCGCGCCCGCAGCACCCGCGGCCTGCCGCGCGCCGCCACCGCCCTCGTCATCGGGGGCGCCACCGCCGCCATCGTCGCCGGCGGCCCCTTCACGTTGTTCTACCTCTCGATGGGCGCGGCCGACGCCGTCGTCACCCGCGACCGCGCCTTCGTGTGGATGACCCTCGTCATGCACAACATGACCGACGTCGTCTCGATCTTCCGCCCCGGCAAGAACTACTCGCCGGACCTGAAGGCGCAGTTCGACGAGGATCTGCTCGTCATCGTCTACCTCGGCCACGCGCTCGTGTGGCCTGCGCTCGCGATGCTGTGGACCGGCTGGCGGCGCTTCACCCGGCCCTGGGCGCTGTTCGCCGCCGCGTTCCTCGTCCTCACGCTCGGCCCCTACCTCTACGTCGCGGGCGCCTACGTCAAGCTGGACGGCAGCTGGATCGCCCTCCCCTTCGTCGCGCTCTACGACGCCTTCCCGCTCTTCTCCCGCATCTCCCACGCGTACCGCTTCATCATCGGCGCCTCCCTCGCGCTCTCGGTCATGCTCGCATGGACCGTCCGCGAGCTCGGCCAGCGCGGCATCCCCGTCGTCGCCGCCGCCGTGTGGCTCGGCGCGCTCCGCCTCGTTGAGTCCCTCTGGCTCTCACCCGCCGTCTTCCCACTCCCCACCGCGGACACGCGCGTGCCGGCCGTCTACGCCCACCTCGACGGCGGCGCGGTGCTCGACCTCCCGCTCAGCCTGCCCGTGCTCGCGCGCTCCCACTACTCGATGTATCAGATGGTCCACGGGCAGCCGATGCCCTACGGCCTGAACGACCCCTCGCCGCTCTACCTCTACGTCAACCGCTACTCGCGCTACCTCATCGAGCTCGAACGCAGCACCGTGGCTTCGCTGCCGAGCACGCTCCCCGCGCTCGACCTCGCGCTCGGCCAGGAGGACCTCCGCACCCGCGGCATGCGCTGGATCGTGCTCCACCGCTCCGAGTACCCGGCGCCGCAGTACGCGAAGGTGGCGCAGTTCCTCGACCTCACCGCGACCCCCACCTGGGACGACGGCGAGACGCGCGTGTACGATCTCGGCGCCGCCACCCCCTGAGCGTCAGCCGCGCCGCCGCCGCCCGAGCAGGCCGACCGGCGCCATCAGCAACAGCGCCGCGCCCGCACATCCGCCGCGTGAGTCGGCCCATGTATCAACCGACACATCCGATGTATCAGCCGCCCGCCGCGCCCCCGCCTCCGGCGCGGGGTCGAGCCCGGCCTCCACGCGGTCCACCACGATGTCGTAGCGGTAGGTGCGCAGGTCCTTGGTGTAGGTGAGCACGATGGTGTCGTCGCGGAAGGTGATCCACGGCTGCATGCCCCCGAGCGGCGCCATGTTCGTCGTGATGGGAACGCGCTCGATCAGCCGCCAGTCGAGGTTGAACACACCCAGCCACACGTTCCCGTCGTGGGACGCGAAGCCGGCGGTCTCGTCGCGCGACATGTAGGCGAGCACGTAGCGGTCGCCGACGCGGGCGAAGCCCTGCGACCAGTACGCCTTCTCGCCGGGCGGCGACACGTCCTGGAGGTGGCGGTCGATGAGGTCGAGGCCCGGCAAACTGAACTCGCTGACGTGGAGGTAGTCCACCTCAACACCCGGGAAGCTCGCGATGCCGAGGGCGCCGTCGAGGTCCATGAGCACGGACCCGGTGGCGACGGCCCCGAAGTCGGGCTCGTCGACCCGGACTGGCTGCGCGGCGTCGTCCAGCTCGACGAGGCGGAAGGGGAGGCGGTTCTCCGGGTCGAAGAACCCGGTGGCGGCGAAGGTCTCCGTGCACAGCAGCGGCATGTCGCGGTGCACCTGGGTCGGCTCGGCGGCGTAGAGCTGCACCTCGGCGGTGCGCGTGAAGTCGGCGTCGTAGCGGAAGGCCCAGGCCGTGTCGTCCGGGAGGAGCGTCGTGCTCGACGAGACGTGCAGCCACGAGCCGTCCGGGCAGCGCGTGATCGAGTGGTCCACGAGGTCGGTGCGCCCGGTGAGCGCCTGCCCCCGCGTGAGGTCCGGTACGAAGTCGGCGTCCATCGGGTAGCGGAGGTAGTCCCCACCCGAGGCGATGAAGAGGTCCCAACTGACGCCGTCTTCCGCCGGGTAGACACGCCCCCAGTTGCCGGAGCGGTCGACGTCGATGAGGGTCTCCGGCCCGATCGACACGATCAGCGAGCCCGCCCACGCTGGCCCCCCGAGCAGCGCCGCGGCGAGCAGGATCACCCGGCCACCACGTTCGCCGCCGGCACGAGGATCACGCCGTCGCGCGGGCCCACGTCCACCGTGACCTTGCCGTCCGCGTCCACGGTAAACGTGCGGCCACTCCCGACGGGGAACACCTCCACCAGCTCGGTCCCCGGCGCGAAGGACACCGGCATGCCGTTGCCCTCGTAGGCGGTGTGGCTCGTGTTGTCGTCGGACGTGTTGATGACCACGAGCACGCTCTCGCCGTCGTAGCTGCGCTCGAAGGCGAGGATGTTGGCGTCCTCCTCGCCGCTCACGCGCTCGGTGGTCCACTTGAGCGAGAAGTCGCCGCGGCGCAGCGGCGCGTAGGCCTTGCGCAGGGCGGTGAGCGCGGCCGTGTGTTGGAACAGGTCGCCGCTCTCGTCGTAGCCGGAGAGCCAGAGCGGCTCGCGGTTGGCGGGGTCGTTGCCGCCGGAGAAGCCCTGCTCGGTGCCGTAGTAGAGGCACGGGATGCCGTCCTGCGTGAGCAGGTAGGTCAGCGCGCTCTTGAGCGCCGGCACGCTGTCCTTGTCGAACAGGAACCGCGGGATGTCGTGGTTGTCCATGAAGTTGACGAGGATGTCGGTCGGCGGGAGCCCGGCGCCGCGGTCGTGGGCGACGGTGCCGAAGTTGACCGGCCGCGCGTCGAGGAGCGTCTGCACCTGTGTCGTGGGCTTGTTGAACTTGAACACGTCGTCGTAGACTTGGTACTTCTGCGAGAAGTACACGACGCTGTCGACCTCCTGGTCGAAGGTGTAGCTGCCGATGAGCTCGTCGTCGCCGTCGAAGCTCTCGCCGAACATCAGGAACTTGTCCTTGCCGATGAGCGAGCAGTGGTCGCGGATGGCGGGGCAGAACTCCTGCCAGAACTCGTGCTCGACGTGCTTGAGGGTGTCGATGCGGAAGCCGTCGAGGTTAGCGGCGTCGATCCAGTAGGAGAACGCGTCGATGAGCGCAGCGCGCACGTCGGAGCGCTCGGTGTTCAGGTCCTTCAGGCCGCCGGGGAAGTCGCCGTGGACGACCTGGTCGAAGTCGCCCCAGTCGGTGACGCGGCCGCGTCGGTTGTACCAGTCGGGGTTGGCGAACTCGGGCGGGTTCGGCAGGACGCGGTTGATCTCGGGCATGTCGACCCACCCCAACGGCGCCGGCCCGCTCTCCCCGAGGGAGGTCCACCCCTGGATGCCGCGAGGGTCGTAGGCGGGGTCCCATTCGGTCACGATGTCGACGGTGTCAGAGCCGTCGGTCGAGTAGTAGGTGGTGATGTCCGCCTGACCGTTGCGGTTGATGTCGTAGTAGAACAGTTGGCCGACGTGGTTCACGACGATGTCCAACACGACCTTGATGTCGTTGTCGTGCATCACCTGCACCATCTCGCGCAGCTTCGGGAGGTCCCCCCAGTGGGGGTTCACGTTGAGGAAGTCCTGCGTCCAGTAGCCGTGGTAGCTGCCGTTCCCGGCGTCCTCCTCCACGTTCACGACCACCGGCGAGATCCACAACGTCGTGATGCCGAGGGCGCTGAGGTAGTCCACCTTGTCGATGAGGCCCTGGTAGTCGCCGCCGAGGTACTTCGACAGGTTGGCGTCGTCGTAGGCGACGTTGTAGTCGTTGTTCACGTCGCCGTTGGCGAAGCGGTCCACGAGCACCTGGTAGATGACCTCGTCGCGCCAGTCCTCGACGTGGTTGGTGATCTCGGGCGCCTCCGTGTAGGGAGACGATTCGACACAAGCGAGGAGCGCAAGGAGCGTCACGAGCGCCTCCGACGGAGAGCGGCGAGGGGGAGGAGGAGGAGGACGGCCGCGGCGGAGTTGCCCCCGCACGGAGGCCCGCAGGGCACGCCGAGGGGCTCCTCGACAAGGGGCACGTCGGCGCAGGCGGCGTCGGCGGCGTCGCGTCCGTGGAGGGCGAGGACGTAGGCGCCCGCGCCGAAGCCGAGCATGGGGGCGGGGCCGGCGAAGTCACCGTTCTGGGGGTCGAAGAGCTCGGGGAGGATGCGGTTGTTCGCCATCCCCTGGGCGGTCACCCAGTCCTCGAGGACCACGGCGTCATCGGGCTGGCAGGCCCGACGGAGCGCCTCGGCCACCCGGAGGTCGATGACGATCCACTCGTGCTCGTCGTAGGTGCTGCCGTCGTCGTTGCGGTGGTAGCCGGTGCCGGCGTCCACCTTGAGCTCGCGGTCCCACGCGGCGAGCGAGGCGTCGAAGCCGTCGTCCCGCGCGTCGAGGATGGCGAGGTTGTAGACCTCGATCGCGGCGAGATCGAGGTAGCCCTCCGCGGCGTCGAGCTCCTCCTTGCTGCCGGCGAGCACCCCGGCGGCGTCCACGAGGTGCTCCCCGATGGCGGCCGCGATGGTGTCGGCGGCGTCGCGGTATGTATCGCCGCGAGTATCACCGAGTGTATCAGCGAGGTCTCCCGCGGCGCGCAGCCCCGCCACCGCCCACGCCGACGAGTACGTGAAGCTCTTCTGCTTCCCGTTCCAGTGGCGCTCCCAGATGGAGGAGTCCGGCAGGAGCAGCCCCGTGTTCGGGTCGACGAGGCGCACGAGCACGTCCGCTACGCCGTCCAAGGCACGCGGCGCCACGTCGTCGAGCAGCGTCGGGTCCCCCTCGACCACGTGGCCGAGCGCCCAGAGATACAGGCCGAAGTTGTCGAACTCGATGTTCGGGCCGTCGGCGTCGAGGTCGGTCCACTCGGTGCCGTCCCCGTAGACGCGGCACACGCTCACCGCGTAGTCGGCCTCGCCGACGTAGGATCGGTAGTCGCCCGTCTTGCCGGGTTGGATGAGGAAGCGCAGGGCCGCCGCGGCTTCTTCGTGGTAGCCCGCGGAGTCGAGCGCCACGATCGCGTACGCGCCGTCCCGCACCCACGCGATGTTCCAGATGTGTTGGAAGTCCCCGACCGGCGCGGAGAGCGGCAGCGACGCCGGGATCTGCCCGTGGGCGTCTCCCTCCTCGGCCACCTGCCCCATCTTCAGGTAGGCGAGCGACTGGCGATACACCGCCGTCTCGTCCTCGGTCAGGCCGGCCGGTACCGCGCCCCGCGCGTGGAAGGCCTCCCACGCGTCCCGCTCGCCCTCCACCCACGCCTCGGGGTCCGCGCCCGCAACCCAGTCGTGGCCCACGGTGGAGGTGTGGACGCCGACCCACGCCGATTCTCCAGGCGCGAGCGACGGGATCGACCAGCCGAAGGCCGGCACCACGTCGTCTCCCGAGGCCGTGCACCCGCCGCCGATCCGCCCGCCCGCGCTGACGGCGTCGTAGACGGCGCTGCACGACACGTCCGTCGCGTCGGGTGCTTGATACGTCAGTGATACATCCGCGCCCGTCTCGCTCACGTCCGCGGCGCTCGCGGAGGTCACCGTCTCGGTGCCGCCCGCGTGCCAGTTCAAGAGCGCGACGAACTGGAACGCCGGCGTGGCGCTCGTCCCGTTGTTCGTCACCCGCGCCACCTGCGCCAGCCCGAAGCCCTCCATCCCCATCGGCGCGAAGTCGTACTCGGTGACCGCGAGGTCCCCGTAGCTCCGCTCGATCGCCAGGATCCCCGTGCCGTCCTCGGTGGTCGCGGCGTCGGCCTCGGTGAGCCACGCGCCCGCGCCGTCGTAGTCCGTCACGCCGAAGTAGGTGTCGTACAACACCTCTGGCGTCACGACGCCCGGGCTGTACTCCTGGTACAGGTGGGGGTACGCGTCGGAGAGGCGATCGTCCACGAAGATGACCGCACCGTAGCCGTTGGCCGTCACCAGCTTGGGGTAGCTGTAGTGGGGCGCCGCGCCGAGGAGGAGGGTGATGGCAAGCATGTTGCGCCCCTACCGATACGTCTGCGAGTTGATCCACCACTCGGCACCGATGCCCACGAAGTGTTGGACGGGCCGCTGCGAGCGGCTGTCGCGCTCGGCGTACCAGCTCTGGGCGTCCGGGTTGAGGACGGAGAGCGTGTACTGGAGCCGCACCTGGGGCCGGGCGAACGTGCCCTTCCGCGGCTGGATCGCCGGGATCAGCGACAGCTTGGTGATCTCCGGCGTCCCCTGCTCGCCGGTGCGCGCGAGGATCGAGTCCCGCGACACCCACTGGTGCGAGCCCTCGAGGCCGATCGCGAACCACTTCGTCGGGTACACCGACGGGCGCACCGCCACGATCCACTCGTTGCCGTCGTCGTAGCCGACGTCCTCGCCGTCCGCGTCCTGCCAGCCGCGCCAGTAGGCCCCGGCCGCCACGCCCCACACCCCGCCCTCGTGGTTCGCGGCGAGCGCGACGAGGTCCTCGCTGGCGGCGTTCACCGAGCGATCGACCGCGAGGCCGTCCGTCGGCACGGTCAGCTCGCCCGTCGCGGCGATGCCCTGGGCGTGCTTGTAGAAGACGTGGGCGTAGCTGTCCCTCGCCCAGCCGAACACCGACACCTCGCCGCCCGCGACCCACCCCGTCTCGGCGGGGAGGGCCTGGACGATGTCGTACTCGACCTCGCGCTCGCCCGCGGGGAGGCTGTGGACCTCGCCGTAGAGCTTCGGGCGCAGGCCGATCGTCTCGCCGAGGTGGAAGACGTGCGAGGCCTTGAGCGACGCGACCATCCGCTGCCGGTCGAGGATGGTCACCCACTCCGCGCCCACGCCGCCGGGGAGTGTCTCGGCGTCCTGCTGATACTGCCACTCGTCGTCGGAGAGGCGGTTCAGGCCGACGTGCGCGCCGACCCAGGTGTCGTCGCTCGCGTAGAAGGCGCCGCCGCCCACCGTGTTGAGCGAGTCGAGCGGCCAGAAGTCGAGGAGGTAGACGTCGTCCCCGCGATACATCCGCGAGCCGGCCCACACTCCCACGCCCTTTGCGCCCACGTCCTCCGCCTGGACGTAGAGGTTGCGGATGGCGAGCGTCGCGTCGAAGGTGCCGTCGTAGTGGAACAGTGGCCCCGCGAGCGCGGGCGTGACGAGGACGCGGAACGTGGGCGCGTCCTCGGGCTTCGCGACCCAGCCGAGATCGAGCTCGAGGTAGGGGTCCTGCTCCAGCCGGCTCCCGTGGGCGACGAGGTTGGTCGGGTCTCCCTGGCCGCCGGTGGTGTCGGTGCTGACCTGCACCCGGCCGTAGGAGCCGATGACGAAGTCGTTGTCCATGGCGGCCGCGAGGGCGACGAGGGCGATCACTCGCGCACCAGGACGCGCGAGCCGAGCGCGGGGACGGTGACGGTGAGCGAGTCGCCCGATGTATCAAATGTATCAGCGCTCAGGATATCCACGTAGGTCCCCTCGGAGAGCCCGGCGAACGCGACGCCGTTGCTGACGGTGCGCTCGGCGTCGGCGCGGTTCAGGAGGACGAGCACGCCGTCGTCCCCCGTGGTGCGGGCGTAGGCGTAGAAGTCGGGCTCGCCGCCCCACCACTCGGTGCGGGTGCCGCGGGAGAAGGCCGGGTGGTCCCGCCGCGCCTGCCCGAGGGCCTGGACGTGCGCGAGCACCATCGCCTCGTTGACGGAGAGGGCGTCTCCGAAGCGCATCATCTGGCGGTTGTCCGGGTCGTTGAAGCCGGGCAGGCCCACCTCGTCACCGTAGTAGACGAGCGGGAGGCCCTCGCTGGTGAGGAGGAAGGTCCACGCGAGGTTGAGGCGCTGGTACGGCTCGGCCCAGTCGGGCGGGGTGTCGACGCCGCGCAGGTAGCCGTCGCCGCCGCACGCCGAGTCCCCGTAGAGCGAGGAGATCTCCCCGGTCGCCTGCGGGATGAAGCGCGCGACGTCGTGGTTTCCGAGGAAGGTGCTCATCAGGTGGCCATCGAAGGCGGTCTCGGAGTCCGCGAAGGTGTCCTGGAGCGAGCCGTCCCCGTTGGAGAGGCCGATCTCGTCCCGCGCGAACGCCGCCACGATCGCCCAATACACGGGGAAGTCGAACTGGCCGTCCAGCTCCTTGTCGTTGACGTAGGAGAGGATGAGGTCGCGGTCGCCGGAGTAGGTCTCGCCGACGGTGTAGAAGTCCTCGGCGAACTCCAGCTCGTTGCGCGCGCGCGTCGAGAAGTTGAAGAACACGCTGTGCGGCATGTGTTTTACGGCGTCCACCCGGTAGCCGTCGATCTCGTACTCCTTCGCCCACACCATCGCGTCGTCTACCATCTGGAGGAGCGGCTCGGGCTCGTAGTAGCGGATGTCCGGGAGGAAGCTGTCGAACCAGCACGTCTCCGGGATGTCGTTCCAGTTGTTCGCGTCCCCACACAGGTTCTGCGCCGTGAACCACTCCGGGTGGTCCCGGAAGTACGGGTGGTCCTGGTGGACGTGGTTGCCGACCCAGTCCGTCAGCACGCGCATGCCGCGGGCGTGGGCGCCGTCCACCAGCTCGCGGAGCAGGGCCTCGTCGCCGAAGTGCTCCTCCGCGCCGAACGCGCTCGCCGGCCAGTAGCCGTGGTAGCCCGAGTAGTCCGTGCTGCACGCGGTGCCCCAGGCGCCCTCCGCGTTGTCCTGGGGCGCGGTGAGCCAGAGCACGGTGACGCCGAGGTCATCGAGGTAGTCGAGCTTGTCGATCACCCCCTGCCAGTCCCCGCCGAGGTAGTCGGTGCTCGCGACGGAGGTGCCCTCGGATGTATCACGCGATGTGTCAGCGTTCGCGAAGCGGTCGACGAACACGTAGTACATCAGGCCGCTCGACCAGTCGCGATCGTCGAGCCACACGGGCAGGTAGAGCTGCTTGGCGGAGCGACCGAAGCGGTCGGTCACGTCGAAGCGGAGGGTGTGACGCCCGTCCGAGAGGGCCCCGCTGGCGAAGCGGAAGCGGGTGCCGTCCCACGCGTCCACCACCGCGCCGTCCAGCGTTGCGGTGGCGGTCGCGATGTCCCCCGACGCCGCGACCTCGATGGTGACGGTGTCGGCGTCGCGGTCCACGGCGATGTCCGTGACCTCCAGCGTCGGCAGCGAACAGTCGGCGACGACGACCATGCTGTTGCAGCCCGCGCCGCCGAGCGGGCAGGTCGCGTCCCAGGTATAGCCCTCGTCACACTGGGTGTATTCGCCCTCGGGGTCACACGACCACGCCTCGGTCCCGGCGGTGTAGTCGGCCTCGACGAACTTGTAGGTGTGCGGCCCCGGCGCGAGGTCGAGCGTGACCGTCCACTCCCCGTCGGCGCCGGTCATGGGCGTGTCCGAAGCGCTCCAGTCATTGAACGAGCCCGCGACGAACACCTGGTCGGCGTCCGACCGCGCGGTGTAGCTGAACGTCGTCGGGCACGCGCTCGCGGCGCCCCCCACTTGCACGAGGAGCTCGGTGGTCGCGACGTTCCCGCACGCGTCCGTCGCGGTGAGCGTGACGCTGCTCTCCCCCGAGAACCCGCTCTCCGCGACCACGGCCAGCAGGCTGCCCTCAAGGTTCACCAGCACGCCGTCCTCGGCCTCCGCGGTGAACGTGGGCGTCGTGTCGCCGTCGTCCACGACGTAGTCGGCGAGGTCGACCGTGACGCGCTCGTCCTCCCCGACGACGAGGGGGTCGGGGCCAGTCCACGCAGGTGCGTCGCGGCCGCAGCAGCCGGGGAGGAGCAGCAGGAGCGGGAACAGGGCCGTGGAGCGCGACATGGCGCGACGGTATCTCATGCGCGCGTGCCCTGCCTGCGTGGACGCCGATGACCGTCGAGGTGGGCGAGGAAGCACGGCGAGCCGTGCTATGCCCCACCGCCGAGGTCCACGTCATGCACGCTCGCACGCTCCCCGTCCTACTGTTGTTGGGCGCCTGTGGCCCCTCCGGAGGGGAGGATGGGGACACCGCCCCGGTGGAGGATGGCGGGGACGAGACGGGCGCCCCTCCCGCCGAGCCGCCCCGCACCCTCGCCAGTGGCCGACACACCCTCGACGTGGACGGCGTGCCGCGCGAGTTCATCCTCCACCTGCCCGACGGCCTGCCCTCGGACGCCCCCCTGGTGATCGTGCTGCACGGCTACAGTGACAGCGCCGACGCGATCTCCGACTACTCCGGCATGGACACCGTCGCCGATCGCGAGGGCTTCGCCGTCGCCTACCCGCAAGGGCTGACCGACACCTTCGGATACGCCTACTGGGAGGTGGGGTACGCCTTTCACGACGGTAGCGTGGACGACGTCGGCTTCCTCCTCGCGCTTCGGAGCCTCCTCCTGGCCGACCAGGGGCTGAACCCCGACGCCGTCTTTGCCACGGGCATGTCCAACGGCGGAGACATGTCGTACCGACTGGCCTGTGAGGCGGCGGGCTCCTTTCGTGCCGTCGCCCCCGTCGCTGGCTGCCTGATGGGTTGGCTGGTCGAAGGTTGTGCACCGTCGCCAGAGGTGCCCCTCCTCGAGATCCACGGCACGCTCGACCGCACCACACCGTGGGAGGGCGATCTCGACGGCTCGGACGGGTACGGTCCCTACCTGGGCACCGAGGAGTCGGTGAGCCACTTCGTCACCGGCTACGGCCTCGACACCGAAGCGACCGAGTCCCTCCCCGACCTCGACCCCACCGACGGGAGCGTGGTCACCGCCCACCGCTGGTCGCGCGCCGACTCGGCGACGTCGGTGTGGCTCTACGAGATCGAGGGTGGACGGCACGACTGGCCTGGCGCCTCCGGCAACCAGGACATCGCGGCGGAGGAGGAGATCTGGTCCTTTTTCGAGCGCTATGTCGAGGGGACGACCGAAGGGTGAGGCGGGATGACCGCGCGGACGAAGGGGGCGGCGCGGGGCTGGACGCCCGAAGAGGCGCCGCCCGGGAGGCGACGCGATAGGCCTCCTCGTGCGCCCCGAAGACTTCGACGACAACCGCTCCTTCTGGGCCGCGACCGCGCCGCCCGACGTCGCGTGCGCGCCCCTCTCCGGCGACATCGTCGCCGACGTAGCGATCATCGGCGGCGGCTTCACCGGCACCTCCGCAGCGCGGGAGCTGCGCCTGCGCCGCCCCGACCTCGGGATCGTGCTCCTCGAGGCGAAGACCGTCGGAAACGGCGCGAGCGGCCGCAACGGCGGGCAGCTCCTCAACTGGATCAACGGCATCGGAACCGACGATCCGTCGCTCACCCGCCGCGTGTGGGACGCCACGCTCCACGGCATCGAGCGCGTGCTCGCCCGCGCGGACGCCGCGACGGCCGCCGGCCGCCCCGTCCGCACCACCCGCCACGGCGCCCTCGACCTCTACACCGATCCTCGCCGCGCCGAGCGCGCCCAGGCCCACGCCGCGCACCTGAACAGCCTCGGGATCCCCGTCCAATTCGCAGCCGGCGCCGACGCCCGGGCCCTCCTCGGCGCGGAGGGCGTCGCGGGCGTCGTGTGGGACCCCACCGCGGGCGTGCTCGCGGGCGTCGACCTTTTGCGTGCCACCAAGGCGGAGCTGCTCGCGGACGGCGTCCGCATCTACGAGGGCACCCCCGTCCTGCGCGTGCGCGAGGGCGAGACCATCGCGCTCGACACCCCCGGCGGCACCGTGCGCGCCAAGGCCCTCGTGCTCGCGACGAACGGCTACACCCACCTCCTCGGCTACTTCCGCGGCGGCGTCTTCCCGCTCCTCTCCCACGTGGTCTCGGTGCCGATGGCGGCGGCGGCGTGGGGCGCGGCGGGCACCTTCTCCGACGACATGGACCGCATCAGCTACGGCGCGCATGTGCCCGGCGAGAACGGGGCGGGCGAGCTCGTCTTCGGCGGCGGGAGCAACACGTCGTACACCTACCGCTACGGCGGGCGCACCGGCGGGGACATGGGCGCCGCGGCCGACACCGCGGTGCGGAAGAAGCTCGCCCACTACTTCCCCGGCGCCGCCGAGCCCTCCCACCGCTGGAGCGGAGTGCTCGGCATCACCCTCTCCCGCCGCCCCTCCGTCGGCCGCCGTGGCAACGTCTACTGGGGCCTCGGCTACTCCGGGCATGGCGTCACCCTGGCCAACCTCGCGGGGGAGATCCTCGCGGATCTCTACGTGGACGAGGCCGACCGCTGGGTCGGGCTCCCCATCGTGCACGCGACGGAGGGGGTGCGGCCCTTCGGTTGGATCCCGCCGGACCCCTTCCGTTGGGTGGGGTACCACGCCTACACCGCGATGACGGGCCGGAGCCCGCGCCGGGCTTAGCCGGGCACGGCCGCGAGCAGGCCCCAGCCGTCCCGCTCCTCCGCCTCGCGCACGATCAGCCCCACCGCGACACAGGCGGTGACGACGCGATCGCGGGCCTCCACGTTGAAGCCGCTCACGACGAGCTCGCCGCCGGTGGCCACGCGCGCCGCGAGCGCGGGGATGAGCGCGAGGAGCGGCGCGAAGTAGAGGTTGGCGATCACCAGGTCGAAGCGCGCGTCGGGGAGGGTGTCCACGACGTCGACCCCGGCGGCGTTGTCGGCGACGTGGCGGCGCGTGGCCCAGAGCGCGAGGGGGTCGATGTCCTGCGCGACGACGCGGGTGGCGCCGAGGCGCGCGGCCACGATCGCGAGGATGCCGGTCCCGGTCCCGACGTCGAGCACCGACGCCGGCCCCACGGGGGCGTAGCGACGCTCGAGGGCCTCCACGCAGAGGACCGTGGTGGGGTGGAGGCCGTCGCCGAAGGCGAGGTGCGCGTCGAGGACGAGGGGGAGGCGCGCGGGGTCGGAGAGGGCGGGGTCGGTGCGGGGCGCCACGACGACGAAGCGGGCGCCGATGGGCGTGGCGGCGGGCTCGGCCTCCCAGGTGATGACGACGTCACGCCAGGTGCACCGAACGTCTGCACCGAGGCGACGACGGAGCCCCCGGATGGCCCGGCTCGCGACGGGGGACGGCGGGAGCCACGCGACCACGACCACGCGGCCCGCGGGCACGTTCGCGGTGCTCGCGTCCCGCACCTCCACGCCCTGGACGCCCATGCGGTAGACGGCGGCGACGACGGCCTCCTCGCGGTCGGCGGGCGCGTCGACGGTGAGCTCGCGCAGGCGGGGAATGCTCATCCGGACACGACGCCGAGGTCGACCACGGCCTCGTCGATCTCGACCTCGCGCCCCGCCTCTTCTCCGCCGCGGCAGCCGGGCGCGAACACGTAGGTGCCCGGCGGCAGGTGCTCGGCGGAGAAGGTGCCGTCCGCCGCGGCCTCCATCACGACGCCCACGACGCGGTCCCGCGCGAGCAGGCGGCTCTGGGCGGTGGGGACGAGCGAGGGGAAGCACACGGCGTCCGCGCCGCCCGTCGCGATGCGGCCACGAACGCCACCGCCGAAGCCCCGGAAGTCGAGCCACGCGACGTTCTGGTCGGGGCCCACGATCGCCTCGACTGGGCCGAGGCGCACGGTGCGGCCGATGCCCGGCGGGCACAGCACGGCGCGGTGGATCACGTCGTCGAAGACGACCTCCTCCTCCTCGGTGGAGGCGCGCCCCTCGACCGTACAGGCGAGGGGGTAGAGGTCCGCGCAGGAGTCGCCCGGGCGGCCGGCGCAGCGGGCGTGGACGCGCGGGTAGGCGTCCACCACGATGTCGCGGCGGGCGCCGGCGCCGACGGCCACGCCCACGGAGAGCGAGGTGTCGCCGAAGCCCTCGGCGAGGACCTCGACGTGGAAGGGCTCCTCGAGGAGCCCGACGGCCGGCGCGGGGGTGAGCCCGACGTGGTACGCGCCAGTAGCGTCGGTGCGGACGCGGGTCCCGTGGCGGGCGAAGCTGGCGCGCGCGGTGGTCGGCGGCGTGAGAATGGCGCGGCCGGTGACCCAGACCTCGGCGTCGGGGACCGGGGTGCCCGTGGTGGTCGCGACGGTGCCCTCGAGCCAGGCCGTGGGCGCGGGGAGCACGACGCGGACGGTGTCGCCGGCGGAGGGGGCCGACACGTCCACCGCGGCCACGCGGCCGTCCGGCGCGCTGGCGGAGACGAGCTGGAGGGCGCACGGGAGCGGGACGGCGTCGGCGCGGCCGGCGGCGTCGGTGGTGGCGGCGCCCTGCGCGGTGCGGAAGGGGGGATCCCCGGCGGGGTAGCCGAAGCCGACGGTGGCGGCGGCGACGGGCGCGCCGGAGATGTCGACGACGTCGACGTTCAGGGGGCACACGGGCGTCGTGACGCGCAGGACGAGGGGCGCGGGGCCCTCCGCCGTCGGCGCGGCGGGGCACGCGTCCCCCGGGTCCGTCGGGAGGGCGAGGAGCATGAAGCGCGGCGCACGGACGACCGGCACGGTCAGGGCGCCGTCCGCCCCGGTGCGGCCGACCTCCACCCACGCGCCCCCGGGCACGTCCTGCCGGCCGACGCGGGCGCCGGCGAGGGGCAGGCCGGCGGCGTCCTCCGCGCGCACGGTCACGTCGAGGGGGCCCTCCGGCGACTCCGGACAGACGACGGGGCGCGGCTCGGCGAGCACGCGGGGGCCGAGGTCTCCGGCGGGGATGGGGGCGGGCGCACAGGCGAGAAGCACGAGGGCCCACATCGGTGGCTCCGGGAGGTCGACGCCCCCTAACCGGCAGGGCGGCCGCCGTTCGTCACGCGCGCGGCGCGCAGCGGAGCGGCGCGCGCCCCGACTATACTTCCGCCATGTCGTCCCTCGTGCTCCTCGCGCTCCTCGCCTGCCACCCGAACGACGACGGTCCGGTCGCCGCCGAGACCGATCCGCCGGCCGACACCGACACCGATGCGGACACCGACGCCGACACGGACTCGGACACGGACACGGACACGGACACCGACACCGATTCGGACACCGACACCGACACCGACACCGACACGGACACCGCCGGCGAGACCCTCCCCATCGGCGCGAGCTGCGAGCCCGACGTGAGCGACTGCGGCCCGGACGCCGCCTGCTGCACGGCCTGCTGCGAGAGCGACGCCGCGCCGGTGTGCACGGCCCTGGACACGCGCGGCGAGTGCCCCCTCCCCGACCTCACCGTCGACGAGACTCGGCTCACCGACTCGATCTTCGTCCACGAACAGGACTTCGACGACGGAGACTGCGCGGTGCTCGAGGGCTGCGTGGACGCCACCGGCACCCGCCGCCTCCTCCGCTTCACGACGACCACTCCCAACTATGGCACGGCAGACCTCATCCTCGGCTCTCCCACCGAAGACTCGGACCGCTTCGAGTACTCCACGTGCCACGCGCACTACCACTACTCCGAATACATCGAGTACACCCTCCTCTCGGCGGACGGAGGCGTGGCCGCCACCGGCCGGAAGCAGGCCTTCTGCCTGATGGACTCGGAGCCTGCGGGCGGCACCGGCTCGCCCAAGTACCACTGCGGCATGCAGGGCATCACCGCGGGGTGGTCGGACACCTACGACGCGCTCATCGACTGCCAGTGGCTCGATGTCACCGACGTGCCGGCGGGGGACTACACGCTCCAACTCTCGCTGGATCCGAACGCGACCCTCCGCGAGATCTCCCGTTCCGACAACGTCGTCTCGGTCCCGGTCACGCTCGACGCGCCGTGAGGGCCGCCCCCCACGCGTGACAGTCGCGCGAAGATCGTAATTCGCGTCACACTTGCCGCCTCTGAGGCGTAGACTGCTCCGCGAGGCCGCCCATGAAACTTCTCCCGCTCTTTCTCCCGCTCCTTGGCTGCATCGAGACCAACCTGAGCGAGAAGCCGGAAGAACCCGTGTTCGACCCGGGGGACACCGCCATCCCCTTCGACACCGACGTCGAGGAAGACACCTCCGTCGAGGAAGATACGGACGACACCGTCATCCCCCTCCCCTACTGCGACTCGCAAGCCTTCGCGCGCAGCCCGCTCTCCTCCCTGGAGGACTGCGAAGGCGGCGGCAGCACGCCGACCCCCGCCTACGAGCTCGAGGTCCGCTGGGAGGACATGACCATCGGGTACATGCTCTCGTCCCCCGTCATGGTGAACCTGACGGACGACAACGGGAACGGCCGCATCGACGACGGCGACGTGCCCGACGTGATCGCCGCCCCCTACACCAACGGCATCAAGGCCATGAACGGGGAGGACGGCTCCGAGATCTGGTACGTCACCTCCAGCCAGATCGAGCAGAGCACCCCCGCCGTGGGTGACGTTGACTACGACGGCTACCCCGAGGTCTTCGTCCAGGGCCTCTACGCCAGCGTGCTCATCTCCGGTGACGACGGCGCCACCGTCTGGACCGGCCGCGCGCCCTCCAGCATCAAGACCTACTGCGGCGCGCCCGCCATCGCGGACCTCGAGGGAGACGGCGACGTCGAGATCATCTTCGGCCGCCTCATCCTCGAGGGCGTCGACGGCTCCGTTCAGGGCGAGGGCTCCGGCGGCCAGGGCACGTCCATCCCCGGCGAGGGCCCGATCAGCGTCGCGGCGGACCTCGACCTCGACGGCGAGCTCGAGGTGATCGGCGGCAACACCGTCTACAA
>CAJBVW010000599.1 GCA_903959175.1 uncultured Pseudomonadota bacterium
CCCGCCGAGGCAGGCCACGCCGTCGACGCCCCGCGCCCCGCGCCTCCCCAGGAGCCCGCGGGCCTCGCGTCCGCCCTCGGCCGCCCGTCCCTGCCGCCGCCCTCGTGGTGGTGCCGCGAGCCGACGTGGACGCCCCGCGTCGTGGCCGAGCCCCTGCGCGCCGTGCGCGAGGGGAGCGCGCTCGTCGCCGCGCTCTGGCCCCCCCTCCCGGACGCGCCGGAGCGCCCCGTGGCCCGCCGCCCGTCCGCGCTCCGCCGCACCCTCGCGCTCGACGAGGCCCTCGAGCGGCAGGCCTGGGGCATCCTCGCGGCCGAGCTCCAGCCCGCCGAGTGGTCCATGGCCCCGCGGCCCCCGCTCCCCGCGACGCACGGGTGCCCGTGATGCGGAGCCACGTGCACGTTCAGCTCACCGGCCGGCCCGCCGGCCCCGGCACCTTCGAGGGCTTCGTGGACGGCGTGCCCGCGCTGGTGCGGTGCCCGGAGCGCAGCTCCGTCCTCGACGATCCCCGCTCCGCCTTCTTCGGCGGCCAGGGGCTCGTGCCCCCCTTCCGGCCGCGCGTCCACCACGAGGCCCTCGTGTGGGCGCGCGTCGAGCCCACGCGGGTCCTCGCGTACGGCGTCGGCAGCGAGGGCCCGTACGTCGCCCTTCGGCGGCTCCCCGCGCTCACGCTCACGGCCCTCCGCAAGGAGCTCACCTTCGGGCCCGGCTTCATCGAGGCCGTGGTCGGCCACCTCGCCACCGAGCTCGCCGCGCTGCACTCCGCGGGGGTGGTGCACCGCGATCTGCGCGCCGGCACCGTGCTCGTGGCGGAGGGGCGCGCGCGGCTGGCGGGCCTCGGCGAGGCGGTGATGGACGGCTGCGGTGCGCCCCGGGCGGGCGGCGTCGGCTTCGCGGCGACCGACCTGCACGCCCTCGGCGCCCTCGTGGCCTGGATGCTCGCCGGCCGCCCGGTCGACCGCCTCGGGGCGCGGCTCGCGGGGGTGGTCTCGGCCCTCACCGCGCCCGATCCGAGCGCGCGGCCGACCTCGATGAACGAGGTCCTGCGCGCGCTCGGCGAGCCCGAGGGGCCCCCGGCGGCTCTCGTCGCGCCCCACCCCGCGCTCCTCGCCTGGAACGCGGGGAGCTGGGCCGACCGGTTGATCGCGCAGGGGAACGCGTGGGACGTGGTGCGCGGCGCCGACGAGGGAGACCTCGACCGCTGGGCGCTCGGCGCGGTCGCCGGCCGGCTGCTCCTTCGGCCGCGCAACACGGACGGGTGGCTCGCGCTCGGTACCTTGTGCTGGATGATCGCCCAACGCGCGACGGGCCCCGAGCGCGACGCCCTGCGCGCCCAGTCCGTCGAGGCGAACGCCCGCGCGCGCGCCGCCTGGCACCCCGCCTCCCGCGCCCTCACCGAGCTCGTGGGCCTCGGCGAGACCGTGCGCGCCCTCTGCGAGACGGCGCAGTTCACTCGCGCGACACGACGCGCCGAGGCCGAGGGGCGCGGCGGCGCCCTCGCGATCGTCGGCCTCCACGCGGACGACCCCGACCAGGTCGAGGACGGCCTGCTCGACGCCGGCGCCGAGGACATCGACGCCCTGCGCGTCGCCGCGTCCCGCCTGCTCGTCGCGGCCCCGCGGGACGCCCCGCTCTCCGCCGTCCGCCTCGCCCTCCCGCGCGTCCAGCTCGAGGCCGTCCGTCGGCTCTGCGCGATGGCGGAGGAGGGGGACGCGATCCGCGTCGCGAGCGCGCTGCCGGAGCCCGTCTCCACCCGCGCGCGCCTCACCGTGGCGCTCCACGTCGGCGAGCGCGCCGAGGCCCTCGCCATCGCGCGCATCCTCGCGACGAACGGGGAGTGGGACGCGACGGTCGCCGCCACCCTCCTCGTCTACGCGCCGGACGGCGAGCCGCTCCAGATCCAGGCGCGGCGCCTGCTCCGCGGCGTGGCGCGCAAGGAGGACCTCGGCCCCCTCTGCGCGCACGCCGCCTCTGCCGCCGGCATCGAGCCCAGCGACATCGTGGCGTGGTCGGGCCTCGTCTGCGCGCGGGTCGCCCGTGGGGAGGTCGAGCGCGTCGTCGGGGAGATCGAGCGCGCGTCGCCCGTCGCGGGCTCGGGGCCGTGGCGCCTCCTCGTGCTGGAGCTCGTCGCGACCGGGTCCGTGGACGCCGCGCGCGTCGTGCTCCTCACCGCGCTCCGGCGCCACCCGGCGGACGCCGAGCTCGCGACCATGCAGGCCGCGCTGGAGCTCCTCGACGGGGACGTCGCGGCGGCGGCGGTGTCCGCGGGCCACGCGCGGGCGCAGGATCCGGGGTCGGCCTACGGCTGGCTGGCGGACGCCGCCTGCGCGCTCTGGGCGGGCGACGACGGCACGGCGCGGGAGGCCCTCGCGGCGGCGGCGCGGCGCGGCGCGCGGGACCCGGTGCACCGCGCCCTCGAGGGGTGCCTCCCGGGCGCGGACTGAGGAAGCGAGGCGGCGAAAGCACGGGCGCGCCCATCGCGCGCCCGTGCCGTCCGGTCAGTCCTCCATCACCCGCACGGTCACGACGGTGATGTTGTCCTCGCCGCCGGCCCGGAGGGCCTCGCGCACGAGGGTCTCCGCGAGGTCGGTCGGGTAGGCGGTCGCGCAGATCTCGGCGATGCGCTTGTCTTCCAGCGGGTCGGTCACGCCGTCCGAGCAGAGCACGAAGAGGTCACCCGGGTTGAGCGCGCGGGTTGCGGTGTCGGGCTCGACGGGGCCGTGGTAGCCCACGGACTGCGTCAGGTAGTTGCGGTGGGCCACCTGCCGCGCGAGCTCGGGGGTGAGCCGGCCGGCGTCGATCTCCTGCTGGACCACGGTGTGGTCGCGGGTGAGCCGGGAGAGCTGGCCGTCCCGGAACAGGTAGATCCGCGAGTCGCCAACGTGCGCCACATGGGCCTGGTCGCCCTCGACGAGCAGGACGCAGACGGTGGTGCCCATTCCGGAATACGCGGGCTTCATCTGGGCTTCGCGGCGGATGCGCGCGCTCGCCTGGTTCATCGCGTAGCGCAGGCGCTCGCGGAGCACGTCGCCCGGGTCCTGCACGGCGCGGTCGAGGCGGGTCTCGTCGGGGTCGTCACCCTCCTGCAGGAGGTCACGGATGGTGTCCGTGGCGAGGCGCGACGCGACCTCTCCCGCGGCGTGACCGCCCATCCCGTCCGCAACGATGAAGAGCCCCGCGTCCTGATCGACGAGGAAGGTGTCTTCGTTGTTCTCGCGCACCGGACCTGGGTCGGTCCACGCAAACGCTTCCAGCCTCATCACCACCCTCCTCGCGAATGTCGTGGCCACCACGCCCCGTCGTTGCTTGCGGACTTGCAACGTCGGGGCGTGCGGGCGAGAGTATAGAGTCCCCATTTCCTTGCCAAGCTGCCGGTGAACCCACAGTCCCATTCCACCGAGATTCCTGCCGGCACCCTCCTGGGGCGCTGGGAGGTGCTGAACCTGCGCGGTCGCGGCGGGATGGCGACCGTCTACGTCGCAAAAGACGTGACAAACGGCGACCTCCGCGCCGTCAAGCTGATGAACCCGGGCGGCAGCGCGGACGAGGTCGAGCGGCGCTTCCGTCGTGAGTTCCGCACGCTCTCCCGGCTGCAACACCCCAACATCACGCACGTCTACGACTGGGGCACCCACGAGGGGCGGCCCTACTTCGTCATGGAGCTGGTGGACGGGCAGGATCTTCGTTCGCTGGTCGAATCATGGGCCACCGATCCCCCGGCGGATCGCTTCGACGTGGCGCGCAGCGTCGTGATCCAGGTGGCGCGCGCCCTCGCCTGTGTCCACCTCCGCGGGCTGGTCCACCGCGACGTGACCCCGCCGAACATCATGGTCCTGCCCGACGGCACCACCAAGCTGATGGACTTCGGCGTGGTCAAGGAGTCCGGCGCCACCGACCTCACCGCCCACGGCGAGCTCCTCGGCACCGTCGCCTACATCGCGCCCGAGCAGATCAACGGCGAGCGCATCGACGCCCGCACCGACCTCTACTCGCTCGGCGCCGTCCTCTACTACCTCCTCACCGGCCGCCGCCCCTTCAACGCGCGCACCCTCGCCGGCTACCTCGACAAGCACCTCCACCGGCCGCCGCGCCCCCCCCGCGAGCTCGACGCCGCCGTGCCCCGCGAGCTGGAGGGCGCCTGCCTGCGCCTCCTCCAGAAGGACCCTGCGGATCGCTTCGCCTCCGCCACCCACCTCCTCCGCGCCCTCGCCGGGCCCGACCCCCGCCCGCTCGACACCGGGCGCGCCTGGTCCCCCGCTCTCGTGGGCCGGGCGGAGGCCGTCGCCGCCATCCACAACGGCCTCGCCGCCGCGCGGGACGGCCAGGGCTCCGTCGTCCTGCTCGAGGGCGGCCCCGGGATGGGGAAGACGCGCCTCTCCGAGCTCGCCGTAGAGGAGGCCCGCGCCGCCGGGATGCCCTCCAACCGCATCCGCGCGCGGCCCACCGCCAACCCGCTCGCGGCCTACGTCGCCGTGTACCAGTCCCTCCGCGCCGAGGGCATCGCGCCCCGCCCGGTGCTCGAGCGCGTGCTCGGCGTCGGGGGGGACGGCACCGTCGAGCGCTACGCGCTCCTCACCGCCTTCCGCGAGATGGTCGCCGGCTCGCCGCCGCGGCTCTTCGTCGTGGACGACCTCCACCTCGCCGACGCCGGCTCCCTCGAGCTCCTCGAGTACCTCGTCCGCAACACGCTCGCGCTCGGCACCGAGCCCATCCTCTGGCTCTTCACCCGCACCCCGGGCGAGGCCGGCGGCGCCGCCACGGACGCCCTCGCCCGCGGCGCCCGCACCGAGGTCGCGCCGACGCGCGTGCCCCTCGATCCGCTCGACGCCGCCTCGGTGGAAGAGGCCGTGCTCTCCCTCGTCCCCGACAGCCCCGCCGCGCGCGCGCTCGCCCGCCGTCTCCACAAGGAGGGCGAGGGCAACCCCTCGTTCATCGCCGAGATGTTGCGTGGGCTCGTGGAGGAGGGCGTGTTCGGCGCGTCCGGCGGCGCGCGCGTCCTCGGCCTCGACGAGGCCGGCGTCGCCCAGGCGATGCTCCCGTTGCCGCGCTCGGTGCGCGAGGGCGTGCTCCGGCGCCTCGACGGGCTGCCCCCCGTGGCCCGACAGGTGGCCGAGGTCCTGGCCGTCGCGCGGCAGGAGCTCACGATCTCCCTGCTGTGTGACGTGGGCGGGCTCTCCGAGGCCGACGCCCTCGCCGGGGTGGACGCCCTGGTGGACGCCCGGCTCGTCCGCGAGCGCCACGTCGAGTCGGAGGAGCACCTCGACTTCACCCAGCCGCGTGTCCGCGAGCTGCTCTACGCGTCGGTCGCCCCGGAGGACCGCGCCCGCCTCCACCGGCGCCTCGGCGAGGCCCTGGAGCGCACCTACCGGCGCCGCCTGAACCTCGTCGTCGAGGCCCTCGCGTGGCACTTCGAGCGCGGCGGCGTGCCCGGCAAGGCGTACCCGTACCTCGTGCGCGCCGGCCAGCGCTTCCTCGACCGCTCCTTCGTGACCGAGGCCGAGACCTACTTCGCCCGCGCCGTCGCGCTCGAGCCCGCCGCGCGCGCCACCGTCGTGCTCGACGAGGCCGACCGCCTCCTCGCGGACCTCCTCCTGCGCCGCGCGGACGCCCTCGCCCACCTCGGCCGATGGGGAGACGTGGCGGAGGGCATCGCCCAGGCCGAGGCCCTCGCGGCGGACCTCGGCGACGAGCGCCTCCAGAGCCGCGCCGCCGCCGCCCTCGGCGCCTTCGCCCGCCACGGCCACGACATCGACCGCGCCGAGGCCTGCCTCGGGGACGCGCTGCGCCTCGCCGAGCGCGCGGGGGACGCCTCGCTCCGCGTCGTGCCGCTCAACGGCCTCGCGGCGCTTACGTGGTCCCGCGGGGACCTCGAGGGCGCGCGCAAGTGGTGGGCGGAGGAGCTCGCCGTCGGCGAGGCCACCCGGGACGAGCGCAGCCTCGGCTACGGCTACAACGGCCTCGGCCTCGTCGCGCTCTGCAAGGGCCAGTCGGTCGAGGCCCGCCGCTACTTCGAGCAGAGCGCCGAGATCTTCGAGCGCCTCGGCCTGCTCGGGCCCCTCGCCGTCGCGCGCGTCAACCTCGTGGAGATCCACCACTTCACCGGCAACCTCCGGCGCGGCCTCGAGCTCGCCGAGCGCACCGTCGCGACCGCCCGCGAGACCCACCACCCGCTCGGCCTCGCGCGCGGGCGCCACCACATGAGCCTCGTCCAGGTCGACCTCGGGCGCTACCGCCAGGGCATCGAGGAGGGCCGCGAGGCGCTGCGCATCGTGCGGGAGCTCGACCAGAAGGAGGACCAGGTGGGCACCCTCGTGGTGCTGCTGCGGGCGGCGTGGGCACTGCACGATTACGAGGAGCTCCAGCGGGGGCTGGACGAGGCCGTGGAGCTGCTCCGATACGACCCCGAGGGCTTCGCCCCCATCGTGTACGCGTGGCGCGCCCGCCTCGCCGCGGAGCAGGGCCACGCCGCCCGCGCGCAGGACGAGCTGGAGCGCGCGCTCGACGCCGGCGGCGCCAAGTGGCCCTACCAGGAGTGCCGCCTCGACCTGGTGCTCGCGCGCACCTACGTCGCGATGGGCAACATCCCCGAGGCCACCCGCCGCGCCGAGTCCGCCATCCGCCGCGCGGACGCCTGCGGCTTCCGCCTCTACGCGCTGAAGGGCCACGGGCTCGCCGCCCTGCACAGCCCGGACGAGGCCGCCGTCGCCCGTCACCGTCGTGTCGCCGATGCGCTCGCTCGCTCGCTCGCCGCCAACCTCTCCCGCGAGGACGCCGAGCGCTTCCTCGACAGCGACGCCCCGCCGCCGGTCGTCGCCTGATGGAAGGCTTCGCGGCGCCCCCCGTCACCGGCGACACCTTCGGCCCCTACCGGCTGGGCGAGGCGCTCGGCGTCGGCGGCATGGCGACGGTCTACCGCGCCTCCCGCGTCGGTGACCCCGCGGCGGGCTTCGTCGCGCTCAAGATCCTCCACCAGAGCCGCATCACCGCGGAGGAGGTCAAGCGCTTCAAGCGCGAATACCTGACGTTGGAGCGCTTGCGGCACCCCAACGTCGTGCGCGTGATCGACACCGGCGAGCACAACGGCTTCCCCTACATCGCGATGGAGCTGGTCGAGGGGACAGACCTCGGCACCCTCATCGAGCGCTGGTCCGGTGACCCCCCGCGCGACCACTTCGAGCGCGTCGAGGCCCTGTTCCTCGAGCTGTGTGACGCCCTCGCCTACGTCCACGAGCAGGGCATCGTCCACCGCGACCTGAAGCCGGGCAACGTGCTCGTCGGCACCGACGGCCACGCGCGCCTGACCGACTTCGGCGTCGTGAAGGACCCCGACGCCTTCCCCACCAGCCTGACGATGGCGGGGCGCCTCGTCGGCACCGTCGCGTTCATGGCGCCCGAGCAGATCACGGGGGACGCCCCTGACACCCGCGCCGACCTCTACAGCCTCGGCGCCCTCCTCTACATGATGCTGACGTTCCGCCGGCCGATCGTGGCGGACTCCATCGCCGGCTACCTCGCGCGGCACCTCACGGAGACGCCGCGCGCCCCGTCCGACGTCGACCCCCGCGTGCCCCAGCGCCTCGAGCAGGTGTGCGTCCGCCTCCTCCAGAAGGACCCCTCGCGCCGCTTCGCCTCCGCGCGCCAGGTGATCACGGCCCTCGCGGAGGGCCCGCTCCCGGACGCCCTCCCCGTCCACGGCCGGGACCTCGTGCTGGACGCCCTCGCCAACCGCGTCAACGGCCTCGCCCGCCGCGGCATCGGCGGCGTGGTGGCCCTCCTCGGCCCCGCGGGCAGCGGGCGCACCCGCGTGCTCCAGGTGGCCGTCGAGCGCGCCGCGGGCGCGGGCATCGCCACCGTCTTCGCGCGCGGCGCCGACACGATGGCGACCATCGAGGCCGCGTGGGGCCTGCCCGGCGTGCCCCTCCGCGCCCGGCTCGCCGAGGGCCGGTGGCTCCTCGTGGTGGACGACACCGACCTCGCCTCACCCGCCGACCGTCGCGCGCTCGCCGAGCTCGTCCGGGAGGTCGTCGCCGTTGAGGGCGGCCAGCTCCTCGTGCTCGTCTCCGCCCTCCCCGACACCGACGACGGCCTGGTGACCGGCGCCGCCACCAGCCTCGGCACCGAGGAGATCGCGCTCGGCGGGCTCGACCGCGACTCCGTACGCGCCATGCTCCGGGACCGCGGCCTCCACGGCGCGACCGGCGCCGCGCTCGGCCGTCGCCTCCAGGAGGAGCTCAACGGGCAGCCCGGCCTCATCCTCGAGCAGGTGGACGCCCTGGTGCGCGCCGGCTGGCTCACCCGCACCCCCGAGGGGGGCCTCCGCGGCACCCGCCCGGTCGACGCGCTCCGCGCCGAGCCCCTCCCGCTCCCCGACCGCGTGCGCCTCGCCGAGGCCAGCTTCCTCGACACCCTCCCCGCCGCCGAGCGCCAGTGCCTCGAGGCGCTCGCCGTGCTCGGAGCGCCCAGCAGCGTCTCCCTCGTCGCCCCGCTCACCTCGCTGCGCGAGGCCGACCTCGCCGGCCCCCTCGCGTCCCTCGCGCGGGACGCCCACGTCCTCTCCACGGAGGACGGTCTCCAGGAGCTCCATCAGGTCGCGACGAAGCGCCGGGCCCAGGTCATCTACGAGACCATCGACGCCCCGCGCCGCGCCGAGCTCCACCGCGCCGCCGCCGCCACGCTCCAGCGGCTCCACCACCGCCGCCTGCACGCCATCGCCGAGGTGGCCGCGCACCACCTCCTCCACGGCGGAGATCCCGCCGGCGCCTACCCCCTCCTCATCCAGGGGGCCCAGCGCGCCCTCCGCCGCGGGGACCACACCGCCGCCCGCGCCTACTGCGCCCGGGCCCTCGACGCGCGCGAGGCCGCCGAGGCGACCATGACCGCGCTCGATGCCGCCCGTGGCCGCCGCCCCCTCTACCAGGCCCTGGGGGACGCGCTCCGCGCCGCCGGCCGCGTCGACCAGGCGGGGGACGCCTACGCGCAGGCCCTGCTCGCCGCCCGCACCGAGGGAGACCGCCTCGCCATCGGCAAGGCCCTCGCGAGCGTGGGCCTCGTGGCCTTCGCGCGGGGCCGCCCGGGCGAGGCCATGGGCGCCCTCGAAGAGGGCCTCGCCAGCCTCGAACGCGGCGACCCCACCTGGCCCGACGCCGCCAACGCCCTCGCCGTGCTGCGCTTCGACGGCGGCAACCGCGAGGGCGCCGAGCGCCTCTGGACCGAAGCCGCGGAGCTGGGCGAGGCCACGCGCAACCTCCAGGCCGAGCTCGTCGGCATCTGGGGCCTCGTGCTGCTGGCCCGCGTCGCGAACGACGGCGCGCGCGCCCAGGAGCTCCTCGACACCGGCCTGCGTCGCGGGCAGGACGGTCGCTGCCCCGAGGGCGTGGTGCGCCTCCTGCACCAGCGCGCCCAGCTCGCGCTCGACGCGGGGGACTGGGCCGCCGTCGCGCGCCTGGGCGATGACATCGACGCGCTGGGAGATCGCCAGGGCCTGCCCGCCGCGAGCGCCCTCGCCGCCTCGCTCCGGGCCGCCTCCCTGGAGGGCCTGGGCGAGCTCACCGCCGCCGCCCGCGCCGCGCGCGACGCCCTCTCCTTGTGCCGCCTCCACCAGGTGCGCGAGCTCTCGACGTGGGCGCCCGCGGTGCGCGTCCTGGCGCGCGCCGGTGAGGCCGACGAGTCCGCCGTGACCCTCGCCGAGCCCGGCTGGGCGCCCGACCCGCCCTTCGACGTTGAGTCCCTCCGCCAGGGCCTCCTCGCGCTCGCCTCCCACCGCCGTCCGGACGCCGCCCGTGACGCCGCCCGCGCCGCCCTGGCCCGCCCCGTCGGCACCGTGGCCTCCGCGACCGCCCGGGTCGAGGTCGACGTTGCCTTGGCCCTCTCCCGGTTGGGAGACCGCCCCGCGGCCGTGCGTGCGTTGACCCGCGCGTTGTCCCGCTTGGATGATCGCCTCCATCGGGCGCTGGCGCTCGAGGCGTGCCGCTTGCTTCAGGAGCTGGCGCCGGATCCGGTTACACAGGCGCGGTTGGTGGGGTTGATGGGGCGGTAGGGGTTGGGAGGGGGATGAATTGGGAGGGGGATGAATTGGGAGGGGGCAGACGGACGCGCGGGGACGCGCGCCGCTGCGGGGGCAGGGTGGGAGGGGCGGGGGGCGGGGGAATTCCTGGGCGGGGGAATTCCTGGGCGGGGGCTGACGCTCCGCCGGTGGCGGAAGTCGTCCGTCCGAACCGACGGCCGGCCGACACCCCGACGGCGCCCGGCCCCCCACCGAGGTCTGGATCAACCGTCCCACCGGCCAGGCCGCCGCGCTCCAAGCGCCGCAGCCGGACGCGGTGGCCGAGGCGAGCGGGCAGGCGGCGCCATTCCCGACGACGAGTCAGAGAAAGTGATCACCTGAGTGTCTCAAATCGTTGACAGGTTCCGCTCCGTTAGTCAAGGGCTCCCCTACACCCTGGAGCCCCGATGATCCCCCTGACCCTCGCCTTGGCCACCTTCACTCTGACCGCCTGTACTCCCACGGCCCCCGACGACACGGCGAACCTCGGGGATGCCGACACCGACGCGGATACGGACGCGGACAGCGACGCGGATTCGGACACCGACACCGACACGGACACGGACACGGACACCGACACGGACACCGACACCGACACCGACACGGACGCGGACACGGACACCGACACGGACACCGACACCGACGCGGAGGCAGGCTTCGTGAAGATCCCCGCCAGCACGTTCGACATGGGGAGCACGCCTGGCCAGACCGACAACGGCTACGGAGTCCACAGCGTGACGCTCACGCACGACTACTACGTCGGCGTGACGGAGGTGACGCAGGGCCAGTTCCAGGCGGTGATGGGGTACAATTCGTCGTATGTTCAGGACTGCGACGGTCTCGGCCCGGACAACTGTCCGGTCGAGGTGTTGGACTGGTACGAGTCGGCGGCCTACGCGAATGCGTTGTCGGACGCTGCTAAGTTGGAGGCGTGCTACACCTGCACGGGGAGCGGTACCGACGTGCAGTGCGACGTGGGGCCGAACCCCTACGACTGCACCGGCTACCGGCTCCTCACCGAGGCGGAGTGGGAGGGCGCGGCCCGCTGCGGGACGGACACGGAGTACGCGGGGTCGAACACCCGGACCGACGTGGCGTGGACGTCGGAGAACAGCGACGACAGCGCGCAGGTGGCGAGCCTCGGCCCGAACGCCTGCGGGCTGTACGACATGAGCGGCAACGTCATGGAGTGGACGCAGGATTGGTACGACGAGTACCCGTCGGGGAGCGTCACGGACCCTATCGGCGGAGAGTCCGGCTCCTACCGTGTCGTGCGCGGTGGCGACTGGACCAACCCCGCGTACGGCGCAACCGTTTCCTACCGCTATAGATCCGGCCCGGAGAGCGCCTCGCCCAGCATCGGCTTCCGCCTCGCGAGGACGAGCCCTTGACGCGTGATGCGCCTGGATCAGCCGCCGTCGTGTGAGCGTTGGCTGTCCGGTAGCCGCCGGGCTTGCGGACAGGGCACCTCCCTAACGGACGATGTCGTAGCGCATACGGATCCGGGAAGGGCGCTCGATGTACCTTGTCTCTGGGCCGACCGGGCCCGGCCCGGGGGCGCCCAGCCGCCTCAGAGGCTCATGGCCCCCAACGCCTCCGCGAGGGAGACGCCCCATCGCGCCTCGATCGTCGCGGGCGTGGGGTCGCCGTCGCGGAGCGGCGCCATGGACCAGCGGCGGGCCGTGCGGTCCCAGCTCACCGTCGCGAGCCAGGTGTTGTCGGGCGCGAACTCGACGCTGGCCACGCGGTCGGTGTGGGCGGAGAGGACGGCGGTGAGGGCGCCGGTGTGGGCCGACCAGACCTCGGCGGTGCCGGCGATCGAGGCGGTGGCGATCCAGGCGCCGTCGGCCGAGCAGGCGATGTCGACCACGGCGCGGCCGCCGAGGAGCCAGCGGAGGCGCTCAGCGCCTGTCTCGTCGAGGATGACGAGCGTGTCTTCGGTAGCGACGGCGAGCGCCCCGTCCGGGCCGAGGTCCGCCGCGCGCGCGCCCGGGAGCACCGCGCGGGGTTCGACGCGAAGGGGGACGCCGCCGAGCCAGTAGACGGCGCCGACGTCGTCCACGAGGGCGGCGGCGGTGCCGTCCGGACCCACGCCCAAATCCGTGTAGGTGCTGGCCTGCGCGGTGAGGGGGAGCGCGGCGCCCGCGGCGTCCCAGGCGAAGGGGGGCCATGTGCCGTAGGCCAGGCCCACGCGCGCCCCGGTGGCGAGCCACGCGAGGCGGCGCCATGTGGTGAGCAGGGGGACGGGCGCGGAGATGCGGGCGCCCGCGGCGTCGAGGCCAAAGAGGGCGTTGGCGCCGCTGATGGAGGCGATCACATGCTCCCCGTCGGGGGCGAACGCGAGCGCCTTGACGACGCCATCGGGGAGGGCGCTACTCACGATGGCGCCGCTATCCACCGCCCAGCGCGTCACCTGCGAGCGATGACCGCCGCCGATGGCGAGGGCGCGGCTGTCCGGCGACACGGCGACGGCAGAGAGGCCGCCCGTCGTGACGAGCAGGGTGGCCGGCCAGCGCGCGGGCAGGCGCCACACGCGGAGGGTGCCGGGGGCGCCGCCGATGCCCTCGACCACGGCGTGGAGGGCGCCGTCGGCGTCGAGGACGGGGGCACCGACGCGGGCCGGCAAGCGCGTGCGGAGGGTGCCGGTGGCGGCGTCGAGCAGCCAGGTCCCGCGCGGGCTGCGTGCCCACACGCCGCCGGCGTCGAGGCGGCCCACCCCGAGGAAGGCGGCGCCATCGGTGGAAGTGCGCCAGCGCTCAACGCCATCGAGGCCGATGCGGAGCACGTCGCCGCGGACGGTGCCGACGAGGAGGTCGCCGTCGAGCCACTCGACGGCGACGGGGTCGGAGAGGCGGGCCGCGGTGGGGGTGAGCACCCCGCCCTCGCCAACGAGGACGACGCCGCCGCTGCACGCCGCCGCGAGGCGCCCGCCGCTCTCCAGCGCGAGGGCGAGGAGGCGCTCGGGGGGCCGGCACGGGGCGGGCCAGTCGAGGGCGACCCCGGTCGCGAGGGGCACGGTGCGGGGCGTCAGGCCGATGCGGGTAACGAGGGTGTCCCCGGCGAGCGTGACGCGAAAGATAGCGGGGTGGGGCGGGCCGAACGGGGCGCCGCCGAGGGTGAGGGCGCCGTGCTCATCGAGGAGGACGGGGCGCGCCGAGCGCGCATGCCACGCGACGTCGATGGCGCGGCCGGGCCAGGCGCCGAGGGGCGTGGCGCCGTCGAGGGACCACGCGGTGGTGGCCTCCACGCCGACACAGAGGAGCACGCCACCCTCGAGCCGGGCGTCGCGGCACCCCGGGGGGAGCGGCGTGGTGGCGATGACCTCGGGCGCGGCGGCGGCGGCGGCGGCCGCGAGGACCCCCCTCGCGTAGGCGCGGGTGGGCCAGTCGAGGGGGGCGTCGGCGGAGGGGG
The DNA here is from genome assembly GCA_903959175.1 of uncultured Pseudomonadota bacterium. Taxonomy (GTDB): domain Bacteria; phylum Myxococcota_A; class UBA796; order UBA796; family SXON01; genus CAJBVW01. Next base: position 13,451 of record CAJBVW010000599.1, read on the forward strand.
CGCCATCGGGGGCGGGGGCGCCATCGGGGGCGTCGCGGGAGGGGCCGGCGGCCTCGCTCCG
>CAJBVW010000600.1 GCA_903959175.1 uncultured Pseudomonadota bacterium
CGGCGTCCTCGGCGTCCTCGGCGCCGGCGGCGTGTATGCCGCGTCCTTCGCCGCGCGCTCCGAGTTCGACGGCGCCAGCACCACCGAGGATCTCGAGCGCGATCGCACCCTGACCAACGCCTTGGTCATCGCGTCCGGCGGTGTGCTCCTCGTGGGCGCGGGCGTCGGCTATTGGGGGATCATCCTGGATGGTGGCGCCGGGGTCGGGATTGCCGGTCACTTCTGAGACCGAACGCTGGGTCGGTCGCTCGGGGCGGGTGTACGTCCTCGAGCCCGGCGGAGATCAGCGGGACGGCGGGATGGCAAGCATCCGGCGCGTCGTGCCCCAGAGCGCGCCCAACGCCGTCTCTACGGTCCCCGAGGGCACCGTCCTCGCGCTGAAGCTGGCGCGCCCGGACGACAAGCTCGCGGAGGAGGCCATCGCCCGCGAGGTCGAGACCTTCGTCGCGCTCTCCCGCGCGCCCGGCAGCCCGCCGTGTCCGCGGCTCTACGACATCATCGGCACGCCGGTCACCGGCATCGTGATGGAGTGGTGCCCGACCGACATGGAGCGCTGGTGGGAGGCCACCTGCGGCGCCCCGCGCTCCTTCCTGGAGTTGGTCGAGGCCCTCGCGGACGTGTGCCGGCGCACGCGGGAGTACGAGGCGGTGGCGGAGCTCGAGCTCGGCAAGCGGGTGATCCACGCCGACATCAAGCCGCGGAACGTGCTCCGCGCGGTCGACGGGCGGTGGCTCCTCACCGACTTCGGGGCCGCCAAGTTCCGCTCCGTGGACGAGCCCCAGTGGGTCGCCACGCGGATGATCCTCGGCACGGAGAACTTCATCGCGCCCGAGGCCCTCTTCAACGCGCGCAAACCGCATCCCGCCGCGATGGACACCTTCTCGCTCGGTTGCACCTTCTTCGCGCTCCTCCGCATGCGGACGGTGCTCCGGGGCGGTGGCCGCATGCCCCCGAACGGCACGCACGCGCACCTCTTCCGCACCCAACGCGTCGCGCTCATCGGCGATCTCCAGCAGCGCAAACCCGCGCTCTTCGTCGACAAGGACCTCGACCCCGCCCAGTTCGCGTCCCCGGAGAAGCTCCCGGAGAAGGACCGCCGGCTCGTCGCCGAGGCGATGGAGGGCGTGTTCGGGAAGCCGAACGAGCGGCTGGAGGGCGTGCTCGTGACGGAGACGCTCCACCTGCTCGACCGCGCCCTGCGCATCGATCCGGCGCTCCGGTTCCGCGATCCGTTGGAGATGGCCGGCGAATTCGAGGCGCTGGCCCAACGCTACCGCGAGCTCGCGCTCCGCGCGGACGGCGGCGTCGGCTCCGGGCGCATGGTCGTGTCGGGGGGCGGCGGGGCGGGGGCGGCGGGCGTGATCCGCGCATCCGGGCCGCAAACGCTCGGTTCGGCGGGGACGGGTCCGGAGGCGGCGCCGCGCTCGGCCGGCGCATCCTCGACAGGTGCCTCCGCGCCCCGCATCCTGGTGTCGGAGGATGTCGTCGTGGACGAAGGCAGCGGCCGGAGAGGGGCAGGGGCATCGGCCCCGAGCGCCGCGCGCGTCCCCCCGTGGATCGGCGTCGCGCTGCTCGCCGTGCTCGGCCTCCAGGTCGTCCAGCTCGGCGTCGCGGGCACCGCCGTCGTGTTGCTGATGAACCGGCCGGCCCCCGTCGCCGTCGCTGTTCCGGCGCCCGTCGCGCGCCCCGCGGTCGTGGCGCCCCCCGCTCCGCTCGCCGCCCTCGTCCAGGCCGAGGTCCCCGCGATCTCTGCGCCGGCCCCGAGCTCCCCCGTCGCCGTCGCGCCCCCCATCGTCGCGCCCGTCAGCGCCTCCGCGGCCTCCGCGAAGGCTTCGGCCTCCTCGAGCGGCGCGTCCACCGCCCCGACCAGCGCGGACATCGTGCCGAAGCGCGTCGGCACGCCCCCGCCCGCCGGCGGGAGCGTCGCCCAGGGGCTCATCCTCGTCAGCGGCGGCCAGGCCTACCTCGTCGGCCCGTCGGGTCGGATGTCCGTCGGGGGCGTGAACCCCGGCAGCTACGAGCTCTTCGCGCAGACGCGACCCGGCGGCGAGCCCGAGTCGCAAGGGACCGTGGTGGTCAAGAGCGACGATCGGATCGTCTACAAGTGTGGTCTAGGCACCTGCCGTCGCCTTCCGTGACGCGCTAGGCGAGCGCATGAGAATCACCAAGGTCTACACGAGAACGGGCGACAAGGGCACGACACGGTTGGTCGGCGGGCAGGAGGTCCCGAAGGACCACGTCCGCATCGCCGCCTACGGCACGACGGACGAGCTCAACGCCATCCTCGGCATCGTCCGCTACCACAACCGGACCAGCGGCGCCGCGCCCGAGGCGGTCACCCGCATCGACGCGATGCTCCACAAGATCCAGAACGACCTCTTCAACGTCGGCTCCGACCTGGCCACCCGCCCGGAGGACCGCTGGGAGGGGATGTACCGCGTGGGCGACGCCGACGTGAAGCAGCTCGAGGACTGGATCGACGCGCTCAACGAGGACGTGGGCCCCCTCCGCGAGTTCATCCTGCCCGGCGGGGGGCCCGTGGGGGCGTTCCTCCACCAGGCGCGCACCGTCTGCCGGCGCGCGGAACGTGAGCTTGTCGCATTGTTGCGAGAAGAGCCGGGCACCGGAGAAGGCTCGATGCGGTACGTGAATCGGCTTTCCGATTACCTTTTCGTCGCGGGGCGCTGGGCAGCGAAGCAGCTCGGGGAGCCCGAGTTCCTCTGGGAGCGACCGGGCAGGAGCGGATAGCGACGGCCCGATCGGATAGAGGGGCCTGCCACGCAAACGAGGTCCTCTTGAGCCCGTCCGATCACCGCGTCCAGCGTCTCCATCTCGAGCGCCTTCGCGTCTCTTCCCCCTCGATGATCCAGGTGCTGACGCAGGACGTCATCCGCCAGCACATCGATCGTATCGAGCCTGTGTGCGTCGCCGACCTGTTCGCGCTCTCCGAGACGCGACTCCCGGCAGCGCTCGCCGCGGATCTCACCCAGTGGGCCCAGCGCGCGGCCCGTGAGATCCTCGACATCCCCGACGGCGAGACCCGCGCCACCTTCCTCGCCGAGGTCGCGGAGATCCCGCCCGCCTCCGTGCCGAACGTGATGCGGCGCGCCATCCTCGCCCTCGGCGCCGCGTCGATCGCCGACACCGCCGAGCTCGTCGAGCGCCTTCGCGTCTCCTGGGCCGACATCGAGCCGGAGACCGTCAAGGTCGGCATGCCCGCCCCCAAGGAGGTCGAGGCCAAGAAGGCCTCCGCCACCCCGCGCGCCGCAGCCAAGCCCCGCGTCGTGAAGACCCCCGCCTCGATGGTCGACCCCCGCCGCGCCGAGTGGGTGCGTGGGGACGCCGTCGCGCGCCTCGGCTCGCGCGAGTACAGCGAGCGTGGCCTCAAGGAGTCCATCTTCGTGGCGGGCATCCTGCACCGCTCGCCCTACAAGGACCTCACCGAAGAAGAGGTGAAGGCCGAGCTCCGCAAGCTGGAGCGCGAGCGCAAGCTCAAGCACACCGGCGAGCGCTGGCTCATCCGCTAGTCCGCGACCGGGCTCGCGCCGACGCGTCGTCGGGAGGCCTCCGGGCTTCCCGTCGGCGCGTACGTGTTTGCGGCGTAGTAGCTCGCGCGCCACGAGCCGCTCGCATTGTAGGACGCGAGGTGGGCCGCGGTCTGTCGCGGTCTGCGCCTCCCGCGCCGTGGCGACTCTCTTCCGTGCGCTCGGGTGTGGGAGTAGGGGCGGCCGGACTTGAACCGGCAAGACCGTAAGGCCACTCGATTTTGAGTCGAGCGCGTCTACCATTCCGCCACGCCCCCGCGCAGCCCACGACGCTTCCGGGAGGTGCTGCCCGCAAGTTCGGCAGAAAGTTCACACGTCCATGCGCCAACCGCAAGGCTCGAGCGGTAGCATGACGAAATGCGACCTCTGATTCTGTCCGTGCTGTTTCTCTGCGCCGCCTGCGACGACAAGTCCATCTCCCTCGGCCGGGGCGCCCCGCCCGACGCGCGCCTCCTCGCGGACATGTACACCTGGGAGTGCACCTCCGCGGAGGACGAGCTCTACGAGGGCGTGTTCGCCTACCAGCTCTCGCTCGAGTACGCGCCGGACGGCCTCGAGGACCGCGAGCTCCCCGCCTCCGGGTGCACCCGCGGGCTCGACCTGTTCCCGGGCGACGCTGGCGGCAACGGCCTCGACATCCCCGACGTCGACAGCCCCGGTTGGGCCACCGCCGACATCAACGGCGTGCTCGACCACGTGACCGACGGCTTCTACTACGACAACGTCTTCGACAACCGCAGCGGCTGTCAGGACGCCGCCGAGCTGCTCGCCGAGGGCACCACGCTCTCCGACGCGGGCTCGTTCTCCGGGGCCACGGCCCCGTCGCCGGGCTCGCTGGAGGACGTGGCCCTCGTAGGGACGGTCGACGAGGAGACCGGCATCCCGTTCGGCTCCGAGGTCACCGCGACGTGGGACGCCCACGGCTGGGACGACAGCTTCGTCCAGATCCGCCGCGAGAAGGACGGCGCGCTGGTCGAGTCCGTCACCTGCGCTACCGACGAAGACGGCAGCTTCACCGTGGACGACGATGTGTGGTCGCTCCTCTCCGGCGCCCTCGAGGTGGACGTGACGAACCTCTACGTCGGCTTCCAGGTGGACGGCGGCTCCGAGACCGCGGACGGTCAGCAGATCCTCACCTCCACCCGCGCGATGCACGTAGCTGTCGTCCAGGATTGATCCGGCCGCTCGGTCGGCATAGGAAGTTCGGTACATGCCCACGCGGATCGTGCTCGTCGTCGACGCATCGCCCCTCTCCGCACGCCGCGTGCAGGAGGCCCTGCGTGGCACCGGCTTCACCGTCGTCGTAGCGGCCAGCGGCCCCGAGGCCGAGGCCGCCATTGACGCGGGGGGGATCGCTGTCGCCCTGGCCGCCCTGAGCTTCCCCGGAGGGAACGGCTACGACGTGGCCCGCTCCGTGAAGACGCGTAGCCCGGAGGCCGTGGTCTTCCTGCTCTGCGGCGGCTTCGAGGTCTTCAACGGTGAGCGCGCCGATCAGGTGGGCGTGTATGGCCGCATCAACCGACCGTTCACGGTCGACACCCTCCTTCGCCACCTCGAAGCGGCGCTCGGCCCGCTCGGCACCCCTGCGGACGCCCCTCCGCCTGCCGCCGTCCCCGACTTCGAGCCGGTCACCCGTCGCGCCGCGCCCGAGCCCCTGCCCGACGCGTCCGACACGATCCAGGCCTACGACGGCCCGATCGCCCCCGCACCGGACCCCGCGACCACCCCCCGCACCGCCGTGGGGGACGAGCGCCTCGCCAGCTTCCTGCCGCGCGAGTGGCGCTCCCACCCGCCCGTCCGCGTCGATCCGGACGTGGTCGGGCCCGCCCTCGAGCGCGCCATCCTCGAGGTCCTTCCCGAGGTCGTCGAGATCCTCCTGAACAAGGCGCTGCTCCGCTCGCCCGCCTTCCGCGATCTCGGGGAGGTCGCGGTGGACGAGGCCGTGCGCGCCCAGATCGGCCCGATCGCCCGGCGCGTCATCCGCGAGCGCCTCGCCGAGATCGAGGCCGGCGGCGAGGACGGGGGATGACCCTCTCCGATCTCGTCCGCCTCGCTCTCGAGGAGGACGTCGGCCCCGGGGACGTGACCACCCGCGCCGTGGTCGATCCCGCCGCCCGCGGCACCGCCCGCATCGTCGCGAAGCAGCCGCTCGTGGTGTCGGGGCAGTCGGCCGCCGCCGAGGTCTTCCGGCAGCTCGACGCCCGCTACACCGCGGTGGAGGCCGACGGCGCCGAGGTCACTCCCGGCACCGTCGTCGCGCGGGTGGATGGCACGCTCGCCGCGCTGCTCGTCGGCGAACGGACTGCGTTGAACTTCCTCATGCGGCTGTGCGGCGTCGCGACCCACACGCGATCCGTGGTCCGTGCCGCGGGCGCCCTCCGCGTGGTGGACACCCGCAAGACCACCCCCTTGTTGCGCGCCCTCGAGAAGGCCGCGGTGCGCGACGGCGGCGCCGCGAACCATCGCTACGCGTTGTACGACGGCGTCCTCATCAAGGACAACCACATCGTCGCCGCCGGCGGCATCACGACCGCCGTGCGCCGCGCCCGCGCCGAGGCCCACCACCTGCTGCGCGTCGAGGTCGAGGTCGAGGACCTCGCCGAGCTCGCGGAGGCCCTCGCCGCCGGGGTGGACGTCGTGCTGCTGGACAACATGGACGACGCCACGCTCCGCGAGGCCGTGGCGATGCGTGCGGTCCACCGTGCCAACGGCGGTCAGCCGGTGGTGCTGGAGGCGAGCGGCAACATGACGGCGGAGCGCATCGCGCGCCTGGGCGACGTGGGGCTCGACTTCGTGAGCATGGGCGGGCTCGTCCACCAGGCGCGCTGGGCGGACCTCTCGATGCGCATCGATCCGCTCCCGGCGTAGGAGCCCCCACCGGGCGATCGCACCGGCGCGGCGCGCTCACGGGTTAGGGGCCGTTCCATGGCGCGACGTTTTTTGCCGATGACCCTTGAAGAGGCGGGGGACGAGCCCCTCGACGTGGTGCTCGTCACCGGCGACGCCTACGTCGACCACAACTCCTTCGGCGTTGCGCTGATCGGGCGCTGGCTGGAGGACCACGGGTACCGCGTCGGGATCATCGCGCAGCCGGCGTGGGACGGTCCCGAGGCGTTCGCGGCCCTCGGGAGGCCGCGCCTGTTCTTCGGCGTGACCAGCGGCAACATGGACTCGATGGTCAACCACTACACGGCGGCCCGGCGGATCCGCAGTGACGACGCGTACTCGCCGGGCGGCAAGGCGGGGCTCCGGCCCGATCGCGCGTGCATCGCCTACGCGAACCGGATCAAGCAGGCCTTTCCGGGCGTGCCCATCGTGCTCGGGGGCATCGAGGCCTCCCTCCGCCGCATCGCCCACTACGATTACTGGCAGGAGAAGCTGCGCCGCAGCATCCTGCTCGACGCCAAGGCCGACCTCCTGGTGCACGGCATGGCGGAGCGCTCGATCGTCGAGATCGCGCGGCGGCTGGCGGAAGGGAAGGGGATCGAGGCCTGCCGTGACATCCCGGGCACGGCGTGGGCGCTCGGGAAGACCAGCGTGGTCCCCGAAATGCCCTACATCGAGGTGCCTTCCTTCGAGGACTGCGTCGCCGATCCGCTGGCCTTCAACCGGCTGACGTTGCTGATGTACCGCGAGGCCAACCCCCACTGCGGCGAGGCCCTGTTGCACCGCAGCGGGGACCGCGCCATCTGGTGCAACCCCGCGGACACGCCGCTCACCACCGCCGAGCTCGACCGGCTGTACGAGCTGCCCTACGCCAACGCGGCGCACCCCTGCTACCGCGAGCCGATCCCCGCCTTCGAGTCGATCCGCGGCAGCCTGACGGTCAACCGCGGCTGCTCAGGCGGATGTTCCTTCTGCGCGCTGACCTTGCACCAGGGCAAGGAGGTGGTGAGCCGCAGCCCCGAGAGCATCGAGCGCGAGGTGCGCGGGCTCGTCAAGGAGAAGGGGTTCAACGGGGTCATCTCGGATCTCGGTGGCCCCACGGCGAACATGTTCCACATGCGCTGCATGTCGGAGGCGGCCAACAAGGTCTGCCGCCGCGTGAGCTGCCTGCACCCCGTGCGGTGCAAACACTACGGCACCGACCACAAGCCGTACATCGACCTGTTGCGCCGGGTGCGCACGCTCCCGGGCGTCAAACGCGTGTTCGTCAATAGCGGGATCCGCTACGATCTCGCGAAGTTGGACCAGGAGTTCGTCGAGGAGCTCGCGACACACCACGTCTCCGGTTCGCTCACCACGGCCCCGGAGCACGTCAGCGCGCGGTCGCTCCACTTCATGCGCAAGCCCGAGGTCACGCACTTCGCCGACTTCCTCGTCCGCTTCCAGAAGGCGAGCGCGGACGCCGGGAAGAAGCAGCTCATCGTGCCGTACTTCCAGTGTGCGCACCCGGGCACCGGCCCGGACGAGGCCGTCGAGCTGGCCGTCTACATGAAGAAGAACCGGCTCCAATGCCGGCAGGTCCAGATGTTCATGCCGACCCCGGGCACCATCTCGACGGCGATGTTCGTGAGCGGCTTCGACCCGTACACGAAGCAGGCGGTCCATGTGGCGCGCGGGCACAAGGAGCGCTCGCGGCAGCGCTCGATGTTGTTCTGGTGGAAGAAGGAAGAGTGGCCGGCGATCCGCGAGGCGCTGCAGGCCTGGGGCCGCACCGAGCTCATCGGGAACCGCCCCGAGTGCCTCGTCCCGCCGGGGCCCGCTCGCGGCGGGTGGATCACCGTTCGTCCCCCCGAGCCGACGGTCGGCGGGATGGGGATGAAGGTGGAGAGGGCGTCCGCGGAGGAGCTGGCCGAGGAGCGCTGGGAGGGCATCAACGCGAGCCCGTAGGCGCGGTCAGCGCTTCAGGCGGTCCTCCAGGCGGGCGAGCTGGGCGCGGAGCTCGTCGAGCTCTTCCGCGCCGTGCAGATCGAGTGCGGACGCCGCGTCCGGATCGGCGGCCCGGGAGAGGGCGGGACGTGCGGCGCTCCGTGTTCATCGCCACGCCCCTCGGCGGCATCGACACTACCTACCGCTGGCTGCTGGCGAACGTCTCCAGCACCACCGCGGACTACGCCCTGGCGCCCACGTCCTGGCGCCCACGTCCTGGCGCCCACGTCCTGGCGCACCTGGTGCCCCTACGGCGTCGCCTACACCTACCTCTGCACCGACCTCTCCGCGCAGGACTTCCTGCCCGCCGACGGGGACCTCTTCCCCGGCCAGCGCCAGATCCTCGCCCGGCCGCCCTACGACCTCCCGGGCAGCCTGCCGTGGCTCGGCGTGTACTCGCTCCAGACCGACTGGTACACCAGCTACGAGGGCGGCTACGGCTACTACTCCTACTCGGACGGCATCGATGAGGCCGTCGAGGCCGGCTGGATGGCCGGACGACGACCGCACGCGGTGCGGCCGCCTCCGCGGCGTGCAGAAGTGGACGGCACCTTGGCGAGGAGAGCCTCGAAGACTCGAGGTTACCCCTCGGTCGCAGGGGTCTCGGCGCGCTTCTCCCACATCATCGCGTGCTCGGGACGGAGGGTGTTGACGCCCTCGTCCCAGCGCTCGACGGTGGCGCGGGCCACGCGGGTGAGGCCGGCCATCTTGGCCGCGTCCTCCATCGCCTCGTAGGTGTCGATGCGCTTGCCGGCCACCTGCCCGTCGCCGATGACGACGACGAGCCGGCCGCCGACGTCGAGCGCGCGGGCGGCGTTCCGGACCCACTTGCGCGTGTCGTTGCGCCACGCGCTCAGCGCCGCAGTGCGATCGGCCCGGAACTGGCGGCGGGAGCCGATCTCCTGGTGGGTGTCCATGCCCTCGCCCAGGCCGAGCCAGAGCAGGCGGAGGTGCTGCATCGTCACGTAGTCGTACACGCCGGGGTACGGCGGGGACGTGACGACGAGCCCGTAGCCGCCGCGCTCGCGGAGCTCACGGGCGTCCTCGCGGTGGACGCGCGCGCGGACGGTCGCGGGGGCGGCCGTCGCGAGGGCCTCCAACATCCGGGCGTACTCCCGGGCCTTCTTGTGGAACAGCACGGCGGCGGTGCCCGGCGGGCGCTTCTCGCCGGTGCGGGCGCTCGACGTGTCGCTCTCGCGCTTGCTCGTCTTGACGAGGATGGCGGAGAACACGGCGCGGAGGAGGGGCTCCTTGCTGATGGCGTCCTTGATCGTCGCGAGCTCGATCAGCGTGTGGGGCTCGTACCAGCGCGCCAACTCCTCGTTCACCGGGGGCAGGGTGCGCGCAGCGACGGCGGCCTCGGTGGCGCGCCGGGCGGTGGCGCGGAGGACGGTGCGCTCCTCCTCGGTGGTCCGCACGGTGCGGGCGCGGGCGACGAGGTTCGCGACGGGCGAGATGTCGAGCCCGAGGGCGTCGCGCCCGGCGAGCAGGGCCTCGATGAGCACGGTGCCGCCGCCGCAGAAGGGGTCGAGCACGGGCCCCTCGCCAAGGGCGACGAGCTCCTTCGCAGCGTCCGGCTGGAGCCCAGCCGGGTAGGTGTGGAAGCCGTGCGTGGCGCGCTCGACGCGGCCCCGGTGGCGCAGGGCGGCCTCGAGCGCCTTGGCGAGGGTGGGGTCTCCGGAGCGGACGGCCTCACCAGCGCGCTGGCTCAGCGCCTCGCGGTGGCCCTCCGCCGAGGGGGTGCCGAGGATGGCCCCGATACGGGCGGCCTCTTCCTCTTCCACGCGCTGCTTGCGGCGGGTCTTGCGCTCAGCCATTGCGCGCCTCGTATACGTTCATCCTCGGTAGGCCTCGTCCTGGTCGATGGTGGAGAGCACCCAGTCGTACTCTCCGCCGGTGATCTTGGCGTCGCAATAGCCGCACACGCCGGTCTCGGAGACATTGTCGAGCGGAGCGCCGCAGCTGGGGCAGGCGTCCACCTTTTCGCGCGGCCGCGCGGTCGTGCCGGCGGAGCGTAGGAAGGTCCAGTACTCGGAGAAGATGCGGTCCTGCGTGCGGCTCCCGCCGACCACCTGCCCGTTCTTGTCCTGCGTCCAGTCCCGCATCCGCGCGAAGATCCGCACGGTGACGGCCTCCAGATACGCGTCCACCGTGATTCGCGCCAACACCACGTCGGTCACGCGCACGTCGGACGAGCCGTTGCGCAGGCCCTCCGCCGTATAGCGCTCGATCCAGTAGCGGTGCTGCTGGAAGAGGAAGTCGGTCTCGAAGGGGCGCGCCTCTTCCCATTTGCCGTCGCTCCAGGCGCGCTGGATGCGCTCGAAGACCTCGACCACGCGCGCGCGGAAGCCCTCCCACTCGAAGTCCGCATGGCGCGCCTGGAACGCGCGGACCTGCGCCGCGAGGTCGGGGGCGAGCACGATGGGGAGCTCGGTGCCGGCCTCGACGCCCGCGCCACGGGTGAGCTGGAGGGGCGGCGCGGGCTCGTCCTGCAGCACGCGGGCCGTGACGACGCGCCACTGCAGGCGCCCGTCGGTGATGACGTTGTCGCAGTTGCGACAGCGCCCCTCCTTCGTCGTGTCGATGGGGCTGCCGCAGCTCGGGCAGTTCAGCGCACGCATGCGGTCGGGGCCCGGGGAGAGCGTGCCCGCCGCCCGCGCGAAGTCCCAGCGCTCGCGCACGAACCGCTTGCTCCCGCCCACCGTCACGTTGCCCTCGAACAGCACGGAGATCCGCGCGATGTCCCCCTGGACGGCCGTGCCCTCGATCCGCGTGGCGCCGAGGACCACGTCCCGCACGGGCTTTCCAGGGGAGCGCGCATGGAGCGCGGTCGCGACGGATTCGTCGACGTAGGGGGCGAGCGTCTCCCAGTTTCCGGCCCCGCGCGCTTCCTGGGCGCGGGTGTAGACGAGCCGTGCGAGGTCGAGGAAGAGGGGCTCGGAGAAGCTCGCGTCTCTCTGGCGGATCGGGCCGAGGCCCGCGCGCGGGGCGGCCGCGGGGGGCGCCTGGCGCGTACGGTGGACCTGCCGAACGCCTTGCTGTTGCGACTTCGCATAGAAGACGACGACGGCCACCACGATGAGCAGGGGGACGCCGATCACCGGGTGCTCGAACACCAGCCACAGCAGCAGGCCGATGCCATCGCCGCCACCCCCGCCGCCGCCCGAGTACCCGCCGCTGCCGCCGCCGCCGCCGCCCGAGTAGCCCTGCCCGCCGCCCGCGCGCGCCCAGGCCTCGACCAACCAGAGGATCCAGGGGATCACGCCCGCACCCGCGGGGCGTTGGGGATCTGGTCAGCGTTGACCCCCGCGGGGGGCGAGTCCGTCGCGAGGAGCGCACCGAGGCGATGCAGGCCCGCGAGCAGCTCGTCCAGGTCACCCGCGCGGAGGGCCAGGGAGTTCCACTTCGCGCCGGGGATGCGGCCGAGCAGCCCCTGGTCGGGGAGGAGCTCGACCCGGCCCTCGAGGGCGCTCACGTAGACGAGGACGCCGGTGCGCCTGGCCGTCGCGTGTACGTTCTCCTCGGTGAAGGCAGCCAACGCGGCCTCCCGCACCTGCCGGTTGCGCCGGTCGCGCCCCGCGAGGCGCGCCGCGAGGCGGGGCCACCGGGTGAGCGCCGCGGCCGTGAGGCCGACGGTCGCCGCGATGTCTAACGGGAACCACATCGCGTCGAACACGATCGGGCTCCAGCAGAGGAACGCGAGGACGACGGCGCCGACGGCGCTCGCGACGATCCAGGCGATGTCGGCGTAGGAGCCCGACGCGGGGGCGGCGACGACGACCAGCTCGGCGTCGGTGCGGCCCTCGATCTCCCCCACGGCCCGCTCGATCGCGGCCGAAAAACGCGCGTCGGTGTGGACCAAGTTCCCGTTCCCGGCTGTCGCGCGGGTTAACCCGGCGCGCCCCTCCGGTGGAGCCCGCATGCAGATCAATGCCTCTTCCGTGATCCACCACCCGCGCGCCCGCGTCTACAAGGCGTACCGCGACGAGCTCCCTGCCGTCGCGCCCTTCATGACCAACATCAAGGAGATCGTCGTCAAGAGCCGCGAGGATCGACCGGGCGGGGTCAAGCTCCACAACGAGTGGGTGGGCAAGGGCGATGTCCCCCGCGTCGTGCAGGGCATCATCAAGCCCGACATGGTCAAGTGGGACGACTTCGCGGATTGGGACGACGCCCAGTGGCTCTGCAGCTGGAGCATCAAGATCCGCACCTTCACGGAGAACATGAAGTGTGGCGGCACGAACCGCTTCGAGGAAGCCGGCCCGAACGCCACGCGCGTGATCCTGTCCGGGACCCTCGACATCCACCTCAAGGACATCCCGGGCGTCCCGCGCATCCTCGCCAGCACCATCGCGCCCCAGGTCGAGAAGTTCATCGTGGCGATGATCCGTCCGAACCTCGAGCAGGTGAACGCGTCCCTCGAGCGCTACCTCGACGCCGAGGCGCAGAAGTAGCGCTCACGCCCCCTCGGTGCGAGCCTCCATGAGCCACGCGCCGTCCGCGCTGGCGGTGAGGAGGCCGCGGTCGATCATCGGCTCGACGTGGTCGAGCAGCCGGTGCTCGGAGAGCCCGATGCGCTCGGCGAGCAGCGTGACCGTCAGCGGGCCCGTGGCGATGAGCGCGAGCACCTGACGCTCCACGGGCTCCAGGGCGTCGTCCGCCACGGTGACCCCGAGCGCGAGCCCGAGGAGCGTGCCCGGCGAGCCCCGGGAGAGCTTGTGGAACTCCTCCGCGCGGCGTCGGTCCATCTCGAGCCCTTCCAGCACGCGCGCCACGTCTTCGAGCAGGAGCGGGGACGGGCACAGGTGCCGCGCGCCGAGACGCGCCGCCTTCGTGAGCGGTCGGTCGGCGCGCACGAGGGTCAGGCAGAGCGGGTTCTCGGTGAGGATGCGGGCGAGGAGCGTCTCGATCCCTGGCGCGTTGCCGTCGAGCGCCACGATCGCCGGGCCGCCCTGACCCAGCTCCGCGAGCAGCAACCGGCGATCTGCGCCGCCGGACACGACGCGCACCCCCTCGCGGTGGGCGGCGCGCACGCACTCGCGGATGAGCGTCCGCCGCCCGCTCCCGGCCGTCCCGTGGAGGACGACGGTGGCGGCCTTCCCCTCGAGCAGGTCGACGACGTGGCGGCGCAGGATCTCGCGCTCGCGCGCCATCCCGACGAGCGGGGAGCGGGGAGGGGACGCCTGCGCGCCGCGGAGCAGCTCCATCACGCGGGCCGCGGGCGAGGGCCGGGACGCGGGCCGGCGCGCGAGCATCGCGAGCACCAGATCGTCGAGGGCGCGCGGCAGACGCGGACGCAGCGAGCTCGGCGGCTCCGGGAGCGTCGTGAGCGGAAGGTACCCGAGCGCGGCGGGATCGGCGTCGCGGAAGGGCGCGTGGCGCGTGAGCAGATGGTAGAGGAGCACGCCGAGGCCGTACATGTCGGCCTCGGGGCCCGGGCGCTCGCCGCGGAGGATCTCCGGCGCGATGAAGCCGAGCGTGCCGCCGAGGTCGAGCGGCGGGAGCTCACCGCCGCGCGCCAGGCCGAGGTCGATGAGCCGCGCGGTGCCGTCCTCGGCGACCAGGACGTTGGAGGGCTTCAGGTCGCCGTGGACCATCCCCCGGCCGTGGATGTGCGCCAGGGCCTCGGCCACCTGCGCCGCGAGCTCGATGAGGGCGGGCAGCGGCTGCCCGCGACCCCAGGTGTCCGCGCGGCCGTGCGGGGCGTACTCGACTGCGAGCCAGTCGCCGTTGCGGTCGGCGTCGAGCAGACGCGCGACGTAGCGGTGCTCCAGCCCGCGGTGGGCCTCGATCTCCCGCCGGAGCCCGCCGGGGACGGACGCGAGCTTGAGCGCGACCAGCCCGACGGGGCCCTCCGCCAGCCAGACGCGCGCCGAAGCGCCCCGGCCGAGAGGGCGGATGCGCGTGAATGAAGCGGGAAAGAGATCGTTCATGTCGCCATAGGTTAGCCAGAGTTTCGGAGGCGAAGGATGACGTTGGTGTTCTTGGTGGGAATGTCGCAGGCGGCGGGCTTGGAAGGCCCGATCGAACGGCCATCCGCTCCGATCGAAGAGGTCGGGGCGTCGAGGGGCTCTGGCTCCTCCTCCGGATCGGGGTCCTCATCCTCGGGGTCGGGCGGCTCGGGCGGCACGAGCGAGGACAGCTCCACCAGCGGCACCCTCTTCAAGAAGGGGAAGCTCCTCGGGTGGTCCTATCGCCCGTACGTCACCCCGGGCGGTGGATTGACGATTGGAAACGGCGGCACGGCCATCACCGGCGGCGCCGAGGTCGGCGTGAAGTACTGGAAGAAGAAGTGGAAGGGCGACCTCTCCGCGGGCGGCAGCTACACGTCCGGCTCCTCGCTGAGCGGCTACGACGTCCACATCGGCAACGAGGCGGGCCGCCGCGAGAAGTACTGGGGCCTCAGCGCGGGCCTCCTCGGCTTCTACAATGGCTACGTGGCGCAGGACGGCGAGCAGGGGCTCGACCCGTCGCTCGGGCTGGACGTGCCGGTCGAGCTGACGCTCGGCCCGAAGAAGTACTACGGCTACGCCGGGATCACCCCGTCCTTCCTCTTCAACGACGATCGGCACGTCGAGGGCCTGCCCTTCGGTGACGAGCTCGAGTGGGGCGTGGGCGCGGGGCTCAAGCTCAAGTGGATCACGGCCGAAGTGGGCTTCACGTCCCGCATCACAGCCGTCGGCGTGATCAACACGCCCCACATCTCCGTGTCGCTCAGCGATCTCGACTAGGCACGGTCTCGACTAAGCACGGTCTCGACGAGGCGCGGCCTCACTTTGCGAGGCGAAGGCGTGGACGTCACTCGCTGACGGTCACGTCTCGCGACTCGCGCCGCGAGCCCACTTGCACCGTCAGCGTGGCCTCGCCGGCCTTGAGGAATTCGACCTCGTTCGACGACACCGTCGCGATGTCGTTGGGGTCGAAGCTGACGCGCGTGGCGCCGGTGAGCAGCGTGTCGTCGTTGCACCACAGCCACACCGTCCAGGCGTCCCCCACGCTGGGAGGATCGTCCCCGGTCACGCGGATGTCGAGGGTGTCACACACGAGGCCGGTCGGCGCCTCCTCCACCACGACCTCCTCGGCGGAGTCGCCCTCGGGGGCGTCGGAGCAGGCGAGGACGAAGACGCTCAAAAGCGCCAGCAGGGCGCGGGCGGAAGGGAGGGACGTGCGCATGGTGGGAGACTATCGCGAACACGTCCGGTGGGGAGGTGGGAAGCCTCGTCCGGGCGCGTGTCCCATACGCAACATGGGCCCCCCGGTCCAGCTTTGGAGTGACCGGGGGGCCCATGGGTGCTGCGGCCGTCGGGCGAGGTGAGAGCCTACGCCCGGGGGTACAGTGCGGGGGAGCGCATCACGAGGATGCGCCCGACCCGACTAGGACGCCTTGCGACGGCGGCGGCGGCGCGCGCTGCGCTTGGGGGTGGCCACGCCGTCGTGGTTGCGACGCCACCACTGAGCGGCACCTTCGGGGGTCTTGATGCCGAAGAGCTTGGCGATCTCGGCCCAGTCTGCGCCGCGCGCGAGCGCGTCCTCACCCTGCTTGATGCGCTCGTCACGCCAGGAGCGACGCTCGACGCGGCGATCCTCACGCTCCTTCTCGCGGTTCTGGCTCGCGGGCTTGCGCATGAGCGGGTAGTGCAGGCCCATCTTCTTCGCGTAGCGGCGTGCCTTGGCACGGAGCGCGTCGCTCGAGAGGCCGACCTTCTCCGCGACCTTGCGAAGCTGGCGCTCGCGCTTGCGGGGCGAGTCACCACGACCCGACATCTTGTTGAGGAGGTTGTAGATCTCTTCACCAGTCATCTGACGATCTCCATTCTTTGGCGTCACGAGTCATTCACCCCGGCCGGGGTGGATGGAGCGGTTGGCTTCCTGCCAGCTGATGAGTCACTCGGCTCGGGGAGGGGTTCCCTTGAGGCGAGCACCGCTCACGGACAAACAGTAGCGCGCGAACGAACGTGCGGCAACGCCCGGCCCGCGATCAAGATCAGAAATTCATTCCCAGCTAAGCCGATAGTCTCGAAACTGGAAGGATGTGGCCCCCGGGACGACGGGGTGGCGTCCGGGCGTGGCGGGCCGCGCGTTGATCTCGGTGTTTTGGGCCCGAATCTCAGCCGTGGCGTGCATGTTCCAGAGCGGGCGTTCCACGCGGAGGACCAACAGTGCCCCATCCCGACGGCCCACGCCGAGCGAGCCGTCCGGGAGGATGACGATGGGCGCGTCGGCCAGATGCTCGATCGCGAGGGTTTGACGCGGGCCGCCGGCGCGCCGGTAGCTGAACGTGCCGCCCAGGCGCAGGGGCCGGAGGCGACGCTGCGCCGTGAGCACGGTGGCGACGCTGAGAAGGGCAAGGCTCACCGCGAGGCCGAAGCTGCGGAGCGGGGACAGGCCGTACGCGCGGGCCACCTGGAGCACCACCGTGCCCTCGAGCCCGGTGCGCGCCGGATCGACGCCCAGCGCCCGTAGCGTGGCCGCGGGCGCGAGCTCCCCGTCGAGGTGGATCCGTAGCGGGATCTCGACCACGTCGTGGGCCGGGAGGAACGAGAACGGGGGCTCGGGCACGGCTACCGAGAAGGGCAGGACGTTCTCGGGGGCGAGCGTGAGCTCCGTCGTCGTGGTCGTCGCGCCCTGGAGGGTGAGGCCGCGTGCAGCGAACCCGAGGTGGGGCAGGCCGGTGCCCAGCACGAGCGTGCCCGTGGGGCGCTCGAGGGTCGGAGCGTCCCCCACACGCACCTGGAGGGCCAGGGCGAGGGCCTCCGCGCGGACGAGGGGGCGTAGGCGGGTGGCGGCGATGCGCGCGCGCGCGGCCTCCATCCAGTCGGCGAACGGCTGGGCGGCGGTCTCCACGCCGGCCGTGGGACCGAAGAAGGTCCGCGCCTCGGCGAGCCCGGCCCGGTGCACCGGGGACGCCTCGGTGCCCGTGGGGAAGAGGACGACCTCGGTGGTGCCCCGGCTGGCGCCGGCGTCGAACGCGGCGTCGAGCTTGTCGAACCCGCGGACGGTGCGGCACCCGGACCCGCCGTTCGCATACACGGACTCGAGGGGCGGGGAATGGCAGAAGTTCGCCACCATCAGCACGAAGTGGGCGGCGCCCTCCGGCGTGGGCGCGAGCCCGGTGGCCAACAGGGAGAACGCGGCGCCGAGGTCCGTGCTCTTCGCGGACGGGATCTCGAGGCTCCGCAGCTCCGCGGCGAGCGTGGCACGCCCGGCGTCGTCCACGGTGCGCAGCGGCAGGACGGGGACGGACCGCGTGTGGATCGCGACGACCTCGACGCGATCCCCGACGGGCAGGACCTCGATCAGGCGCGCGATGGGCTCACGGGCGGCCTCCGCGTCCGCGCGTAGCGGCCCCTCGGTCTGCAGAACGATGGTCCAGGTGGCGGCCGGGGCTTCGCTCCACGCGACGGGCTCACCGCCCGCCGGTACATCGGCGAGCGCGAACGAGGCGAACAACGCGAGCAGGAGAGGAAGCAGCATGCGGTCGGCGCGAACCATAGTGCCGCGCGGCAACCGCCGCAACCTGAGGGGGCGGCACGGGCGCCCCGGCGCGACGCACTGGCGTTACAGGGCCTTCTTGAGCGCCTTGACGACCTTGGGCGAGAGCTTGGCCCAGTCGGCGGTGTCGTCCTTCGTGACGGTGACGAAGTCCTTCACCGCGAAGATGCCCTTCACGCCGCCGCAGGCCCAGATGGCCTTGGCGAGCGGGTTCGCCTCGGCGTCCTCCGCGGAGCTGAAGGACAGGGAGCCCTTCTCCACCACGGTGACGGACGTGGAGAACTTCCGCGCGTTGGGGTTCGGGGTGTCCTCCGCGATGACCTCGACGGCCTTCTTCGTGGCCTTCTTCTCGGCCGCGGGCTCGGGCTCCGAGGCCTGCGCGTGGTCGTGGGAGTGGCCGTGGTCGTGGGAGTGGGCACGGTCCTCGACCGGGGCCGGAGGCACCTCCTTCACGACGGGCTTCGGCGCCGGGGGCGCCTCCTTCACGACGGGCTTCGGGGCGGGCTCTTCACGCTCGCCGCCGTGGGAGTGGCCGTGCGAGTGGCCGTGATCGTGACCGCCGCCCTGCTCTTCTTCCTCTTCCTCGACCTTGGCGGGCCGGGTCGGGGGCTGCCGCGGGGGAGACGGACGGGCCGAGGGGGGAGGGGTCTTGCGGCCGAGGAGGGTGCCGAGGAGCTTCTTGAGCGTAGAGCGGATCATCGGCCGCGACTAACCGGAACGGGTCGAGTTGCACGGAAAAGCACTGGCGCGACGGCGCGCGACAGGCTCTCTTGTGGCCCAGGGGACCAACCCGATGCTCGTGCTTCTCCTCGCCGCCTGCGCACCCGACACCCAGGACTCGGCCTCCGTCGGGCCCACCTACTATCGGGATGTCCGGCCCATCCTCGACAACAGCTGCGCGCGGTGCCACACGGAGCGGGGCCTCTCGACCTCGTTCGACGACCCTGCGAGCGTCCAGGCGTTGGCGACGTCCATCCAGGCGCGCACGCAGGCGGGCACGATGCCGCCGCCCGCCCCGGACCCGTCCTGCGCCGACTACGAGGGCTCCGACGCCCTGTTCCTGTCCAACGAGGACAAGCAGCTCCTGTCCGACTGGGCGGACGCCGGCGCCCCCCTCGGGGATCCCGCCACGGCGCCTCCGGCCCCCGCGCCGCTCACCACGGCCCCCTTCGACGTCGAGCTCTACGGCGCCGCGCCCTACCACCCTGCGTTCGACGAAACGGGAAACGATTACAGGTGCTTCGTCCTCGACGTCGGGAACGAGTCGACGTCCTACGTCACCGGCTTCGAGGCGCTCGTCGACAACCCTCGGATCGTGCACCACATCGTGCTCTGGTCGGTCGGTCCCTCGGTGGATCTCCCCGAGGACAGCGCGGACGGCGCCGGGTTCGCGTGTGACGGATTCGGCGAGGGTGGATGGGACTTCTTCGCCGGCTGGGCGCCCGGCGGGCGTCCGTTCCTGTTCGACGAGGGGCAGGGCATGCAGATGCGCGCCCGGACCCGCCTCGTACTGCAGATGCACTACTACGAGAGCTACGACGGCGCCGAGGAAGAGGCTGACCAGAGCGGCTACGGACTGCACCTCCAGGACACCGTGGAGACCGAGGTCTTCGCGCTGCCGCTCGGCGTGGAGGACTTCGAGATCCCCGCCGGCCAGGCCAACGCGGACGAGGAGATGTTCGTCCCATGGAGTGCGGACTGGGGCGCGGTCACGATCGTGGGCGTGTTCCCGCACATGCACCTGCTCGGCTCGGGCTTCGACTTCCGGGTGACCCACCCGGACGGCGAGGAGACCTGCGTCGTCGAGATGAACGACTGGGACTTCCACAACCAGCAGGCCGTGCGCCTCCTCGAGCCGGTGCGCATCGAGGGCGGCGACGTCGTGACTGTGAACTGCCAGTGGGACAACAGCGCTACGAACCCGAACCAGCCGGTGGACCCCCCGCAGGACGTCGTGTTCGGCGAGGGGACGGCGGACGAGATGTGCTACGCCTTTACCTACGGGTATTCCGACTAAGGTCTCGGAATTGAACGCGATTCTCTCGTCTCAGAGGGCCGGGGCCGGCGCGGCTGTCTGAGCGCGAGTCACCGCGTGCAGCACGAACGGCACGGCCAGCGCCAGCCCGATGGAGACGAGCGCGACGCCCTCGATGTTGCCGAGCGAGCCGTCGGGGAGGGCCACGAGCAGCTCGGCGGACAGCAGCGCGCCGAACGCGGACGCGAGGTGCTGGACGGCGGACTGCATCGACAGGAAACGAGCGCGCTCGTGGGGGCGGGGCACCTTCGAGACGAGGGTGGTGTACGCCACGTTGCGGGCCGACATCCCGATCATGAAGGCGACGAACAGCGCGAGCACCGGCACGCGCGGGTCGTAGGCCATGAACCAGAAGGCGGTGATGCCCGCGAGCGAGAGGGTCGCCACCGAGCCGACGAAGGCCGCGCCGTGGCGGTCCACGAGGGCGCCGAACGCGCGCAGGCCGACGAAGCTGAAGAGCCCGCCGACGAGGTAGAGCACGCTCAGCGAGTCGCGGGGGTACCCGAGGTTGCCCTGCAGGAAGGCGGAGAAGTTCGGGATGAGGATGAAGCTCGACATCATCACGGTCGCCGTCAGGAGGTAGGAACGGCGGACCACGGGGCGCCCGAGTAGCTCCGCGAGCCTCGGGTGGGAGGGGGCCGCGGCGAGGTGGCCGCGCATCGGCGGGAGGAGCGCGACGGCGCCCGCGGCGAGCACGAGCCCGAGCGCCGCGACCGCGAAGAACGGGGCGCGCCAGCCCGCGAGCCGCGCGAGCTCGAGGCCCGCGGGCACGCCGAGCACCGAGGCCGCCGAGAACGCGCCCATCACGGCGCCGACGGCCTTCCCGCGGCGCTCCGCGGGGATCACGTCCGTGACGATGGACATCGCCAGGGAGGTCGCCGGGCCGCCGAAGAAGCCGGCGAGCACGCGCGCGGCGAGCAGCGTGCCGAGGCCCGTGGCAAAGCCGCCGGCCGCCGTCCCGACGACGAGGCCCAGCATCGCGACGGCGAGGGCCTGACGGCGGTCGAAGCGGTCGAGCACTGTCGCGCCGAGGAGTCCGGAGACGGCGGCCGCGGCCGTGTAGGCGCCGCCTATCTTGCCGATCTCCGAGACGGGGATGCCGAGGGCGACCGCGAAGTCGGGCCCGAGCGGCATCACCATCATGAAGTCGAGGATGTTGACGAACTGGATCGCCCCGACGTGGTAGAGGATGGTCCGTTCGGAGCGCATGGGAGCCTGCTTGCGGCGGGCGGCGTAGCTCGGCGGGGTGCCCACGCGTTGGCCGCCGCTGCGGGATGC
>CAJBVW010000601.1 GCA_903959175.1 uncultured Pseudomonadota bacterium
CGTCGGCCTGTTCGCTCCCCCCGAAAAAGCCGGGGAGATCTTCGGCCTCTGGGGCGTGATGGGCAAGCTCGCCGCCATCTACGGCCTCCTCGGGCTCGGCGTCCTCCAGGCGGTGCTCGGGCTCCAGACCGCCATCCTCTTCTGCGCCGTCCTCTTCGCCGCCGCGCTCGTCGTGGTGCGCTTCGTGGACGAGGCCCGCGGCCGCGAGGTCGCCCGCACCTGGACCGCCGCCACCCCCTCCGCCGAGGCGGTCGCCCCCTAAGATTCAGGGCGTTAGCCTCGCGCGATGTTCTGCCGGGCGTTCCCGCTGCTCCTCTCGCTGCTCGTCGCCTGCGGCGGCTCCGGCGCGGACGCGGTCCCCACCGCCACCGTCACCCGCGGCACCCTCGCGGTCGTGCTCGGCGTGCCGGGGGAGCTCGAGGCCGTGAACTCGAAGAACGTGTCGGCGCCGAACGTGCGCGGCACGCTCAAGATCACGACGCTCGCGGAGGAGGGCACCCGCGTCAAGGCGGGGGACATGCTCGTCGAGTTCGACACCACCGACCTCGAGAAGGAGATGGAGCAGGCCGTCTCCAAGCTCAACGTCGCGCAGACGAAGATCGCCCAGAAGCAGGCTCAGCAGGCGGTCAAGCTCCAGACGGCGCAGAACGACGTCGTCAAGTCGGGCCTCGACAAGCAGCGCGCCGAGATGCGGGTGACCGACTCGGAGACCGTGCCGCGCGTCGAGCGGGAGACGGCGCGGCTCGACGTGCAGGAGTCGACCCTCGGGGTGGGCCGGAGCGAGGCCGCCCTCGAAGCCGCCCGCCTCGAGGCCGCCGCCGAGCTCGAGCTCCTCCGCCTCGAAGAGGCCGAGGCGCAGGCCAAGGTCGCCCAGATCGAGCGGCAGCTCGGCCAGCTCCAGATCCGCGCCCCGGGGGACGGCATCGTGCTCCTCTCCGAGGCCTGGCGCGGCGGCAAGATGGGCAAGGCGACGGTTGGCGACAACGTGTGGCCCGGCAACGCCATCATGGAGCTGCCCGACCTCGCCGCGATGCGCGTGGAGGCGTGGGTCCACGAGGTAGACGCCGCGCAGGTCGCCGTCGGGCAGCTCGTCAGCGTCATCGTGGACGCGCGGCCGGACACCCCGCTCGCCGGCACGGTCGAGCGCGTGAGCGACCTCGCCGTCAAGCGCAACGAGGAGAGCGAGGTCAAGCACCTCGAGGTCACCATCGGCCTCCCCGCCGGGGACGCGACGCTCAAGCCCGGCATGACGGTGCGCGCCGAGATCCGCGTGGCGGACGTGCCCGACGTGCTGATGGTGCCGCGCGAGGCCGTGTTCTACGAGGGCGCGGAGGCCGTGGTCCACCGCAACGGCCTCGGCGGATGGACCCGCGTGCCGGTCAAGCTCGGCCGCGCGAACGATAGCCACGTCGTCGTCACCGAGGGCCTCGCCGAGGGGGACCGCGTGGCCCTGGCCGACCCCGCCGCGCTCGACGCCGGCGCCCGCCCCTCCGCCGGCCTGCCGACGCCGACCGCCGCCCCGGCCCCCGCCGTCGCCTCGCCCTGACGATGCGCGCACCGCCGCGAAGGGGCGCCGTCCTCCGGGACGTGCTCGCCGAGGGCTGGCAGGGCGTCACCGCGCACCGCGTGCGGTCCATGCTCTCCGCGCTGGGCATCCTCTTCGGCGTGACCGCCATCATCGCGATCCTCGGCATCGGCGAGGGCGCGCGGCAAGAGCAGGAGCGCCTCATCGGCCAGCTCGGCATCCTCAACTTCCTCGTGCGCGACATGGAGTTCCCCGACGACCAGGCGGAGGCCGAGCAGAAGGCCCGGCGCCTCTCCCAGGGCCTCTCCCTGCGCGACGTGAGCGCGCTCCGCGCCATCCTCCCCGACGCGCGCCAGGTGGGCGGCATGCGCGTGCTCCCCTCGCTTGAGACGGTCCCGCGCCTCCCCGAGGGCGAGACCGTGCGGGTCCTCGGGGCGGACCCCGGCTGGCTCGCCGCGAAGGGGCTCCTGCGCGTCGAGGGGCGCGGCCTCTCCGCGGAGGACGAGCACGCCGCCGCGGCCGTCTGCCTCCTCGGCGGGACGGCGCGGGACCTCCTCTTCGGCGGCAAGGAGGCCGTGGGGGCGTGGGTCCGCGCGGGGGGCGTGTGGCTGCATGTCGTCGGCGTGGTGGAGGAGCCCGGCATCGGCCGGAGCCGTCGCTCCGAGGCGGGCGATCTCGAGCGCCACGACCGCTCCATCCTCGTCCCGCTCACGACGGCGCTGGCGCGCTGGGACCGCCCGTACGCGCAGCCGGAGCTCTCCGAGATCATCGTCGCCGTCGGCCGGACGGACGCCGTCGAGGGCCACGCCGCCGTCGCCTCCCGCGCGATCGCGCGCCTCCACCGGGACGCCGCCGACACCACGGTCGCCGTCCCGCTCAGGCTCCTCGAGCAGTCGCGCGCGCAACAGCGGGTGTTCAACCTCGTGATGGGCATGATCGCCGGCATCTCGCTCCTCGTCGGGGGCATCGGCATCATGAACATCCTCTTCGCGAGCGTGATGGAGCGCACGCGGGAGATCGGCATCCGCCTCGCCGTCGGGGCCACCCCGCGCGACATCCAGGCGTTGTTCCTGGCGGAGAGCGCGCTGGTGAGCGGACTCGGCGGCGCCGCGGGCATCGTGGCGGGGGTGTTGCTTACGTTCGCGGTCGGGAAGTTCACCGGGTGGGCCACGGCCACCAGCTTCGAGGGCATCGTGCTCGCCGCAGGCCTGTCGATGGTCGAGGGGCTGGTGTTCGGCTGGATCCCCGCGCGGCAGGCCTCGCGCATGTCCCCGGCGATCGCCGTACGGCACGCCGGATGACGACGCCCACCGGTTTTGCGAACCCCTGGGAGCACGTCCGTCTCTACTCGGACGGGCCCCGGAACGAGGCGATGATCGCGCTCCTCGCGCGGCGGGCCCCGGGCGCGCGCGTCGTGGAGGTCGGGTGCGGCGCCGGGCTCCTCGCGTGCGTCGCCGCCCGCCTCGGCGCCCGCCACGTCCTCGCCGTCGAGCCAACCCCGCTCGCGGAGGTCGCCGCGCGCCTCGTCGCCGCCAACGGCCTCGGTGACATCGTCGAGGTCGTGCGCGCCCGCATCGAGGACCTCCCGCCCCGCCCGGTCGACCTCGCCTACTCCGAGCTCCTCAACGCCGACCCCTTCGCCGAGGGCCTCCTCCCCGCGATGGACGCCGTCGCCACGTGGCTCGCCCCGGGCGGCCGCGTCGCCCCGACACGCCTCCGCGTCTGGGCGGCCCTCGCCCGCGCGCCCAGCTCCGCCCGAGAGGCCCGCCTCGCGCGCGCGCAGGTCCGCGGCATCGGCGCCCGCTACGGCCTCGCCGTCGACACCGTGGAGGCCTGCCTCGAGACGCGCCTCGCGTATGTGGCCGCCACCGGCACCGAGGCCCCTGTGGGCCCGCCCACCCTCGTGTGGGACCTCGCCGTCGGCACCGGCGCCCGCCCGACGCCCGTCCGCGTACACCTCCCCGCCGCCGAGCCCGGCCCCGTCGCGGGCGTGCTCCTGTGGTTCGCGGCGGACCTCGACGAGGGCCTCGTCCTTGGGAACCCGCCCGGCGCCGGCGGCCACTGGGGCCAGCTCCTCTGCGCATTCGCCGAGGAGACGGGCCTGCGCGCGGGGGAGGCCCTCACAGTGGACCTCCGCGTGGACGACGGCTTCGTCGTCGCGACGCGTGCATGAACGGAGGCGCCGTCTAGCTGGTGGCGCCACGCTTGCGGAGGAGGGCCTCGACCGCGGGGTGGCCGGCGGCGCAGGCGAGCGCGGTGGGGCCATTGTCGTAGGCGAGGTCGACCGTGGCCTTCGCGTCGAGGAGCTTCCCGACGGCGTCCACGCCGCCCGCGGCCGCCGCGAGGTGCAGGGGGCCGACCCACGCGGCCCGCTCCCCGAACAGCGCGCGGACCCGCGCGTTCACGTCCGCGCCCTTGCGGACGAGGAACGGCACCGCGCCGGCCCTCCCGCCGCGCGCGGCCGCGGCGAGGAGCCGGGTGGCGAGGTCCGCGGCGCCGGGGGCGCTCCAGCCCGCCCAGGCCTTGAGCGCCGCGTC
>CAJBVW010000602.1 GCA_903959175.1 uncultured Pseudomonadota bacterium
AAGACGGCATACGCGATGCGCATTAGTGACTGGAGTTCAGACGTGTGCTCTTCCGATCTCGCCGCCTCCGCCGCGCCTCCCGCCTCCGCCCCGCCTCCGGCCTCCGCCGCGCCCCCCCGTCCCCCGCGCCCGGATAGATCGCCGCATGCCCCACCCCGCCGTCGATTCCGTCGCCGCCCGCGCCCGCGCGCAGGTCCCCCAGGCCCTCGCGCACCTGTGCGACTACCTGCGGATCCCCGCCATCTCCTGCGATCCCGCCCACGCCGACGACGTGCGCGCCCTCGCCGCCCGCGTCGCCGCCGACCTCGCCGCCCTCGGCTTCGACGCCGCCGAAGTCCGCACCGTGCCCGGCGCCCTCCCCATCGTCACCGCCGAGTGGCTCAAGGCCCCCGGCAAGCCGACGATCCTCATCTACGGCCACCTCGATCTCCAGCCCGTCAAGGGCGAGGTCTGGGCCAGCCCGCCGCACGAGCCCACCGTGCGGGACGGCCGGCTCTACGCCCGCGGCGCGGCGGACGACATGGGCGGGTGGGTCTCCCACCTCGCGGCCCTCGGCGCGTGGCTCGAGGAGACCGGCACGTTGCCCGCCAACATCAAGCTCGTGATCGAGGGCGAGGAGGAGATCGGCAGCCCCAACCTCGAGCGATATATGGACGCCTTCCCCGAGGCTTTTGCCTCGGATGTGATGGTCCTGACCGACTGCGAGAACCCCTCGCCGGAGATCCCAGGCCTCACCACCTCGCTGCGCGGCCTCATGGAGTGCACCGTGCGATGTGAAGCGTTGGAGGCCGACATCCACTCCGGCCTCTGGGGCGGCATGGTGCCGGACGTGTCCTTCGCGCTCGTGACGCTCCTCGCCCGCCTCGTCGACGACAACGGCCGCCTCAAGAACCCCCGCGCCGACGTGCCCGCCGCGTGGTCCGCGGGCGCGTGGGACGTGCCGCTCACCACCGAGGTCATCCGCGCCGGCGCCCACCTCTGCCACGGCATCGAGCCCCTCCCCACTGAGGGCGCGCCCCCCGCCGAGCACCTCTGGCGCCAGCCGGCCATCACCGTCGTGTCCACCACGCTCCCGACGATCGACCGCAAGAAGAACGCCCTCCGCATGTCGGCAGAGGCCATCCTCTCCGTCCGCGTCGCCCCCGGCCAGGACGACGACACCGTGCGCGACGCCCTCCGCGCCGAGCTCCTCCGCGACGCCCCCGGCGGCGTGAAGGTCACGGTCGACATCTCCTCGGGCTCGTCCGGCGCGTGGCTCTACACCCCGCAAGGCCCGGCGTTCCCCGCCGCGGATCGCGCCTACGTCAAGGCGTGGGGCCGGCCGCTCCTCCAGGTCGGCGTCGGCGGCTCCATCCCCTTCGTCGCGCTCTTCGGCCGCCGCTTCGGTGACCTCCCGCTCATCCTCAACGGCGTCATCGACCCGCAGACCACCGCCCACGGCCCCAACGAGAGCCTCCATCTCGGCGTCTTCGAGAAGGCGATCGTCGCGAACGTCTACCTGTACGACGAGCTCGCGGCGGTCTCCGAGCTGGTCCGGGCGTAGCAGGCCTCGGGAGAGGGGGGCGGCCCGGCGGCGCGGACGCCGCCGTCGGCGCCCTCCGGGCTCGCAGCGAAGCCGCTCGGTCCCGCCCCCGAGCGGGCGGGGACCGGGCGCCGCGGACGGCGCCCGCCCTCCGGTCACCTGCCGCGGGTCGCTATTTGCGCCCGCCCACCGAGGTCCGCCGGGCCTTGGGCGCGGCGGCCGCCGGGGCCGTCGGCGCCTTCGTGCCGCCCGCCTTCGCGGCCTCGGGCACCTTCGCGCCGGCGGGGGGCGCCTTGGGCTGCCCCTTCGTCGCGTAGAGCTGGACGTACTTGTTCTTGTTCATCCGCGCGACCTGCTCCCACGAGAGCAGCCCGTTCGCGCCGACACCGCCCTGGCCCTGCTTCTCGTTGAGCTTGCTGTACCCGACGGTGCCCGCCTCGTCGGCCTGGACGCCGGCGCCGAAGGGGTCGTCGGTGCGGAGGCCCTTGTCCTCCACCCACTCGAGCCGGATCACGTGGCGGAACTTGCCGCCGCCGCCGTTGCCGCCCTCGACGCCGAAGGTCGCCGTGGCGCCCGCCGCCATGCGCGGGAACACGTTCTCCATGTACCAGGCCTTCGCGGCGTCCCCGTTGGCGAAGCCGGGGGTCTTGAGGGTCACGGCGTCCACGCCGAGGCCCTCGGCGAGGGTCTCGCGCTGGTCCTCGTCGTAGCGGGACAAGCCGCGCCCGGCGCGCTTCTTGTCGAGCACGTTCTCGTACTGGCCGGTCTTCGACTCGTCGGTGCCGAGGCCGAGGCCGTTCATCGCCATGGCCATGCTGGTCATGTTGCACATGACGTCGCCGTCGTCGGCGTTGTCGCGCTGGTTCCGGTAGGTGACCGAGCCGTTGATGCGGCGGTAGGCCTCGGCGCGCTCGCTGTTGGACATCGGGGTGGACCCGACGACGCGGCGCGCCTCCGTGATGGAGCCCGGCGTGCCGTCGAGCTTGCGGAGCGCGTTGTTCACGTCCGCGTTGGAGATGCGCGAGCCGCCGCTCGAGGCGGCGCCGCCGCCGCCGCCGGTGGAGGCCTGCCCTTCCTTCTTGCCGCTGAGCCAGCTCAAGAGTCCCACGCGTCACCCGTGCTCGAGGCTGAGTATACCGGATCTCCCGCCCGGGATCCCGCCCGGGATCCCGCCCTTGTGGCGGATCGCGCTCGCGATCACCGCGCGACGAGCACCGCCGCGAGGCCCAGCCCCGCGGGGAGCGCGACGGCGAGCGCATCTCCGAGGGTGCCGCCCCGACGCGCGGCCAGCGGCGCCGCCACCAGCCCCGCCGCGAGCAGGGCCACGGCCACCGGCGCCACCCCCGCGGCCGCGCCGAAGCCCCCCACCGCGGCGAGCAGCCCCGCGACCACCGCCCAGGCGCCGGGACGCGGGTCCGGCGCGCGTGCCGAGGGGGCCGCGCGCTCCGCGACCTGGGTGCCCACGACGAGGCCCACCGCGGCGCCGACCGTCGTGACGCTGAGCTGCGTGAGGTGGAACTGTTCGCCCACGTAGAACGTGGCCGCGGCCGCGATCCCGACCAGCACGAGCCCCGCGCGCGTGGCGGCCCCGACGGCGGCGTCCGGCGCGGCCCTGGACGCGATGCGCGGCGCGAACAACGCGGCCACGACGGCGGCGAGGGGGAGGACGCTGATGAGGTCGTCCGCGCGGAATCCACCGCCGATCACGCGGTTGTACCCGACGGCGAAGCCCACCGCGATCGCGGCGGCGCCGAGGCGATCGGTGCGGTGGAGCGCGCCGCGCGAGATGAGGGCGCCGAGCAGGACGACCACCGCCGCCACGAGGGCGGAGACCCCGAGGTCGCGGAGCAGGACGGACAGGGTGGCCATGGGGCGGCTTCTATCGTCGCGGCGGGGGCCGCGGGGAGGGGAGGTCCCCGCGCCAGGCGACCGGAGGGCCGCCGCGTCCGCGCGGCGGGTCCCGGGGCCGCTCGCTCGGGAGCGGGCCCGGACCAAGCGCGGAGCGCGCGCCCGCAGGGGGCCGACCCGGGCGTCCGCGCCTGGGGGGCGCCCAGCCGACCTACGCGACCGCGCCCGGCTCGCCCTTGCGCGGCATGTGGCTCATCGCGTGCTCCGCCAGCGCCGTGATCGTGAGCGAGGGGTTCACGCCGAGGTTGGCGCCGATCATCGAGCCGTCGACCACCATCAGGTTTTCGTAGCCGAAGACGCGGCACTTCGCGTCGATGACGCCGTCCGTGGCGTCGGTGCCCATCGCGCAGCCGCCGAGGATGTGGGCGGTGGTCGGCACGTCGAGCACGGCCTCGGTGATGGAGCTGCGGGCGACGCCGCCGAGGTCCTTTGCGATGGCGCGCGCGGCGTCGTTCGCGCTCGCGATGTAGGTCGGCACGGGGGGCTGGCCCGCGGGGATCTCGGTGACGAGCGTCTTTGCGAAGGGCCACACCCAGCGGCGGCCGCGGCGGACGCGCATGTGGTTGTCGAGGGTCTGCATGACCAGCAGGATGACGGTGCGCTCGGCCCAGCCGAAGGGCGCGAAGCCACGCAGCACGTCGACCGGGGAGGTGAGCACCACGCCCATCCACCGCAGCCAACGCGGCACGTTGCCGCCGCCGTCCGTCAGCGGGGTGGTGATGAGCGCGAGGGAGTCGGAGCCCGAGGAGTAGCGCACGGGCTCGAGGTGGGTGTGGTCGTCGAGGTCGGCCTTGGAGCCGATGGCGACGCCCTGGTTGAGCTTCTTGCCGGGGTCGCGGGCGGTGACGCCGAGGATGGCCTCGCTGTTGGTGCGCACGAAGTCGCCGAGGCGGTCGGAGAGCCGAGAGAGCGCGCCTTGCTCCTTGCACTTCAACAGGAGGTCGACCGTGCCGAGCACACCCGCCGAGAAGACGACGCCGCGCGCGGTGTAGACCTTCCTCTCTTTGCGGAGCCACGCCGTGGAGCGCTCGGTGTGCACGCGGTAGCCGCCCTCGGGCAGCGGCTCGACGAGGGTGACGCGGCGCTCGGGGACGACGACGGCGCCGCGCTTCTCGGCGAAGAACAGGTAGTTCTTGTCGAGCGTGTTCTTGGCGCCGAAGCGGCAGCCGACCATGCAGCCGCCGCAGAAGTTGCAGCCCTCGCGCGGGGGGCCCTCGCCGCCGAAGAAGGGGTCCGGGACGGTCTTGCCGGCCTCGCCGAAGAAGACGGCGACGGTGGTGGGGGCGAAGCTGGCCTCGCGGCCGATGCGTTTTGCGTGCGAACGGACGAGCTCGTCCGCGGCGAACATCCGGGGGGTCTCGACGGCGCCGAGCATGCGCTTGGCCGTGGCGTAGAAGGGGGGGAGGATCGCCTTCCAATCGGCGAGATCGCGCCACTTCGGGTCCTCGAAGGCGCGCGGCGGCGGAACGAGGAGGGTGTTGGCGTACACGAGGCTCCCGCCCCCGACCCCCGCGCCCGAGAGGATGAAGACGTGGGGCAGGAGCGTCATCTTGAAGATGCCGTGGAAGCCGGCGAACGGCGCCCACAAGAAGCGCTTCAGGTCCCAGTTGGTCTTCGGGAAGTCCTTCGCGGCCCAGCGCTTGCCCATCTCGAGGACCCCGACCGTGTACCCCTTCTCCGAGAGCCTGTGCGCGGAGACGGAGCCGCCGAAGCCGGAGCCGATGACGAGCCAGTCGAAGTCGTACATGCTCGGATTCTAACATCCGTGCCGGCGGGGAGCGGCCGACGCCCCCGGGGGGGGGACCCGCGGAGGGGGTCACCCCGGAGGGGGTCACCCGGAGGGGGGCACCCGGAAGGGGTCACCCGGAGGGGGTCACCCGGAGGGGGGCACCCGGAGGGGGTCAGACCCCATCATTTATCACCTGGAACGGGCGTACGCGGAGAATCCGATGGTGGGGTCAGAGTGCGCCAGGAGAGCTGGGTCGAGGAGGAAGCATGTAGATGAAACCTCGTATTGAGCCCTGCGGGACAGTCCCGCCCGGTGAAGGCTGGCCGCCGACCGGAAGCGAGTCTTACGTAGCGACGGGCGACCGTCGATGCGAAGCGTAGACAGCGAGCGGATAGGCCGTGCGATTGAGCCCCGAAAGCTACTCGTGGGAGCCGACGTTTTTCTGACGGCGGAAGGCCACGCCGACGCGCTGTACCGGCCTGGCGCGAAGGTCCCACCGGGGTCGTAGAGCACGGCATGTCTGCGAGGGTTCACCCGGAACCTGGGAGACGTCTCCTTTCCTTCCACTCCTCCCGCATCGGCTCAGCGGT
>CAJBVW010000603.1 GCA_903959175.1 uncultured Pseudomonadota bacterium
GCCCGAGCGCGCCCGACGCGCCCGCCGGCCCCCCCTCGATCGACCCCGCGACCGGCGCCGCGCGCGCCGCCACGCTCGACTTCCGCAAGGTCGGCGTCACCACCTGGAAGGTCAAGGTCAAGATCGGCCTCATCTACGACTTCTCCGACATCAAGACGCTCCGCAAGTACATCACGGACGGCCGCGTCACCCCTGCGGACGTCGTGAGCTGGGACGGCAAGGTCTGGCGCGCCATCGGCGAGATCCCGGACCTCGACGCCTTCTTCGTCGAGACGTACGACCTCCTCTCCTCCCGCAAGCCCGACGCGCCCGCGCCCAACCCGACCCTCATGGTCACCGCCGAGCAGCTCCGCGCCGACGAGGGCGCCGCCGTCGCGGCGCCGCCGCTAAAGTCCGGCGGGGAGCCCACCCAGTTCGCGGACCCCTTCGCGGCCCAGGCCCGCAAGAAGGCCGATGGCAAGCGCACCGGCGGCGTCACGACGCCCGTGCAGGTGCCGAAGAAGGGCGCGTCCGCCCCCGACCGCACGCCGATGTTTGCGGGGGCGGTGCTCCTGCTGCTCGCGATCGGCGGTGGCGTGTGGTGGATGGGTCAGACGCCCGCCCCGACCGCGCCGCCCCCCGGGGCCCCCGCCTCGAAGGGGACCACCCCGCCGGTGAAGTCGGCGGACACCATCCGCCAGGAGATCGAGGCGGGGCTGAAGGCCTCCGTCGCGAGCAACCCCGCCCCGGACGAGGCCCCCACCGGCGCCACCACCAAAGCGGCGGATCCCGCGCCCGTGCGCGCGCCGCCGCCCCCCACCGCGCGGGAAGACCGCGTGCCCGTCCGGCCCCCCGACGCGACCGCCACCACCACCCGGCGCAGCACGCCGCCGCCGAGCGGCATGGCGGTGGCCGACCAGACCGCCGCCGACCACGAGGCCGTCGGCGACGACTCGGCGGGCAGCGGGGACTGGAGCACGGCGGCGCAGGCCTACAAGAAGGCCGCCGCGCTCGACGCGCGCAGCGCCCGGCTCGCCGGCAAGCTCGGCCGCGCCCTCTTCGAGACCGGCGACACCGCCGGCGCGCGCGGCTACCTGTCGCAGGCGGCCACGGGCGGCGTGAAGGACGCGAACAAGTTCCTCGGGCACATCGCCCGGCAGGACGGCGACACCGCCGGCGCCAACTCGGCGTACCAGCAGTACTTGAAGGGCTCGCCGCGGGACGCCGCCGAGATCCAGGCGATCATCGACAAGATGAACGGGGGCTAGAGCGTGGAGATCACCTGTCCGCGGTGTCAGTCCCTGCACGAGATCGAGCCGCCCGCGAGCGCGCGGGCGCGCGGGTCGCGGGGCCTGAAGTTCCGGTGCTCCCACTGCGGGCACACGTTCTCCGTTGATCCCGGCGTCCCCGCAGCGTCCTCCGCGCCGCCTCCGCTCGCGGAGGGCTCCTCCGGAGAGGCCGTCGGGCTCCTGCAGATCGCGGGGCAGATCTGGTCCGTGCCCGACACCGCCGCGCTCCAGCGGTGGATCCTCGAGCAGCGCCTCGACCGCGAGGCCCTCGTGTCGCGCCACGGCCTGCGCTGGTCCCGCGCCGGTGACCGCGAGGACCTCGCCGTGTTCTTCGGCGCCGCGGACGCCCTCGCCTTCCAGGCGCGGAACCTCCGCACCGAGGGGCCGCCGGTGGACGAGGAGATCGTGGTCGACACCTCCGAGGACGACGGCGACCTCGGCGGCCCCGCCATGCCCGTCGCGACCGGCCCGGGCCCGCGCGTGGCCCGCGACCGCGGCACCGTCGTGATGGACTTCGAGCCGCGCGACGACACCCAGGAGCAGACGGTCGAGTTTGACAACGGCCTCGACGAGGCCCCCATCGGCAAGCTCCCCGTCGGCTTCGATCCCGTCGGCTTCGAGCCCGTCGGCTTCGAGCCCGTCGCCCCCGCGGCGGAGCCCACGGAGCGCATGGCCGCCCCGCGCCCCGCGCCCGCCCTCCCCGCGGGCATCGCCACCGTCACTCCCGGCCCCGCCCCCGCGGGCTCCGCCGCCGTCGGCGCGCCTCCCGCGTTCGCCGCGCCTCCGTCGTTCCCGGCCGAGGAGCCGGGCCCCGCGCTCGCCCCGCTCACCGCGCAGCGCGTCTCCGGCCCCGTCCCCCTCGTCGCGCCCCGCGCGCCCGGCGGCAACGCCGGCCCGGTGCCCTCGGCCCCGCCTCCGGCGAGCCACAGCCACTTGACGAGCTTCTTCCTGGATGGTTCGCCCGACACGCCGATGCCGCGTCACGACGTGTTCGAGGATCCCCCGACCACGCCCGCCCCCGCCGGCCTGAGCTGGGTGTTCTGGGCGGGCATCGCCGCGCTCGCGGCCATCGCCGGCCTCGCGTTCGTCGTGACGCGCCCGGGCCAGGGCACCGAGACGCCGGCGGTCGCCGCCGTCGAAGGGGCGCCCGCCGTCGAAGGGGCGCCCGCCATCGAAGGGGCGCCCGCCGTCGAAGGGGCGCC
>CAJBVW010000604.1 GCA_903959175.1 uncultured Pseudomonadota bacterium
CGACCAGGCGGACGTGCGCAAGGCCGCCTTCCACTACCGGGCCTACCTGCGCGTCGCGGAGGACGGCCCCGCGGCGCCCCTCGCCCGCGCGCAGCTCCTCCGCATGGGCCTCGAGTAGCGCGCCGCGCCGGGGCTCCCCGACGCGGACGGGGGGCGATCTACGCGGGCATCGGCCACTTGCGCTGCTGGAAGATCTCGACGAGGCGGCCCTTGATGCGGGTGCTCTCCTCCTTCGGGTTCGCAAGCGCGGGGGCGAGGTGCTCAGCGCCCTCGTCCCCTTCCTGCGCGGCGATGGCCTCGACCGCGGCGTGGCGCACGCCTTCATCGAAGTCGACGAGGAAGGGCGCGGCCGCGGCGACGATGCGCGCGCTGCGGCGCTCGGCGAGCGAGATGAGGAGGTCGCGCTTCTTCTCGGGCTTGAACTCGTTGTCCACCTGCTCGGTGGAGAGGAGCTCGAGCAGCAGCAACACCGCGGCGTCGGCGCCCTCGACCTTCTCCACGAGGCGCACGACGTGGTGGAAGTGCGGGTTCTGGGTGGCCCAGCGGCGGGCGATCGCCGCGCCCTTGATGCCGTGCTCGGCGAGGAGGTCGAACACGATGTCCTTCTCCTTGCGGTCCTTCATCCCGTGCTCGAGCTGGAGCCCGAACCGGCCGCAGAGGGCCGTCAGCGCCTCGTCGGTGCCGCTCTCCGCCAGCCAGTGGGCCGACGCCTCGCGATCCTCCGCCTGGGCGTCACGGTTGGCCACGCGCCGGGCGTGACGCTTGAGCTGCCCCCCGGGGCCCCCGAGCAGGAAATCGAAGAAGGCCATTCACGTCTCCTCGCCGGGGGGATCCCCCGCGGCGCGGCGATGGCTATACACCCGACCCGCGATTGGGAAGGGCAGAAGCGAAGCCGACGGCGAGTCCCACATGCGCGTCGGCCGCGGCGGGCACGAAGCCACCGCCCCCGTGCACCAGCCCGAACCAGCGGGTCCCGAAGCGCAAGGCTACGTCTCCCTCGATTCGTGCGGGATTGCGTGACGTCGGGAGGTCCGCCGAGGCCTCTCCGACCACGCGGAAGGGCCCGCGGTCCCAGGCGAGGGACGCGCGCGCGACCGGCACGTCGTCCTGGTTGGCGAACCGGAGCGGATTCCCGAGAATCGCGAGGCCGGCGCCGAGCCGGGCGGAGAGGGGGCCACGGGCCCACCCCGCGGTCACGCCGAGGGTCACGTCGGTCTCGTCGGTGCCGAGCTCGCCCTCGTCCGCCGCGTTCGGGAGCTTCACCTCCCAGCCCGCCGTGAGGTCGAACGCGCCGGGCCGCGCCAGCGTCACGACGGTCCCGAGACGCACATCCCCCGGGCCATTCACGACGCCGCCGCCCTCGCTGGCGTCCACGATCCACCCCCAGTTCGCGCGCAGCTCCACCGGGGCGATGCGTACCCCGCCCGACACGGAAGCAACCGTACGCGCCCGTTCACCGGCGCGGAACGGCGGCACGTAGCCGAGCGCGGCGTCGACCTGGGAGGTAAGGACGAAGGAAGGGCTTGCGATCCCGGCGGAGACAGGAGAGAGTACGTCCGGTCGCCAGCAGTCCTGTCCATGGGCTGCGCCGCTGGTCAGCAGCACACTCGTCAGTACGCACGCAGTCCGCCGCGTGTGACGGCACATCGTGCCAATTTCCTGTTGACGGCGGCCCGTTCTCATCCGTACACTGCCTCACCGCAGGCGCCTCACACGGCGCCAGCAACCCGTCCACTGCCGGAGCCCGTCGCATGACTCCAACCCTTCGCACCACCGTCGTCCTGCTCTCGCTGGCAGGACTCTCCTCGTGCATCAAGGACAAGGACCCGGTGGATGGCGACTCGGTCGACCCCTCCGCGTGCACTGCCCCCACCGTCTCCGGCGGGGCGGACCAGTCCGTCACGCTCGCTAGCCGCGTCATCATCGCGGCCGAGGGGACCGTCTGCGCCACCGGCGAGGAGCCCACGTTCAGCTGGGCCGTCGAGTCCGCGCCGGTGGAGTCCGCGGTAGACACCGGGGATCTCGACCTCACGAACCCCGCGGAGATCAGCTTCGCGCCGGACGTGGTGGGCACCTACGTCATCACCGTCACGTCCTCCGACTCGACCGGCGCGACCTCCGTGCCCGACTACGTGGTCGTCACCGTCTCCTCCGGGAACGCGTCGCCGATCGCCGACTGCGGCCCGAACGTCACCGCCTCGGTCGACGAGCGCGTCGTGCTCGACGGCTCCGCTTCCAGCGACCCGGAAGGCTCCGCCCTCACCTACCAGTGGACCCTCTCGTCCACCCCGTCGTGCTCCGCGCTCGACGGCGCCGACGTGTACAACGCCACCACGGTCGAAGGCTCGGTCGTCCCCGACTGCGCCGGCGTCTTCGTCGTCGGCCTCGCGGTGAACGACGGCACCAACTGGTCCACCGCCGACTTCTGCAGCATCACCGTCGAGTCGACGAACGCCGCCCCCGTGGCCGACGCCGGCGAGAGCACCGTGCTGTCGCCCTGCACCGAGAACAACTTCGAGCTCGACGGCTACGGCAGCTACGACCCCGAAGGCGCGCCGCTGGCCTACCTGTGGTCGGTGCTCTCCGCCCCGACCGGCTCCACCGCCGACCTCGACGACCCCACGCTGCCGAACCCCATCTTCCGCTGGGACGTGATCGGGACCTACACCTTCGAGCTGCGCGTGAACGACGGCAGCTCCGACTCCCCCCCGGACATCGTCAGCTTCACGTTCACGGACGAGTCGGCGAACAACCCGCCGATCGCGAACGCTGGCGCCGACCAGACCATCACCGCGACGACCGAGTGCGACACCGAGTCGTACGTCTTCACCTGCGAAGACTGCCCGGCCGAGAGCGTCGAGCTCGACGGCAGCGCCTCCGATGACCCGCTCGATGGCGACGAGGTCGACTTCCTCTGGACCGACGCGTCCGGCGAGCTGACCCTCAGCTCCCGCTACGCTCCCGTCACCGAGGCCCTCACCCCCGCCTTCGCGTCCACGTACAACGTGGCCATCACCAAGTCGTGGGAAGTCGTCCTGACCCTGAGCGACTGTGCCGACGCCGACACGGACTCGGTCAACATCACGTACACTTGCACCGGCGAATACAGCCCGTAGGAGCCACCATGCGCACGACTCTTTTCCTGGCGTTGTTCGCCGTGCTGCCTGCGTGCACGGATTCGACCGACAAGACCGGCGGTGAAGACACCGACGCGGTCGCCGCCAACCAGCGCCCGATCGCGGAAGCCGGCGAGGCCATCACGCAGAGCGCGGACACCGCGGTCGCGCTCAGCGGCGCCGCGTCCACCGATCCCGACGGGGACGCCATCACCTACCACTGGTCGTTCGACCATGTGCCGGACGCCTCCACCATCGCGACGCGCGAAGCGCCGTTCACGCTGAACCACACGCTCGAAGCCAGCTCGACGACGTTCTCGCCCGACGCCACGGGCACCTACGTCGTGCAGCTCATCGTGACCGACACCAACGGCGCGGACTCCGACCCCGACTTCGTCATCGTGACGGTCCAGGATCCCGAGACCGTCCCCGTCGCGAACGCCGGCCTGGACATCACGGCGGACGTGGCCTCGCTCGTCACGCTCGACGGCTCGCTGAGCTACGACCCCACGGGCCGCCCGCTCACCTACGCCTGGACCATCCTCGACAAGCCGGAAGGCTCCACCGTCAGCTCCATCACCGGAGACGACACGGTCGCCGGTACGTTCACCCCCGACACGAAGGGCGTCTACGTCCTGAACCTCGTGGTGAACAACGGGCTGGCGCGCTCCGTTTCCGACGCCGTCACCGTCACCGCGGTCGCGGACGACAACGCCCCCGTCGCGAACGCCGGCGCCGACCAGCCGCTCGTCGAGGACTGCTCCACCATCTCGCTCGACTGCTCGATGTCGGCCGATCCCGATGGAGACACCCTCATCTACTCGTGGGACCTCCAGTCCAAGCCCGAGGGCTCCGCGGTCACCGTCGCGACGTTCTCGGATCGCACCTCGGCCCGCCCGACGTTCTACCCGGACATCGCGGGCGAGTACGTGCTCTCCTGCGCGGTCAACGACGGCGCGACCTGGTCCACCCCAGACCTCGTCACCCTCACCGCCGGCGAGCGCCGCAGCAACGAGCGCCCGACGGTCGACGCGGGTACGGACACCACGGTGGACGGCGGCTCTTCCACCTGCGAAGAGAGCGGCTACACCTACGACTGTGACGACTGCGCCTCGCAGACCGTCACGCTCACGGGCATCGCCACGGACGCCGACGGCGACACGATGACGTACGCCTGGAGCACATCGAACAGCGACGCCACGATCA
Source organism: uncultured Pseudomonadota bacterium (assembly GCA_903959175.1). GTDB lineage: Bacteria > Myxococcota_A > UBA796 > UBA796 > SXON01 > CAJBVW01. The sequence goes on from CAJBVW010000604.1 coordinate 4,323, forward strand.
CCAGCGCGACCAGCTACGTCACCACGGTCGTCCTCGAGGACGCCACCGCGACCGAGCCGGGCGAGTGCGAGGAGACCGAGTACGAGTTCGAGTTCGCCGCGACCGACTGCACCGGCGCGACCGTCACCGACTCCATCACGATCTCCGTGAGCTGCTGCGGCGTCGAAGACACCGCCCCGTAGGCTCCCGACAGCTGCGCGGCGCGCTACGATCGCGCCATGCTCCTTCTCGTGACGGCGGCTTCGGCCGCCGTCCTTGTGATTGCCGCCTCCGATCTGCGGCCCGCGGTCGGCCAGCCTGTGCGCCTGACGGCGTCCTGGTCGGGCCCGCTCCCGGCCGAGATCGCGTGGCGCGGCGTCGACACGGCGCTCGGCGCCGAGGCCCGCGTGGTGCCGCGCGCCGCGGGCCCGCTCCTCGTGCACGCGGACGACGCGACGATCACGCTCGACGTGCAGCCCGCGGGGAACGCCGGAGCGCCGCAGGTCCAGGCCGACGCGCGCTCCCTCCCGGCCGTCGAGGCCGCCTCCTGCCGCGACGACCGCTACCCCGCGCTCGCCGGCGCGTGGGTCGCGTGGTGCTCGACCACCGGCCGGGTCGACCGCGCCACCCATCTCGGCACCCGCGCCGAGGTGTCCCTCTCCGCGGGCGCCACCGCCCCCGGCCTCGGCCCGGACGCCGTCCTCGCGGCCGACCTCGGCCTCTGGCGCCTGCCCGAGGCCACGCCGGTCCCCGACCAGACCCGCGTGGGGACGGGCTCCGTCGGGCCGCCCGCCACCGACGGCACCCACGGCGTGTTCGCGTGGGCGAACCGCGTCGAGGCCTTCGCGCTGACCGAGCGGCAACGCGAGCAGACGGAGGCGGCGCCGCTCCCTGGCTACCCCACCGCGCTCGCGTGGCCCTTCGCGGCGTGGGTGGAGTCCGGCGGCGAGACTGGCGAGGACGTGTGGATGCGCGACACGACCAGCGCGCGCATCCCCCTCGCGCGGACGATACGAAACGAGCGCCTCGTGGTCGGCAGCGGCCGGTGGCTCGCGTGGGTGGATGAGGCCGGCGTGTACGTCCAGGACACGACGCGCGGGGAGCGACGCGCGTACCCCGCGAGCACCGGCTTCGTCTTCGGGCCGTCCCTCTGGGGCCCCGTGGCGTGCTGGGAGGACCGCGCGGCGCTCCGCGACGGCACCGGCGACATCGACGTGCGCTGCTCCGACGGCGTCACCGTGGCGCGGCCGGGGCACCAGCGCGCTCCGTCGCGGTGGGGCCCCTGGCTGCTGTTCCGCGAGGCCGGCCAGATGATGGTCGCGACCGCCGCCGAGCTCGTTTTCGATGACGACGATCCGCGCGCCGAGGGCGGCGGGAACACGGTCGCCGGCGGGTGGCGCGGGGCGCACCGGGACGCGCCCGTCGCGTGGTCGTTCGACTGGCCCGCGGCCGGCTGGCGCGTCGAGCGCTGGGACGGCGCGGCCTGGGTGCCCGGCGAGGCCCTCGCGGTGGGGCCGGTGACGGTCTCCAACCCGAGCGGGGACGCCGTCCGGCTGCGCCCCGTTGACGGAGCCGCCCGATGAGCGCGCCCGCCGCCGCCCCCGCCCCCGCGCCAGGCCCCACGCCGTCGTCCGCGCCCCCGCTCCTCGCGGGGCTCGTCGCCGTCGCGCTCGCCATTGCATTCGTGTGGATGGACCCCGCCGGGACCGTGCGGGGCGAGGCCGTCGTGGCGCTCGCGCGGGGCGGCATCCCCGCCCTGGCGGTGCTCGTGGCCGCGATGGGCGCGGGCGGGGCGGTCCTGCGCGCCACCGCGCCCGACGCGGTCACCGCCCCGTCTGGCTGGCTCACCGCGCTCGGCCTCGGCGTCGCGCTCCAAGGTGCCGGCATGGGCCTCTTCGCGATGGCCGGCGCGCTCGGGCCCGCCGCCGTCACCGTCGTGGGCGTGAGCCTGCTCGGGTGGGCCGCGCGCCCGCGCTTCACGTTCCCGCGCGTCCCCGCCGCGGCGTGGGTCGTCGGCGCGGCGTTCCTCCTCCCCGGCCTCGTCGAGGCCCTCTCGCCCCCGACCGACACCGACGAGCTCTCGTACCACCTCGCCCTCCCGCGCCGGATGCTCTCGGCGGGGCACCTCCTCGGTGGCTACCTCGAGCCCGAGGGCAGCCGGCCCCTCCCCGTGCACCTCGTGTTCACCGCGCTGTTCGCCCTCGGGGGCGAGGCCGCGCCGAAGCTCTGGCACCTCGGGATCACCGCCGCGCTCGCGCTCGGCGTGCGCACCCTCGCGGAGGCCCGCTTCGGCCCCGGCCGCGGCGACCTCCCCGCGCTGGCCCTGCTCGGCTCGTGGAGCTGGCTCCGCGAGGCGGGCCTCGCCTACAACAACCACGTCGTCGCGCTGTGGCTGCTCGTCGCGGCGGACGCGATGCTCGCGCGCCGCTGGGTGCTCATGGGCTGGATGTGCGGCTTCGCGCTCGCCGCGAAGTACACGGCCGCGCCGGTGGTCGGCGGCCTCGCGCTGGTCGCCGCGTGGGACGGACTCCGGCGCTCCCCGCGCGCGATCGTGCTCGCTGCCGTCGCGACGATCGCCCCGGTCGTGCCGTGGTGGATCCGCAACGCCGCCGACGGCCTCCACCCGCTCTTCCCCTTCGCCGGCTGGCCGCCGTCACCGAGCGGCGCCGAGTTCGTGTTCGTCTACCCCGAGAAGTACGGGATGGGCCGCGACCTCCTGAACACCGCGCTCCTCCCGTGGAACCTCCTCTTCCGCGCGGAGACGGACTCCTTCGTCTTCCTCGGCCGGCTCTCCCTCGTGTGGGCGGCCCTCGGCGCCGCCGCCGTGTACGCCGCCCGTCGCGACGCCGCGGTGCGTCGGCTCGTGTTCGTCGCCGCGCTCGGCTTCGCCGGGTGGGCCCTCGGCGCCCAGATCGCGCGCTACCTCCTGCCGATGGCCGCCATCGCCGCGCTCGCCGGCGGCGCCCTCCACCGCCGGTGGCCCGCGTGGCTGCTGTTCGCGGTCTCCCTCCCCGCCAACCTCGCGCCCACCCTGCGCGACACCGCCACGCGCCTCGCCGTCGTCACCGGCAACCAGACGCGCGAGGCCTTCCTCGTCGAGAACGTCCCCGCATGGGGCGCGCTCGGCTACCTGCGCGACCACGTCCCGGCGGACGCGAAGGTCGCCCTCCTCTACGCCTGGCAGCGCTACCACGTCGGTCAGACCTCGATCCTCGGCTCCGTGGAGGACCACGTCCCCACCCGCTACTGGACGTGGCAGCACGGCGACGACACCCTCCACGCCCTCGCCGACCTCGGCGTGAGCCACCTGCTCGTCGGCGACGTGCACTTCCTCAAGAAGAGCTACCCCTTCCTCTCGCCCGACGTGCTCCGCGCGCAGTTCACCGACCCCGAGAAGCAGCTCCGCGAGCTGCTCCTGCGCGACGCCACGCGCCTCTACGCCAGCGCCCGCTGGGAGGTGTGGCGGCTCGATCCACCTCTCGCGCCGAGCGGGCTTGACGAGAACGCGCCGGCACCATAACTGGCTCGGCGACCGCAAGTCCTCGCGAGGGTGGCGGAATGGCAGACGCGCCAGGCTCAGGACCTGGTGGGGTAACTCCCGTAGGGGTTCAAGTCCCCTCCCTCGCACCACCTCTCTCTCCGAGTCAGCGCTCGGTCCGGCCCCCACGCGCGGGCCAGCCCGAAGCGCCCTCGGACGGATTGAGGGGATGAGCCCACGGGCTCGGATCGAGCGCACACTGGGCTACATTCGCCCGATGAAGCGTCGCTCCCTCCACGTCAGCGCCATCGGCGACTACGGCATCGAGACGGTCGAGCTGCCGAACGGCCGCGTGGTCGACCTCGCGGTCCTCCGCCACCCCGGCGCCTCCGCCGTCGTCCCCCTCCACGACGACGGCACGGTCACGCTGCTGCGCCAGCACCGCCACGCGGCGGGCGGTACCATCTGGGAGATCCCCGCGGGCAAGCTCGACCCCGGCGAAGGGCCCGAGGTGTGCGCGGCGCGCGAGCTCGCGGAGGAGGCCGGCCTCGCCGGCACCCTGACCCACCTCACGACCATCCACACCACCCCCGCCTTCACGGACGAGGTCATCCACCTCTACGTCGCGACGGGCCTGAGGAGCGTGCCCACCCACCTCGACGACGACGAGGTGCTGGACCCCGTGCGGCTCCCCCTCGCCGACGCGCTCGCGCTGATCCGACGCGGCGAGCTGACCGACGCGAAGTCGATCGTGGCGCTCCTGCTCGTGGAGCAGCGCCGGGCGTGACATCCGCGTCACGGCCCGAGCGTTCGCCCGTCACGGCGCGCCGCCCCCGCGCGTAGAAGCGACGCATCCACCGACGCGATCGAAACGCGCGCATGCGTGGCACGCATCGTGCAACACTGTTGGAGAACGGAGAGCCACATGTCCCGGGTCCCCATCCACCTCCTGCTGCTGATCGGCTGCTCGGCCGACTACGAACTGGGCAAAGCAACCGACAAGGCGTCCTCCGACACCGGCGGCAGCTTCGAAGCCGACGCGGACACGGACGCCGACACGGACGCCGACGCCGACAGCGACGACACCGCGCCCCCCGAGGACGAGGACGACTTCCTCTCCCTCGCCCCCTCGGCGACCGACGCCTACGTGTTCGTCGCGAACCCCACGCGCAACACGGTGACGCGGATCTCGGTGCCGAGCCTCGCGGTGCTCACGACGGAGGTCGGCGAGGGCCCGTCCGTCATCGCGACGACCGCCGACTACTCGCGCGCCGTCACGCTCAACGAGAGCGACGACTCCGTCAGCATCATCGAGGCGGACACGCTCGAGGTACGCAACGTCGACATCCGCCCGAACTTCAACCGCCTCGCGCTCTCGGACGACGCCGGCTGGGTCATGGCCTGGTACGACCCGGACCTCGACGAGAGCGCCGGCACGGACGACGGCGGCGTCCAGAGCTTCAATGAGGTGAGCTTCGTGCGCCTCGACACGGGCGCCCACACCCCGCTCGCGGTCGGCTTCAACCCCCGTGGCGTGCGGTGGAGCGCGGATGGCACGCTCGCCCTCGTCATCAGCGACGCCTCGCTCGCCATCATCGATCTGACGGCCGACTCCCTCTCGCCCGTCCTCGTCGAGATCGCGGACGACCCCGTGGACGCCCCCGAGGCCGAGGAGGTCGAGCTCTCGCCCGACGGCGCCTACGCCTACGTCCGGCAGTTCGGCTCGAGCGACCTCGTGATCGTCGACATCACGACCCTCGCCGTGGACCGCCTCCCCATCGGCGCCAACCCCACCGACCTCGACCTCTCGCCCGACGGCAGCCAGCTCGCCGTCGTCGCGCGCGGCTCCCGCGAGCTCTGGCTCCTCGACGCGGCAGACCCCTTCGCCGCCGCCACCGTCGTGCCCTTCGACTCACCGTACGGCTCGCTCCTCTACACGGGCGACGGTACGCAGGCGATCCTCTACACCAACGCGGCGCTGCTCGCGTCGTTCGGCGTGTGGGACACCACGGACGGGACCGTCACCGAGCGCAGCCTCGTCAAGCCGGTCCAGTCCATCGGCGCGAGCCCGACCGGCGGCTCCCTCCTCGTCTTCCACACCGAGCAGGACGCCGACGACGCCGATCCCGACAGCCCCTTCGCCGGGGAGTGGGCGCTCACGCTCATGGACCTCGGCGATTTCCGCCAGAACCCGATGTTGCTCCCGGACGAGCCCTCGTCCTACTCCACCAGCGACGACGGCCTCTACGGCTACTTCGTGATGGAGGGCAACAAGTGGCTGGAAGTGCTCGACTTCCAGACCCTCCTCTACGAAGAGATCACCCTCAAGAGCCCCCCGGTGCACCTCGGCGTGCTCCCCGGCAGCCAGACCGCGTGGGTCAGCCAGGACCACGACCTCGGCCGCCTCTCCTTCTACGACCCCGACGCCAGCACGCTCGACACCATCACGGGCTTCGAGCTCAACAGCGAGATCGACCATGACTAGGCTCTCCACGCTCCTCGCCCTCTTCGCCCTCGGCTGCGCACCCTGGGACCTCCCCGGCAACGGCTACGACGAGCTCGACGCGCCCTCGTGGGACCCCGCCGTCGTCGCCGCCTCAGACGGCGTCTACGTGCGCCTCCCCGCCGCCGGCCGCCTCGTCCGGGTCAAGGCCGACGGGACCTTCGACACGGTCGACCTCGGCGGCGCCGCGCCCGACCGCATGACGCTCGCCCCCGACGACGAGACGCTCCTCACCTTCGTCTCGTGGCAGACGTGCCGCGACGACGATCCCGCCATCGTCTACGTCGACGAGTGCCGCTTCGAGGACCTCGACACCGCATCCGAGCTCGTGCTCGTCCGCGACGGTGCCGTCGTGACCGCGCTGGATGTGCCTTCGCAGTACAACGCCTTCGCCTTCAACGACGCCGGCACGCTCGCGGTCGCCTACCTCGACTTCGCGGCGAGCGAGACCATCGACGTGTCGGGCGTGCTGAACCTCACCGAGGCCGTGTTCGTCGACATCGCCTCCGGCGAGGCCCACAACGTCCCCGTCGGCTTCGCCCCGGAGAACGTCCTCTTCAGCGCGGACGGCGAGAAGGCCCTCGTGCTCTCGCGCAGCAAGGTCGCCGTGGTCTCGCTCGTCGGCGAGGACGCGTGGACCCGCACCGTCGTCTACCCGCTCACGCTCGACGTGGACCAGCAGGTCGACCCCGACAACGCCGTGCTCATCTCCGACGACGACGGCGAGACCGACTACGCGCTCGTCACCGTCGCCGGCCAGAGCGAGCTCTACGTCCTCGACCTCACCAACGAGAGCATCGACATCGTCGAGCTCGACGCCGTGCCGTCCGACCTCCTCGTCGACGCCGCGAGCAACCACACCCTCATCGTCTACGGCAGCCGCGCGCGCCTCGACGTGCTCGAACACGAGCTGTTCGAGGTCGAGACCTTCACCCTGGACGAGGCCTGCACCCGACTCGCCGGTGGCGACGGCCGCGTGCTCCTCTACAACGACAGCGGGCGCACCCACGACGTGTACATGTTCGACACGATCGCCGAGACGCTCCACGAAGAGCGGGCGGAGAACCCGGTCATCGAGATGCGCCTGACGGAAGACGACGCCTGGGGCGTCGCGACGATGTCGACCGAGACCTCCGGCGGCAACGACGTGTCCGGCTTCTACGACCAGTACTACGGCCTCGGCCTGTTCGACCTCGCCTCGGAGCCCCGCGACCCCGTCGCCCTCTTGCTCGAAGGGCTGCCCGTCGGATTTGCGCTCACGACGGACGACACCGCCAACTATGCGCTGGTGCTGATGGAGGGCATCGACGCCCTGCAGAAGATCGACGTGGGCGCGGCCACCGCGAGTGAGCTGATCCTCGAGGAGCCCCCCGTCGGCATCGACGCGATGCCCGGCGGCCTGTTCGTAGTCACCCACCCCAACCCCCTCGGCCTCGTCACCTTCGTCGACGCGACCACCGAATCCCTCACGACCGCCGCGGGTTTTGCGTCGGCCGGCCTGCTCGAACGCCCGGTGCTCCCGCGCCGCGACGTGGAGGAATAGCACCATGCTCTCCCTGCTCTGCGCCCTCGCCGCCCCGGCCCTCGCCTCCTCCAACGAGATCAGCTTCGAGGTCGGTTGGCTCGGCGCCACCGACCCCGCCTTCGACACCTTCTCGAACGGGAATACGCTCGGCTCCCTCGGCCTCCGCGCCGGCTACGCCATCCACCCGAACGTCGCGATCATCGCCGGCTGGCAGCACGCCACGAACGGCGCCACCGTCGACGTTCCCGGCACCGAGAACACCGACGCGGACTACTACGGCTCCGGCACCAGCTTCCAGACCGCGCTCTACACCGACCAGATCTCGGTCGGGTCGAAGGCGGACGTGAAGGTGTGGAAGTGGCTGCACCCCTACGTGACCGCGCAGGTGGTCGGCATGCGCGGCCTCGCGCGGCTCGACGACGACAGCGGTGACGACGAGAACCTCACCCAGGTCCAGCGCGCCGGCCTCACCGGCGGCTTCCTCGCCGGGGGCGGCCTCGACTTCCTGATCCGCGTGCGCGGGGACGTGTACATCGCCCCCTACGTCGAGGTCGGCTACGGCTGGATGGCCCCGCTCGCGCTGAAGGACCTCGGCACCGTGCAGTTCTCCGGCTTCTCCGGACGCAGCGGCGTCGGCGTGCGCTTCTGATGCGCCCCCTCGGCATCGTGACGCTCCTCGCGCTCGTCGGCTGCTCCGACACCTCGCTCAGCTACAAGGGCGAAGACGCGTATTACGACGACACCGGGTACTACGGCGCCGCGCCGTCCGACACCGCGGACGCCGACGCCGACGACGCGCCCCCCGAGGAGGAGGACGACTTCCTCTCCCTCGCCCCCGCCGCGACGGACGCCTACGTGTTCATCGCCAACCCGACGCGCGGGACGGTCACCCGCGTGTCCGTGCCCTCCCTCGCCGCGCTCACCGCGGAGGTCGGCGAGCTGCCCTCCATCGTCGCGACCGCGAGCGACTACACACACGCCGTCACGCTCAACGAGGGCACGGACGACGTGAGCCTGGTGGACGCCGCCACGATGGCCGTCACCAACGTGGACGTGCGCCCGAACCTGAACCAGCTCGTGCTCTCCGATGACGGGCGCTGGGCGATGGCCTGGTACGACCCGGACGCCGACAGCGAGGATCCCGCGGACGGCGTGCTCTCCTTCAACGAGGTCAGCCTCGTGGACCTCGCGACCGGCACGCACACGCCGATGGCCGTGGGCTTCAACCCGCACGGCGTGAAGTGGAGCAAGGACGGGCGGCTCGCGGTCGTCGTGAGCGACTCTTCGCTCGCGCTCATCGATCTCACCGGCGGGGCCTTGGTCCCCACGTTCATCCCCATCGAGGAGGACGCGCTCGGCGCCCCGGCGGCGGAGGAGGTCGAGCTCTCTCCCGACGGCGCCTTCGCCTACGTCCGCCAGTTCGGCGCGAGCGACCTCGTGGTGGTGGATCTCCTCGGCGGCGCGGTCGATCGCATCCCCATCGGCGCCAACCCGACCGACCTCGATCTCTCCCCGGACGGCGAGTCGCTCACGATCGTCGCGCGCGCCTCCCGCGAGGTGTGGACGCTCGACGCCCGCGATCCCTACGCCACGCCCGTGATCTCCCCGATGGAGAGCCCCTACGGCTCCGTCCTCTACGCGAGCGACACGACGGCGCTGCTCTATACGAACGCCGCCGCGCTCACGACGTATGGCGTCTGGGACATCCCCAGCAACACGATCACCGAGCGCAGCCTCGTCAAGCCGATCGCGTCCATGGGCGTGAGCCCGACGGGCGGCTCGCTGCTCGTGTTCCACACGAAGACGAACGCGGATGACGCGGATACAACCAGCCCTTTCTACAACGAATGGGCGCTCACCCTCATCGATCTCGACGACTTCCGCACCAACCCTCTCGTGCTCGACGCGGAGCCGGTGCAGTTCGACACGTCGGACGACGGGCGCTGGGGCTTCTTCGTGCTGGACGGGCTCAAGTACCTGGAGATCCTCGACTTCGACAGCCTGCTTTACGACGAGGTGCGGCTCCCCAGCGTGCCGGTCCACATGGGCGTGCTCCCCGGCGGGAACACGGCGTGGGTCAGCCAGGAGCATGACCTCGGGCGGATCAGCTTCTACGAGCCGGGGAGCGGGTCACTCGACACGATCACGGGCTTCGAGCTGAACAGCGGCATCGACCACTAGGCTGCGGGCCAGGCCGCCTGCTTCACCGCGGTCTTCGAGCGGGTGGCCAACATCCACACCGCGAGCGCCGTGACGACGATGCTGCCGTACTGGGCGGGGGTCAGGCCCATGTAGCGGCCGCCCTCGTCGACGGCGGAGCTGCGGCCGAAGTCGAGGAAGAAGCGGAAGGGGCCGTAGAGCGCGGCGATCCAGCTCACGTAGAAGCCGTGGAAGCGCGGCTTCGTGTCGAGGCGGGTGAAGAGCAGGTAGACCGCGCCGGACCAGAGGGCCTCGTAGAGGCCGAGGTCGTGGGTGGCGACATCCTTGAGGATTGCGCCGTTCGCGTCCCGCGTCATGCCGTAGACGCCGAGCCAGAAGTTGGTCTCGCCGCCCGGGTGATCGTGGGCGGAGAAGCAGCCCATCCGGCCGAAGAACCAGCCGAGCGCGAAGGCGATCGCGAGGGCGTCGAGGTAGGGCCAGACGTTGACCTTCTCCTTGCGGAAGAACCAGATGCAGAGCGGCACGCACACCGAGAAGCCGCCGAAGCTCGAGAGCCCCTCCCAGAGGCGCAGGATGAGCGGGATCTCGTCGGAGCGCGGGAGTCGGCCCGACGCGAAGGCGGCCATCATCTTGCCGAAGAGCGCGGGATCGTCCACGAGATCGCCGGGGCGGTAGAAGAGCACGTCCCCGAGGTGGCCGCCGATGAAGGTGCCGAAGACGAGCCAGCCCACGAGGCGATTGACACGCTCGGCGGCCTTTGGATCGCCGGTGAAGCGGACGGCCTTGGCCTGCGCCACGTTGCCGCCGATGAGGAAGCCCAGGGCGACCAGGATGCCGAACGCGTGGACCTTGACGATGCCGAGGTCGAGCACGAAGGGTTCGAAGTAGGGAATCAGGGGATGCATGTTGAGCCTGGGATCGAGGACAGCGGCGGCCGTCGGCCTTAACGCAAGGTGACCGACCCGGGGGCCGGAGACGGCCGGAGTCGCGTCCGGACGCGTCACGCGCGCCACGAGGCTGCGCGGATCCTGTATGATCCGCGACCGCAGGCCCTGGAGCCCCCGCCGATGGCGCTGATCAACTTCGCGCGACGCGAAATCGAAGTGAAGATTGTCTACTATGGTCCTGCGCTCTCGGGCAAGACGACCAACGTGGAGGTCCTTCACCGGATGATGCCGCCCGCGCAGCGCGGGGAGCTCCATTCGTTGCGCACCGAGCAGGATCGCACGCTCTTCTTCGACTACGTCCCGCTCCGTCTCGGGGAGATCGCCGGTTTCGCGGCTCGCTTCAAGCTCTTCACGGTGCCCGGGCAGAGCTTCTACAAGGAGACGCGCCGCGTGGTGCTCGAGGGCGCGGACGCCGTGGTGTTCGTCGCCGACTCCACGCCGGAGCGCGCGGCCGCGAACCTGGACGCGCTGGTCGACCTCGAGGCGAACCTCCGCTCGCAGGGCCTCGATCTGTCGAGCATCCCCCTCGTGATCCAGCTCAACAAGCGCGACGCGCCGGGCGCCGCGAGCGTGGAGGAGATGTCGGCCGAGCTGAACCCCTTCGGCGTGCCGGTGATCGAGGCCGTCGCCGCCGAGGGCCGCGGCGTGCTCGAAACGCTGCGCCGCGTCACCGACATCACCGCCCAGCGCATCCGCGAGAATCTCTCGGGCGAACGCAATGCCGTCGCCCTCACCGCGGTGGAGCGCGCCGCCCCGGAGGACGAGCGCGAGGTCGTGCGCGCCCAGATGGACGCCATCCGCGCCGTGCGCCCCGCGGAGGACGCCGCCGTGCGCCTCCTCCAGGCCTCCGGCATGCTCCACGCCGGGCAGATCGACGCGGTGCTCAACGAGCTCGTGGTCCGCAGCGAGGACGTGACCCCGCCCGAGCCGCTGGAGCCCCCGGACGGCCCGTTCGACGAGCTGCCGGTGCCCCGGGACCCGCGCCCGCCCCGCGCCGCCCCACCCGCCGCCGAGCCCGTGCTGCGCCCGCGCACCACCGCCCCCCGCGGGCTACCGCTCGCGCGGATGGACGCGGGGGACGCGACGCCCGTGCGCGCCCTCACGCCGCCGCGCGGCGGCATCGCCTACGGCGCACCGCTGGACGGCTGGATCGACGGGGTCGGTGCGCGCGTCGTGGAGGTCCTCGGCGGCTCGGTGCCCCCCCAGGGGGAGGCGCAGATCGAGCTCGTCGCCGACTGGCAGGGCGAGCGTCGTCGCCACCTCGTGACGCTCCACATGGGCGCACCGCCCGCGGCCGAACCGCCCGCCCGCGCCGCGCCGACGCCCGCGCCGACGCCTGCGCGCCCCGCTCCCCTCACGGTGAACTGGGTCGCGCTCGGCGGGGCCGCCGTCGTGGCCGCGATCGGCGGCATCGCGATCGGGGTGGGCCTGGGCTGGATCACGTCCGCGATGTAGAGATGAGCGGATGTGGACCTCCCGAACGGGCCGTCGCTGGGAGCTCGTCCCCGCCGCCCAACCCACGATCGACGCCCTCGCCGCCACGCTCGGCATCCTCCCGCTCACCGCGCGCATCCTCGCGGCGCGCGGCCACGACGTTGCCTCCGCGGGAGGCTTTCTCTCGCCGCTCGACGGCCCCCTCCATGACCCCGCGCTGCTCCTCGGCCTCCCCGCCGCCGTGGCGCGTATCGAGCGCGCGATCGAGCGCTCCGAGCACATCCGCCTCGTGACGGACTACGACGTGGACGGCACGACCTCGTGCCTCATCCTCCACGCCGCCCTCGACCGCCGCATCCAGGCCGCAGGGAGCCGCGCCGTCGTGAGCTACCATGTGCCCGATCGCTTCCGCGAGGGCTACGGCCTCTCCGCGCTCGCGGTCGAGACGGCGGCCGCGGACGGGGTGAACCTCCTCGTGACCGCCGACATCGGCGTGCGCGACCACGTCACCGTCGCGCAGGCGCGCGCCGCGGGCCTCGACGTCATCGTGGTGGACCACCACCTGCCCGCCGGAGAGGCCGTCCCCGCCGACGCTCTCGCGGTGATCTGCCCCCCGCAGGCCGGCTGCCCGTACCCCAACAAAGCGCTCGCCGCGTGCGGGGTGTCGCTCAAGCTCGCGACGGCGCTGCTCGCGGAGACGCCGCGCCGCGACGAGATCCTCCGGTCCCTCTTCAAGCTCGCCGCCATCGGCACCGTCGCCGACGTCGTGGACCTCTCGACCCCCGAGAACCGCGGCATCGTCGCGCGCGGGCTCGTGGCGCTGAACACCGACCGCCACGGGCCCGGCCTCGCCGCGCTCCTCGAGGTCGCGGGCGCCGCGCCGGGCCGCCTCAACGCGGGGGACCTCGGCTTCCGCATCGGCCCCCGCATCAACGCCGCCGGCCGCCTCAAGGACGCGAACGCGGTGGTGCGGCTGCTCCGCGAGCGCGATCCGGCCGCGGCGAAGGCCCAGGCCCACGCGCTCGATGCGCTGAACCGCGAGCGCCAGGGCATCCAGGAGGAGCTCGTCACCAAGGCGCTCGACGGCGTCCCGTCGCCGGTGCCGGGCTTCGTCGTGGTGTGGGGCCCGGAGGACGAGGGCTGGCATCGCGGCGTCGTCGGGATCGTGGCGAGCAAGGTGCGGGACCGCATCCACCGCCCCGCCGCCGTCGTGTCGGTGATGGGCGAGTCCGCCACCGGCAGCATCCGCTCCGTGCCGGCCGTCCACGCGGTGCGCGCCCTGGACGCCGTCTCCGACCTGCTCCTCCGCTACGGCGGGCACGCGGCCGCCGCCGGGTTCAGCGTCCCCGCCGCGAAGCTCCCCGAGCTCGCCGCGCGCCTCGCCGCCTGGGTCGACGCGAACGCGGGCGTCGAGGAGCTCGTGCCCGTCGCCGCCGTCGACGCCACCACCCCCGGCGCGGGCGTGACCCTCGCGCTCCTCCGCGAGCTCGAGGCGCTCGAGCCCTGCGGCAAGGGCAACCCCTCCGCGCGGCTCGTGGTCGAGGGCGCCGTGAGCGGCATCCGGGTGGTGAAGGACCGCCACCTCTTCTTCCAGATCGACGGCGCGGACGCCGTGTGGTGGGGCGGGGCCGACCAGCGGGACCTCCTCCAGGGCGCGCGCGCGGTGCTCGGCACCGTCGGGCTCAACGAGTGGAAAGGAACCTTGACCGCCCGCTTGACCGTCGAGGACGTGGCCTAGTCAGGGCGCCGGGGCGGCCTCGGGCGCACCCTCCCCCACCGCCGCGATCCGCCGCCGCACGAGGTCCGGCACCTCGCGGCGAGGCCGCCGGTAGAAGGCCTGGATGCGCTCGATCTGGTAGGCGAGCTGGGCCTCGGGCATGGGGGGCAGGCGCGAGATCTCGCGGGACACGGCGTTCCCGCGGCACGCCTCGTCGAAGCGCCCGGCCGTCATGCACCCGCGCATCGCGTCGGCGCCGGTGAGCTCCGCGGCGTCCACCGCGCTGAACCAGCACTCGTCCCGCATCACCGGGGACGTGACCTCGCCGCAGCGGGCCGAGGCGGCCGGGTCGGCGCGGACGGCGTAGACGACGCAGTCATCGCGCAGCCCCACGTCCACGATGCGCGCGCAGTCGAGGTCCCGGAAGGCCACGCGGTCGGCCGCGGGGTCGGATCCCGCGCACGCCACCAGCATCCAGGCCCACACCCGCACCACCCCTCCGGTCAGGCGGATCCTACCTCGCCCGTGACCTCACCGCGGGCGCTCGGCGGGCATGGCGGCGACCCCGCCGACGGCTTAGATGGCCCCCCTTTCCGGAGTCCACGATGACCACCGCCGTCTCGAAGGAACTGGCCGCCGCCCGGGCGCTCTATGCCAGCTTCCCCGCCCGCCACGCCATCGCCCGCCGCCGCCTCGGCCGCGCCATCACCCTCGCGGAGAAGATCCTCTTCGCCCACCTCTCCGACCCCGAGGGCGCCGCCTTCGTGCGCGGCAAGTCGTTCCTCGATCTGAGCCCGGATCGCGTCGCGATGCAGGACGCCACGGCCCAGATGGCGCTCCTCCAGTTCATGCTCGCCGGCAAGGAGACCACCGCGGTCCCCTCCACCGTGCACTGCGACCACCTCATCCGCGCCCGCAGCGGCGCCGCCGAGGACATGAAGGTCGCCCTCGACGAGAACTACGAGGTCTACGAGTTCCTTCGCACCGTCTCGCAGCGCTACGGCATCGGCTTCTGGAAGCCGGGCGCGGGCATCATCCACCAGGTGATCCTCGAGAACTACGCGCTCCCCGGCACGCTCATGATCGGCACCGACAGCCACACCCCCAACGCGGGCGGCCTCGGCATGCTGGCGGTGGGCGTCGGCGGCGCGGACGCGGTGGACGCGATGGTCGGCCTCCCCTGGGAGGTGCTCTGCCCGAAGGTCATCGGCGTCAAGCTCACCGGCAAGCTCTCCGGCTGGACCTCCCCGAAGGACGTGATCCTCAAGCTCGCCGGGCTGCTCACCGTCAAGGGCGGCACCAACGCGATCATCGAGT
The DNA here is from genome assembly GCA_903959175.1 of uncultured Pseudomonadota bacterium. Classification (GTDB taxonomy): domain Bacteria; phylum Myxococcota_A; class UBA796; order UBA796; family SXON01; genus CAJBVW01. The sequence continues at coordinate 19,383 of CAJBVW010000604.1, forward strand.
ACTTCGGCCCCGGTACCGAGAGCCTCTCGTGCACCGGCAAGGCGACGATCTGCAACATGGGCGCCGAGCTCGGTGCGACCACGTCGGTCTTCCCCTACGACAGCCGCATGGCGACGTACCTCCGCGCCACCACCCGCTCGGCCGAGGCCGACCTGTGTGACGCGAACGCCGCGTTCCTCCGTGCCGATCCCGAGGTCGAGGCGGACCCCGCCGCGTACTTCGACCGCGTGGTCGAGATCGATCTGGACACGCTCGAGCCGCACCTCGTCGGCCCCCACACCCCCGACCTCGCGCGCCCCGTCTCCGAGATGCGCGCCGCGGTGGAGAAGGAGGGCTACCCCGCCAAGATCAGCAGCGCCCTCATCGGCTCCTGCACCAACTCCTCCTACGAGGACATCGGCCGCAGCGCGCACCTCGCCCGCCAGGCCGCCGCGGCCGGGCTCAGGTCCGCCGCGCCGTTCCTCATCTCGCCGGGGTCGGACCAGATCTACGCGACGATCCAGCGCGACGGCCAGATGGCCGACCTCGCCGCGATCGGCGGCACCGTGCTCGCGAACGCCTGCGGGCCCTGCATCGGCCAGTGGAAGCGCGACGACATCCAGAAGGGCGAGTCGAACACCATCGTCTCCTCCTTCAACCGCAACTTCCCCGCTCGCAACGACGGCAACACGGCCACGCTGTCCTTCATCGGCAGCCCCGAGATCGTGACCGCGCTCGCCTTCGCCGGGGACCTCCGCTTCAACCCGATGACCGACTCGATCACCCGGGACGGCGTGACCTTCAAGTTCGAGGCGCCCGTCGCCGACGAGCTCCCGGTCAACGGCTTCCTCCCGGGCTTCGACGGCTTCATCGCCCCCTCCGAGGCCGGTAAGTCGACCGAGATCGCCATCGCGCCCACGTCCGACCGCCTCGAGCGCCTCACGCCCTTCGCGGCATGGGACGGCCAGGACATCGGCGGGCTCGTGGTGCTGCTCAAGGCCAAGGGCAAGTGCACGACGGACCACATCTCCGCCGCCGGGCCGTGGCTGAAGTACCGCGGCCACCTCACGAACATCTCGGGCAACCTCTTCCTGACCGCCAACAACGCCTTCACCGGTGAGATGGGCAAGGGCAAGGACGTGGTCGCCAACGAGGCCGGCGTCGCCTACCCCGACCTCGCCAAGCGCTACCGCGCCTCGGGCCAGGGCTGGGTCGCCATCGGCGACGAGAACTACGGCGAGGGCAGCTCCCGCGAGCACGCCGCGATGGAGCCGCGCCTCATGGGCGCCCGCGCCGTCGTCGCGCGCAGCTTCGCCCGCATCCACGAGACCAACCTCAAGAAGCAGGGCCTGCTCCCCCTCACCTTCGCGGACGCCGCCGACTACGAGAAGGTGCGCGAGGACGATCGCGTCGCCATCGAGGGTATCGCTGGGATCCCCCAGGGCAAGTCCCCGACGCTCGTACTCACGCATACCGACGGCACGGTGGACCGCGTCCCCGTGAAGACGACGCAGTCCCCCGAGCAGTTCGAGTGGTTCAAGGCGGGTAGCGCGCTGAACCTCATCCGCAGCAAGGCCGCCGCCGCCAAGGCGTAGGCTCCGGACGCGGGGGCCAGGGGGCCGGCTACCGGAGACGGTGGCCGGCTCTCGTGCTTTTGGGGGGACCGGCTCGGCGGACGGCCCGCTCAGCGACCTACGCGCGGCCCGCGACCTTCAGCGCCCCGCGAGCGGCCCGCAGGTGACCGTCAGCCGGAACGGGCCGGTCTTCCGGTTTTTTCCCTCGACGGCGACGAGGTAGTCGCGCGCCTTGAAGGTGCTGAGGTGCACGTCCCCGCCGCCGACGTGGGCGTCCGCCTCACACTCGGGGATGAGGTGGTTCACGCCGGGGCAGGTGCCCTCGTACTGCCAGGCGAGCGCGGCGATGTCGAGATCGACGCAGTCGGACTGGAGCTTGATGTGGATGTCCTGGTTGGCGGGCGCCTCGAGCCGGTAGACGCGCTCGGGCCCGGCGCGGTTGTCCCCCGCGGGGAAGCAGAAGATCCCGGCGTAGAAGTCGTCGCTCCAGTTGGACTCGCCGCCCTCGATGGTGCCCTCGATGACGTCCCCGCACTTCAGCGTGCCGCTCAAGCAGCCCTGGGGCTCCTCGTTGGGTACGGCGGCGTCACACGCGAGGGCGGGCGTGGTCGCCTCCTCCTTCGCGCGCATCGCCAGCTTCTGCACCTTGGTGGCCGCTTGCTGGACCTCGCGGCAGCCGCCGAGGGCCAGGATCATCATCATCATCCGGTCCACTCCGAGCGGAGCAGCCCGTAGAGCAGGGCTCCGTCGGCACCACTACGCTCGTGGCGGATGACTCCTTCACGAACGAAGTGCAATTTCTCGAGGAGGCGGATGCCGCTCGCGTCCGAGCCGCGCACGCGGGCCTCGATGCGGTGCACGTCGGGGTGGGTCTCGAAGAGCCAACCGAGCAGCGCCGCGATCGCCTCGTGCGCGAGGCCCCGGCCCGCCATCGCGGGGTGGAGGACCCAGCCGAGCTCGAACGTCGGCGGGGAGAGCCACACCTGCCGGAACGCGACGCCGCCGATGAGCTGCCCCTCGAAGACGACGCCGAGGTCGGCGCGCGGCGGGCGGCCGTAGCGGGCGATGGTGTCGACGAGGTAGCGGGCGGCGTCCGTCGGGCTGGCGCCGCCGAGCCACGAGCCGTACTCCGTGGCGGGCTGGCCCTCGGCGTAGGTGCGGAAGGCGCCGATGTCGGTCGCGGTGAAGGGACGGATGACGAGGCGCTCGGTGCGCAGCGTCGGCGGGAGCCACTGGCTGGAGTGCTCCACGGGCTACGCGGCCTCGGTCGGGCCGCCGGCCGCCTTCCACCGCGCGATCCCGCCGGGGAGGACCCAGGAGTCCTCGATCCCGCGCTCGCGGAAGAACAGGACGGCCTGGGTGGCGCTGGCGTCATCGTCCGAGAAGGCGGCGACGAGCTGATCGTCGGAGAGCTCGGAGACGCGGGTGGAGATCTCGGAGAGCGGCATGTGGAGCGCACCCGGGATGCCCTCGCCCACGCGACGCTCGCGCAGGTCGACGAGGAGGACGTTCCGGCCCTGCCCTTGCGCCCCGCGGACGCTCGCGGCGTCCATCCGGATGGTGGCGGGATCGAGGGTGGAGTACACCTTCGGCGCGGACGGGGGCCCGTGGGTGTTCGCCATGTCGCCCGGATCCTGGGTGGCGCCGTACTTTTCGCGCAGCTTGGCGTCCTCGCGCTCCTGGAAGGCACGGGCCGCGCGCGTCGCGACGGAGAAGGGAAGATTGACGAGTCGCCTGAACATGCCGCCATCTTAGCCCAGGCGCCGTAGCCGCGTCGCTCCCGAGGCGGCCGATCCCGCGTTAGAACAGCGAACGATGCTGCTCTTCCTCTCCTCCGTGGCGCTCGCCGGCAAGTGGGACGGCGCGGAGACCGACATCTCCGCCGAGCGCGTGATCCCCGCCGCGCCCGAAGCGGTGTTCTCCCACCTGCTCGACCTCGACCACCTTCGCGCCCTGTTCCCGACGGACTGCGTCGGCCTCTGGGAGCCCGGCGGGCGGACCTACGGCGAAGGCGCGAACGCCGTCGTCCGGTACGACATGGGCGCGATGCACCGCAAGCTCGCGATGACGCTCGTGCGCGCCGAGGCCCCCCGCCTCATCGACCTCGACCACCTCGGCTCGCGCGGCTTCGTCACGCGGTGGAGCCTCTCGGAGGAGGCCGGCGGCACGAAGGTGCGCCTGCTCACCCCGCTGAACGCGCCGCCCGCGCCCTTCCGCGGCTACTTCCAGAACGTGGTCCGCCCCGAGTGGGTGGAGTGCTACGAGCGCACGCTGACCAACCTCGCGGGCGTGTTCCCGTCGTGATCGCAGTCCTGCTCGCAGGGCTGGTGTCCACGGCGGACGCGTCCGACCGTGCGGACGGGGACGCCGCCGACGCCGCCCGCGACTGGCCCGCGGCCCTCGCCGCATGGTCCGCCTGCGCCGCCGCGGATCCCGGCGGGCGGGACGGCCGCTACTGCGCCACCCGCGCCGCGGCGCTCGCTCCCCAGGCCGCCGACCGATTCGCCGGGTGGGGCGCCCTCGAGGAGGTGCGTCGGGAGTACCGAACGCTCGGTTCGGACGCCGCCGTCGCGCGTGTGGAGGCCGCGCTGGCCGCCGCGCCCGAGGGCCCGGCCGCCGCGTCGATGCGGGTGTGGCTGGCGAACGAGCGCGCGCGGCGCGGCGAGCACGACGCCGTCGCGCGGATCGGGGCGGAGCTCGCGGTCGACCCCGGCGCCACCGACACGCAGCGCGCCTTCGTCGCCGGGCGCGTCGCCTTCGACCGCCGCGAGGGGCAGCGGCGCGTCGTGGCGGGGGTCGCCGGCGCCGTCGGCGTGGCCTACCTCGCGGTCGCGGCGCGCGGGCCCGGTCCGTGGCGGTGGCGCTCCGCGGGCCTCGCGGCGGGACTGCTGGGTGCGGTCCCCGTCGTCCTCGCGGCGCTGTACGAGGACGGCGTGGCGACCGGCTTCGCGGCCTCCGGCCTCGTCGTGAGCGTAGCCGTGCTCCTCGCGGGGCGGGCGCCGCGCTGGATCGCGGTTCCCGGCACGCTCGGGGGCTTCGGCGCGGTGGCGTGGGCCAACGGCTGGTACCCCTCGTTGGGCTTCTGATGGCGCGCCCGATCCGTCGCATCCGCCTCGGGCACGCGCCCAACTGCTCGTCGCTCGGGAACGTGCTCAACGCGCTGGTGTGGACCCAAGCGGCCGTCGGGATCCTGTGGGTCGCGGCGGAGGCGTGGCCGGCGCGGCGCCGACGCCCCGAGCCCGGCGGCGGCGAGACCCGCGCCGTAGACGACCCGCCCGCGCTCGTCACCACCGGCGACACCGTGGAGGCCCCCATCGAGGCCCACGTGCAGGTCACCAAGGCGTGCGGCCTCCCCTGCCCGTCCTGCCACATCGACCCGACGCCGGACGGCCCCCACGTCCCCGTGGACGTGCTCGACACGCGCTTCGCCGCCCTCGCCGCGCGCGGGGTCTTCCGCGTCGCCATCGGCGGCGGCGAGGCCCTCCGCCACCCCGACCTCCCCGGCATCGCCGCCGCTGCGCGCCGCCACGGCCTCACGCTCGGGCTCACGACCTCCGGGGTGGGGCTCACCGAGCGCCGCGCCGCCGATCTCGCGGGGTTCTCCCAGGTGAACGTGTCGCTCGACGGCGTGGGCGCGGCCTTCGCGGCGGCGCGCGGCTACGACGGCGCGGACGGCGCGCTGCGGGCGATCCGGGTGCTCGCGGCGGCGGGCGCGCGCGTGGGCGTGAATGTCGTGCTCGACCGCGCGGGCTTCGATCGCATCGAAGAGACCGTGCTCGCCGCGGTGGAGGCCGGCGCGCGCGACGTGCAGCTCCTCCGCCTCAAGCCCGCCGGGCGCGGCACCGCCGGCTACCTCGACCGCCGGCTCACCCCCGAGCAGGGCTGGGACCTCTGGCCGCGGGCGCGCGCGCTCGTCGAGGCCCACCCCGGCGTGACCTTCCGCGTGGACTGCTCGCTCGTGCCCTTCCTGGCCGCGCACGGAGTCGACCCCGAGCGCATGCGCGCCTTCGCCTTCCTCGGCTGCCACGGCGGCGACGCCCTCGTCAGCGTCGACCCCGCCGGCGCCGAGCACCCGTGCAGCTTCGTCCCGGGGCCGGTCACGCCGCAGTGGCGCGAGGGCGTGACGCAGGGCGCGTGTGCCTCCTGCGCATACCGTGACATGTGCCGCGGCGGCTGCCACGCGGTCGCTGCCCACCTCACCGGCGATCCCTTCGCGCCCGATCCGGAGTGCCCGATGGTGCGCGCCGGGGCGCCCGGATGAAGGCGAACGCACGAACCTCCGCGATCCTGTGCTTCGTGGTCGTCGCGATCGTCGGGTACGCGGCGCTCCGGCTCCGGGGCGCGATCGGCGAGCCGGATCCACGCACCGTCGGCCCCAGCCTGCACGTCGGCTACTACTGGCGCGTCGCGACGGCGCTGTGGTGGGCGACGCTCGCGGCCGTCGGCGGGTGGCGGTTCCCCGACGCGGGCACCTGGGCGGCGCGGGCGCTGCCGGTCGCGGTGGGCGCCGCGGTGATCGCGGCGTTCGCCGTACCGTAGGCGGTCAGCCCCACCGGCGCGGGAACAGGGGCGCGCGGAGGAGTAGGACGAGGATCGCCGCCCCGGCCACGGCGGCGGCCACGCCCACGCCCGCCGTCGGGAGCGCGCCACGCTCGGCGAGGCCCCGCGCCACGAGGTCGGTCACGAGCAGGAGCGCGGCGGCGACGAGCGTGGGGGCGGCGCCCGCGTAGAGCCCCAGCGTGGCCCCGAGCGCGCCCGCGGCGCACCCGGTGAGGGTGTCCGCCACGGGGTCTCGCGTGGCCCGCGGGAGCGGCCGCACGACGCCGCCGGGGGCGTCCGGCCAGCCCTCCCCGTCCCGGATCCAGCCTCCGTCGCCGCGGGCCCACTCCCCCGTGCGCGCCGGCGCGTCCACCGGCACCCGGCTCGCGAGGCCCCCGACGGCGGCGCCGGTCAACCCCGCGACGACGAGCACGAGGCGCGGCCCCACGCCGAGGGACGCGAGCCCGAGGAGCACGCCCTGACGACGCAGGCGCACGACCGCGAGCGCGGCGCCGCACAGGCCGAGGACCGCGGAGGCCTGCGCCCAGAGCGCGGGGACGCGCGTCGCCGCGGCGCGGAGCACGTCGGGGAGCGAGGCGTCCGCGGCCTCGACGAGGACCACCAGCACGAAGAGCGCGGCGCCCGCGAGCTGGGCGGCGACCACCCCGCCGACGACGGCGCGGGCGAGGAGGAGCAGGGCGCGCTTCATCGGGGGCGCTCAGGCATCGCGCCACCCGCGCCACGCGTAGAGGAGCCACCCGACGGCGACCGCGACGACGCCACACGCCACCGGCGCCAGACCGACGCCCGCGACCCATTGGTCGCCCACGCGCACCGCGCCCCAGACGAGGCCCACCGGCGCGCCGACGAGGGCCAACAGCGGCCACCGCAAGCGGAGGGCGAGGGGCGGCACCGCGAGGCCGATGGACAGAAAACAGAGTGGGAGCAACGTCCGCTTCCACAGGATCCACCGCTCGTACGCGTCCCGGCCGAGCGCCGCGCTCACCGCGAGCTGCCGGCGGAGGTCCGGCGTGGTGCGCTCGGAGGCGTGGACCTTCCCGCCGGTGCCCCCGAGCGAGATCGGCATCTCCAGCGCGGCGAAGCGGGCGCGGCTCGCGCCGTCGAGGCCCTGCAGCTCGCCGTCCCGGAGCTCCACCACGACCCCGGTGAGCGCCGGCCGGATCTCCCAGGACGCCGCCTTCCCCCTCCACTCTCCCCCGGCGAAGTGGAGGACGCCATGCTCGACCGCGGCCGCCCATCCCCCCAGCGCCACGACGCGGCCCTCGACCGGCACGACACGCACGGCGGCGGCGATCCGCGCGTCCCGGAGGGCCGCCCGCGCGAGCGGCTCCCCGACGTGGGTCACGCCCAACCACAGGGCGGCCACGCCGCCGAGGAACGCGACGACCGGCGGGAGGAGGGCGCGGCCCCCGACGCCGAGGCTGCGGAGGCCGAGCCACGCGCGATCCTCCGCGACCTGCCGCAGGCCCGAGGCGAGCCCCCCGAGCGCGCCGACGGGGAGCGCGAGGCTGGCACCGACGCCCGCGGCGCCCAGGAACATCCGCCCGAGGAGGTCGAGATCGGGCACGACGGCGCTGACCAGGAGCGCCTGCCCGAGCCCCCCCAGCGCGAGCACCAGCCACACCAGGGCGCCGACCGTAGCCGCGCGGCGAACGACGGGCACGAGCACCATGCGCGCGAGCAGCAGGCGGACGGAGGCCTGCCGCGAGGCACCGGGCGCGGGGCCGGGAGCGGCTGGCGCGGCACGAACGGCAGGCAAGACGGCGATTGGGGGAACTTTTGCTTGGATGGAGAGCCAAGAACGGGTTAAGAGCCCCACGCTCGTTCGCCCAGCGCGTCCGTGCGGGCTCTTTCGGATCCGCCCGGTGCTCCCCCCGATACGCCTGCTCTTCCAGGGCAGGGCCGGGCGGTACGAGCGCCAGCGAGGATCCATGGAGTTCAATGTCGGCGACAAGGCGGTCTACCCTGCTCATGGCGTCGGGATCATCAGAGACGTCGTGACTCAAGAGATGGACGGAGAGAAGGTCACCGTCTATGTCTTGAAGATCCTCGACAACGGTATGACGATCCGGGTGCCCGTGCAGAACGCGCGCTCGATCGGGATGCGCGGTGTCATCTCCCGCGACCATGTGGACAAGGTTTACGAGATCCTCCGCGACCGGGACGTCCCCACGGACAACCAGACGTGGAACCGTCGCTACCGCGACTACATGAGCAAGATCAAGACGGGCGATCCGCTCGAGGTGGCCAAGGTCCTCCGTGACCTCGCGCTCCTCAAGAGCGAGAAGGCCCTCTCCTTCGGCGAGCGCAAGATGTTCGACCAGGCGCGCAGCCTGCTCGTCCAGGAGATCGCCGTCGCGAAGGACCACGACGAAAAGCTCGTCGGGGCAGAGATCGACGCGCTCTTCGCGCTGAAGACGGAGTAGCCGTCGCGGTCTGGGGTCCGCGCGGATAGACGGCGCCCCATGTCCGCACGCATCCGCCTCTACAACACCCTCTCCCGCACGATTGAGCCGCTCGAAACCCGGGAATCCGGGAAGATCGGCCTCTACGTCTGCGGGATGACGGTCTACGACTACTGCCACATCGGGCACGCTCGCGCGATGATGGCGTTCGACTTCGTCGTGCGCCACCTCCGCCAGCGCGGCTACGACGTCACGTTCGTCCGCAACCACACGGACGTCGACGACAAGATCATCGCCCGCGCCAAGGAGCGCGGCCTCGATCCGCTGGCGCTCTCCGCCACCTTCGTGCACGCCCTCGAAGAGGACCTCGCCGCCCTCGGCATCCTCCCCCCCACGCGCGCCCCCCGGGTGAGCGAGCACATCCCCGACATCCTCGAGCTCATCGCGCGCCTCATCGCGAAGGGCAACGCCTACCGCGCCGACAACGGCGACGTGTACTTCGCCGTCGAGAGCTACCCCGCCTACGGGCACCTCTCCGGGAAGAAGCTGGACGATCTGCGCGCCGGCGAGCGCGTCGCGGTGGACTCCGCCAAGCGCAACCCCGCTGACTTCGCGCTCTGGAAGGCCGCCACGGGGGACCCCGCCGAGCCCACCTGGGACAGCCCCTGGGGTCGCGGTCGCCCCGGTTGGCACATCGAGTGCTCGGCGATGGCGCGGCACTACCTGGGTGACACGTTCGACATCCACGGCGGCGGCATCGACCTGGTGTTCCCGCACCACGAGAACGAGATCGCGCAGTCCGAGTGCGGCACGGGCCACGGGCCCTACGCCCGCTACTGGATGCACAACGGCCACCTCACGTTGCCCCGCCCCGACGAAGACGGCGCGGACGACGAGAAGATGTCGAAGTCGCTCGGGAACGTGATCCGCATCCGCGACATCCTGCAGGAGGTGCCCGCCGAGGCGCTCCGGCTCTATTTCGCGGAGACCCAGTACCGCTCTCCCCTGCCCTACGCGGCGGACGGCCTGGTCCGCGCCCTCGGCGCGCTCGACCGCATCTACAGCGCGAAGGAGACGGCCCTCGAGGTCGCGCGGGCCACCCCCACGCCGGTCGCCGAGCTCGGAGACCCCGCGAAGGAGCTCTACGCCCTCGCGATCGGCTTCCCCGCGGCCTTCAACGACGCGATGGACGACGACTTCAACACCGCCCAGGCCCTCGCCGCGCTGTTCGAGCTGGTCCGCGCCGTGAACCGCTTCGGCAACGACAAGAAGGCCCGCACCAAGGGCGCCCTCGCGATGGTGCCCGTGATCGCCGCCTTCGACCTCGCCGCCAACGTGCTCGGCATCGCCGCGATGGAGCCCCAGGCCTTCTTCGACGAGGTCAAGCAGAAGCGCCTCGCCGCGGCCGGCAAGTCCCTCGCGGACATCGAGGCCCGCATCCTCGCGCGCACCGCCGCCCGCGCCGCAAAGGACTGGGCGGAGGCCGACCGCCTGCGCGCCGAGTTCGACGCCGAGGGCATCGTCGTCATGGACAACCCCACCGGCTGCAGCTGGCGGATGCGCATCGAGTGAAGATCGTCCTCGCCAGCCGCAACGCCCACAAGATCGAAGAGCTCCGTCGCATCGCGCCGGTCATCGACTGGGTGATCATGCCCGACGAGCTCCCCGACCCTCCGGAGACCGGCGCCACGTTCGAGGCGAACGCCCTGGAGAAGGCGCGCTTCGTGTTCGCCCACACCGGGCAGGTCTGCCTCGCGGACGACTCCGGCCTCGAGGTCGACGCCTTGGGCGGACGGCCCGGCGTGTGGAGCAAGCGCTACAGCGACGAAGGCACGAGCGCGGCCAACAACGCCAAGCTCCTCGCCGAGCTGGGCGCGCGGTCGGATCGCACGGCGCGGTTCCGCTGCGTGCTCGCGCTGGTGGGCCCCGGCGTCGAGCGCACGGCCTCGGGCGCGTGCGAGGGCGTCATCGCCTTCGCGGAGAGCGGGGTCGGCGGCTTCGGCTACGACCCGCTGTTCGTCCCCGCGGGGAGCCCGCGCTCGATGGCGGAGCTCGCCCCCGCCGAGAAGGACGCCATCAGCCACCGCGGCGCCGCGATGGCGCACCTCGATCGGCTGATCGAGGGCCTCTAAGGCCTACGACGCGTCGTCCGCCCCGCGGCTGCGGAAGTAGCGGACGACCTCGCGCACCGTGAAGACGAGCGCCAGCCCGCCGAAGACCTGCACGGTGAGCGCGCCCTGCGCCGCCATGTTGCCCGCGACGCTCGGCGAGAGCGAGTCGAGGAACGGGAGGACGAGCGCGCGATCGGTGTGCTGGGCGTTGTACCAGCCGATGTAGACCGCTGCCGCTGCGAAGAGAGCCGGGGTGACGAACCGCATGCGCGCCCCTATCCCGCGGAGGATCGACGAGCGCGCCTTGACGCGGCCGGGGTGACGGACGTCCGTCGGGGGGTGACGGATGTCCGTCGGACGTCCGTCGGGGTGGATCACATAAGTCATTGAGATCACGATAGTTCTCTCGGTGCCACGCGTGGCGCGTTTCTTGGAGAGGGCGGGCACCCCTCCCGGTGACCCGTGCGTCTGCCCGCCTGCCTCCTCGCCTCCCTGTCCCTCGCCTGCACCGCCCCGACCGCCCCCGCGGCCCCCCTCGCGACCGGGGGCCCCGCGCTCTCCGCCGCCTCCGGCCGCAGCGCCGGCGACACCGGGCGCGGCCTCGGCCTCACCTACGAGATCTACGTGCGCTCCTTCCAGGACTCCGACGGCGACGGCATCGGCGACCTCGAGGGCGTCCGCACGCGGCTCGACCACCTCGAGGCCATGGGCGTGCGCACCCTCTGGCTCATGCCCGTCTTCCCGAGCGTCGGGCCCGCCGGCTACGACGTGACCGACTTCGACCGCGTGCGCGCGGACTACGGCGACGCCGATGCGCTCTCCGCGCTGCTCGCGGACGCCCACGTGCGCGGCATGCGCGTCCTCCTCGACCTCCCCTTCAACCACGTCGCGCGGACCCACCCGTGGTTCGCCGCGGCCGAGGCCGATTCCGCGGCGCCCGAGCGCGATCTCTTCCTCTTCGCGGGCACCCAGTGGGACACCCACCGCTGGTTCCCGAGCGCGGCCGGCGACTACTACTACGGCTTCTTCGGCGCCGATCTCCCCGACCTCGACTGGACGAACGACGCGACGCGCGCGCGCATGTTCGACGTGTTCGGCGCCTGGCTCGACGCGGGGGTGGACGGCTACCGGCTGGACGCGGTCACCACCCTCGTGGAGGCGGACGGCGCCATCACCAACACCGACGCGACCCACGCGCTCCTGGCCGAGCTCTACGCGTACGCGGCCGACGTGAACCCCGACGCCGTCTTCCTCGCCGAGGCCGGCGAGCCCGACGTAGCCGACAACGCCGGCTTCCTCGGCACCGACGCCGCGCCGGAGAGCGACCGCGTGCTCGACTTCCCGCGCCGCACCGCGCTCCTTGAGGCCGTCGGCACCGGCACCCCCACGCCCCTCCTCGCGCTCCTCCAGGCCACCGAGGAGGCCGACGCCCTCGGCCGCACCGCTACCTTCGTGTCCTCGCACGACCTCGCGCGCCTCCCCGCCTTCGTCCCCGACGCCGCCGCGCGTCGCCTGCTGATGGTGCTCCAGCTCACCCTGCCCGGCGACCCGGTCCTCTACTACGGCGAGGAGCTCGACCTCGCGGACGCGACCACCGCCACCGGCCAGGACTACGCCCAGCGCGCCCCGATGCCCTGGGACAGCTCGCGCAACGCCGGCTTCTCGACGGGCAGCGCGTGGTTCACGCTGGATCCCGCCTACGCCGAGGGCCGCAACGTCGCCGGGGCCGTCGCGGACCCGGACAGCACGCTCAACCTCGTGCGAGACCTCGCCTGCGTGCGCGACGCCATCGAGGGCGCCGCGTGGGAGCCCGTCGCAACCGACTCGGCGGCCGTGCTCGCGTACAGCCGCGCCACCGAGGCCGGCCGGATCGTGGTCGTCGCGAACCTCGGCGCGACCGCCACGCGCGAGCTGCGGATCGACGCGCACGGGGCCTTCCAGGACCTCACCCACGGCCTCGCCGGCGTCTACGCGGCCGACGGGCTTCGGATCCAGGGGCTACCCGCCTACGGGTACGCCGTGTTCGCCGAAGAGATCGCGGCGGACTGCCCGGTCGCCGGTCCGGTGTAGGTGCGGCGGCGCCCAGACGGGATATGGCGCGAACTTCGGGGCGTAGCTCAGTCTGGTAGAGCGCCTGCCTTGGGCGCAGGAGGTCATCGGTTCGAATCCGGCCGCCCCGACCACATTCAAAGCCCATAATTGCAGAGTCGCCTCCGCGACCACAGCGCGCTGGGTAACGCGCTGGGTAACGGAGGGGCTTTGCATTGCGACGCATCGGCTCGACGGCTTACGGAATCGACCGCCCGGCCAGGGCAGGCGTTCGGCCTGGAGCCCGCGGGCTCGTACACGCTCTTGCCGGGCGAGCGGGCGGAGCGATGCCACGCCCCGCCGGCCGTCAGGGAGGGGTGACGGGGCTACAGCTCGTCCACGAACTCGGACGGGCCAGGACGTCCGGATGGGGCAGTCTCGTTCATGACGGCTTCCACGGTCTTGATGACGACCAGTAGGAGACGCAGGAGCCTGGTCGTCGGCAGCTTGCTCGTGCGAGCCAAAGCCCACACCAGCTTCCTTGGAACCCGCCCACGGAGCGTGTCCTTCTCCAACAGGCAGGCGACGAGGACGCCCGAGATTCGAGCGATGTCTTGCGCGACGGTGCCTTCTTTCGCGCTCTGCGCGCGGTCGAGGGCGCGGAGCGTGAGGATGAGTTCCTCCTCGTGGTCGAGGAGCGTCGTCTCGCCGCGCTCAAGGTCGGCCTTGAGGTCGGCATAGGCCTCTGCGTCCGCGAGACGTAGGCGCTCGTCCCGCGCGAGACGCCAAACATCTGAAGCGGGCGCACCGAGCGCCGCCGCCAACACCATGCAGGTGGCGCGGTCAGGAGGCTTCAGGCGCCCTGCTTCGATCTGGGTGATCGTGCCGGGAGTCTTCTCGAGCGCCGCGTCAAGCTCCGCCTGAGAGACGCCAGCCTGACGGCGCCAGGTGCGGAGTGCCTGCGGGAACGGATCGGAGGAGGCCATCTGATTTCTTCGGGAAGGGTGACGAACGCGTAGACGTCCGGGAATCGCTGATGGTATGTACAGGTCATAGGGCATCACCTGCACATGTTCTACGATTCTGGTTCGTCTCAAGTCATGCGAGTTCCTAACCCGGTCGCCTTCACCGACGACGACGGCGTGCCGTGGTTTCGCGTGGCCTCGGGACCCGTCGAGTACGAGTCCGAGCGCGAGATCTACTACGACGACGGTAGCTCCCTCACGCTCCGGCGGGTCCGGCTCCGTGTCGGCGCGGTGCTCGAGGACGTGGTGGTACACGAGGGCGACGAAAGTGTCGTCGTCATGCCGCCGGGGGACGAGGAGCGAGCGTTTCGGCTCGCCGAGCTCCATGCCCAGCGTCGCGTCGCGGGCGCCCTCGAGGCGTTGGTGACCACGCACCGGCCCGCCGAAGCCGCGGCTGAGCCCGTCGGCGAGTGGACCAGCCGCGACGGCGCCGCTCGCTGGCTCGGTGTCAGCGTCGACAAGCTGGACGATCTTCTCAAGGACCGACTCCGGCCCGCGGTGCGCTCGTTCGGGCGAACCGTTCTCGTTCACGTCCCTACAGCAAGGAGGCAGCTTGGCATCTCTCGCGAAGGAACAAAGGAAGAACCCCGCCAGTGGGCGGATGGAGACGTACTTCAAGATCGCGTACAAGGAGGGAACGAAGCAGCGGCGCGCCGCGCTGGGGTTCCTCTCCAAGACGGACGCAGAGGCGGCGCTGAGGCACTGGGAGGCGCGGCGCCTCCTCGGCCTCGAGTGCGAGCCGCTGACCGCTTCGCCCACCTCTCGCGTCGCGAGTCCGACCCTGGCTAAGTGGTGGGGTGCGACGACGGACCCGTGGCCGGCCTGGCCGGAGTCCCGCATGCACGACTGGATCGTCGCCCAGGGCTTTGCGGAGAAGACTGTTCGAACCGCCGACTGCGCTCGGCGTGCCTTCCTGCCATTCCTGGGCGACAAGCGCCTCGACGCCATCACGGTCGCGGACGGTGACAGCTTCGTCTGCCGGCTTCGCGAGCGCGGCTGCCGGTCCCGCACGTGCCAGATCTACCTCGGCTGGTTCCAGCGCTCGCTCGACGTCGCCGCCAAGGACGGCGTCATCCCCACGGCCCCGAAGCTCAACACCGTCCCGGGGACGGACCGTCGAAGCTCGCCGTGGCTCACTCCCGGCCAGACCCGGGAGTTGTACCAGGAGCTGGATCGGAGGGTGGACCTCGGCATCTGCCCGGCAGGCTCTGCTCTGGCCATCCGACTCGGCGAGACGCTCTTCATGCGCCCCGGCGAGGTCCTGAACCGGCGATGGTCGGACATCCAGCGCGATCCGGACTGGAGCACCGGCGACATCTCGATCCGCGCGGTGAACCTTCCGAACGGCAAGCGCTGGTCCCCGAAGAACAAGCCCAGCGTGCGAACGATCTCGAGCCCGCCCGAGCTCCTGCGCCGCCTGCGCGACCACTGGGTCGCGGCTGGCCAGCCGCGCGATGGGTGGATCTTCCCGGCGGAGGACGCCCCCGACAAGCCGCTGGGGTCGTTCAAAAAGGCCCTCGCTGGCGCCTGCCGCACCATCGGCCTCCCGGTACTGAACCCGCACGCCCTGCGCCATACCGGCGCGACCCGCCTTGCCTTCGCCGGCGTCGAGCGGCGCACGACCATGAAGGTCGGCGGCTGGACCACCGGCGACATGCTCGACGAGATCTACGAGCACACGTCGGACCAGCGTGCCGCGGATGTCCTGAAGGCCAACGAGGTCGTTGGCGGCGGCGTGGGGGATGGTGGGTCGTGAGCGCGGCTGTCGATGGTGGTGGACCTTGGTGATCTGTTCCCTTCCCTCCAACACGTCCCCCTCGCCCAGGTCGAGCACGCGTTCGACCCGGCGCTCGTGTCCGTGACCGCGGACGGCCGCGGCGATCTTGAGGCGTTCCTGGGTCGGGAGCTGCCCGAGACCTTCCGCCTGTTCACGCACCTCGGCCACGTCTCGCACTGCCCCCGTCGCTACCCGTTCCTGCGGGTACCCCCGGCGGGATGGCGAGGTCGTACCTCCGGTGCCCCCGTTCTCAGCGACGGCCAGTACCGCGCGGCGAGCGCCTCGAGGGTCTTCACGGCGAGCCTGAAGAAGGGGATCCGGAATCGGCTCACGGCGATGCCGGGCGAGCTGACGGCGAAGCGCCCGCAGGCGGGGCCGGCTCTCGCCGACCCCGCCTGGGCCACGCCCCTACTTCTTCCCGCTCGCCGGCGGCACCTTGCCCTGGTTGGCGTTCTTGTCGCCGGCGCCCTGCGCCCGCTCCTTGAAGCCCTGGTTGGTGCCGCTCTTGTCGGCCTGGCTCTGGATGCGCGAGGCATCCTTCGGCGTCATCGGGGTCTGCTTCTTGTCCGACATGGGCTCGGATCTCCTTGTTGGTTGTGCCCTTTCGGGCGGTGCACCACCGACCCGCGGAATGCGAGCGGCGGAAGGGGGCGAGCACGCTCAGGCCGCGCCCGACGGATCGGAAGAGTCGGGCGGGTCGAGGCGCTCGGCGAGCGCCCTCATCGCCAGCCACTCCGCGTTCGAGAAGCTGGACGACGCATTCACGACGGGGATCTCGTCGTCGCTCTCGACGAGGCCCCAGCGGGCGCGGTCCCGGTCGAGTCCGGTCCCGCGCAGCAGCATCAGCGGGAACGCCTTCAGCGTGGAGACACCGCGCTCCTGGCACCACTGGACGCTGGCCTCGAACGCGGCGACAGTCTGCTCAGGCAGCCCGTAGATGAGCGACACCTCGAAGGCGATCCCCCGACGATGGAGCGCCGCGATCACGGCTTCTGCCTTCGCGAGGTCGTTCATGCGACCCACCGCCCGCATCTCCGCCCGTTGCACGGTCTGGAGGCCGAACTCCAGGCGAATGTCGAGCCCCTTGCAGGCGTCCAGGAACTCGTCGTCGATCAGCTCGAACCGCGACTGGAGCGAGATTCGGCCGCTGAAGCCGCCTTCTCGGAACCTGCGCAGTATGTCCACGGCGGCAGGATTCGAGTGGAAGATAGGGTCGAGCACGGCGATGTCCCGGGCTCCGCCGCGCACGAAGCACTCGATTTCTGCGGCCGTGCGCGCGGGCGCGAGGACGTTCTGCCGTAGGCGGGAGCCCGACTCCCGGTGCTGGCAGAAGGTGCACGCGTAGATGCAGCCGCGCTGGGTCTCCCACCGCACGAACCCGCTCGGTGGCAACGCGCCACCCAAGAAGGGAGAGGGCAGGCGCCGGAGGTCAACCGACGCCGGAAGCTCGGACACGTCGTGCCCGCGCCGGCTCACCCCGACAAGATCGACGGGCGCGTCGGTGGCCACGACGGCCGCAAGCGCGTCCTCGGCGTAGCCCCGGATGAAGATGTCCGCGTCCGGATACGTGCGGTCGATACCGGGCGGTGCGTAGCTGATCTGCGGCCCGCCCAGGATGATCCTTCCCGCGAAGCCGGACTGCCGGAGCGCAGGGAGGAGCCACTGCACCACGGGCTCGTTCCAGACGTAGGCGCCGATGGCCACGTCGGCCTGGCCATTGCGCGTCGCGGCGAGGACCGCCGCGAGGACCGCCGACCGCGTGAACGCCGGGTCGTTGACGGCAAAGGCGACGGGCGTGACCACGAGGTCACGGACCTCCACCAGGCGGGCCAGGAGCGAGGCGTGACCGAGGGAGGTCCGCGGGTCCTTGGGCCTGATCCAGTCGAGGGAGACGAGAACGAGGTGGCGGCTCATGCGGCCCGCCCATCAAGCCAGTGCGCCGTGACGACGCGGCGACGGAAGCCGTCGACGACGACCCGCAGCCCATCCTGGAAGTCCCCGCCGCAGCGGCACGCGAGTTCCCGGGCGGTGAGCGTGAAGATCTGGCCGCGCCCGTAGACTTGGGGCCGACTGCCGACAACTGCGTCGACCCAGCGGCGCAGGATGCCGCGTTCATCTAGGCGCTGGAGCGCGTGTTGGGAGTAGCGGAGACGCTGGGGCATTGAACTCCTTGAGGTGCCCCCGCATCGTAGGTCGCCCATGCCCGTACGGAGCCGTACGGAGTCCGTAGGCACGCGCATGATCGAGCGTTAGTCTACGGAGTCCGTACGGACATCTCGGCAGCCCGACGAGTCATCCTTCCAGCCACCGGAGGCCCGATGCCTGAATCCCACGACCTCACCCCCCGCCAGAGGGCGGCCTGGTGCGCACAGATCGGCGCGCTCTTCTTGAAGGAGGGAAACTGTTCCAAGCTGGCCGAGAAGGGTGGCTTCGGTGAGCGAAACGCGAAGACCGTCGCCGGCTACATCGGCGAGTTTCGGGACGGGAAGCCTCGCGCGCTCCGGTATTTCCTCGGGGAGCCGGCCCGCCTGGACCGGCTGGCGAAGGCGCTCGACTCGGACGCCGACA
>CAJBVW010000605.1 GCA_903959175.1 uncultured Pseudomonadota bacterium
CGTGTTCGACGCGGACTGCGTCGCGTGGATGTCCTCCCTCGTCTCGGGCACCGACTACGTCTACGGCTACGACGCGAGCACCGGCGACACCACGGTCCTCACGGGCACGGGGACCCACAACATCGGCTCCCTCGCCCTCGACCCGGTCACCGGCGACGTCGTCGTGTCGTACTCCAACGTCGGCTACCTCGGCTACCAGTCGGGGAGCACGCTCCCCGTCTTCACCAGCGGCGGCCTGGCGACGGGCACCAACTGGACGAGCAGCTACTTGAACCAGAGCGCCAGCTCCATCGCGATGGACGACGGCGGCTGCATCTGGGTGCCCAACTGGGCCTCCTCGGGGACGCTCGACTGCGTGTCCACCAGCGGCGGCGCGCGCACCGTGGCGACGTTCGCCGAGTACGTCGAGTCCGTGGCTCTCGACGCGGACGGCGGGGTCTACGCTTCGGCCGGCACGACGGTGTACGCGGTGGACACGGCCGCGGGCGTCGCGACCGCGATCTACACGTTCCCCGACGCCGTGCTCGACATGGTGCTCGACTACCAGGGTGACCTCTACGTCGAGACGAACGGCGGCGAGCTGCGTCTCCTCGAGGACGGGGCCGCCGTCGACGCGCTCTTCGCCACGCTCGGCGGCGAGGGCAAGCTCGCGATCGCTCCCGACGGGTACCTCGTCCGGGTGCGGATGGACCCCGTCTCCGCCTCGTCGTACGAGGAGTGGGCGCTGGGGGACTGAGCGGCTCGGGATGGGGTAGGATGCGGCCGTGCAATCCATCGGCCTCGTCCTCGCCTTCCACAACACCCAACCGCCGGGAACGAGCGGTCACGACCTGCGCCTCGCCTTCGAGCGGGCGTACTTTCCGATGCTGGACGCGCTCGACGCGTACCCGGCCATCCGGGCGTCGATGCATTGGAGCGGTCAGCTCCTCGAGTGGATGGAGATGCACGCGCCGGACCAACTCGAGCGGCTGCTCGGGCTCGTCCAGGCCGGTCGCATCGAGATCCTCGGCGGGTTGTGGGGCGGCGGTGTGCTGCCGGCCCTCCCGGAGCGCGACATCGTCGGGCAGGTCACGACGATGACGCGGTGGTGGCGGGCGCACGGGGACGTGAAGGTGCGCGGCGCCTGGCTGCCCTACACCGCGTGGGACCCCTCCGCGGCGCGCATCCTCGGGCGGCTCGGCCTCCAGTACACCGTGCTCGAGGAGTCCCAGTTCTCCCCGCCGGTCGTGCCGGACGGCTACTACCTCACCGAGCGGGAAGGGACGGCGCTCGCCCTCTTCTGCACGGACACGCGGCTCGGTCGCCTCGTCCCCGAGACCAGCCCGGGGCGTATCCTCAAGGCCATCGCCCTGCGCGCGCGGGACGGCGCCCGGTGCGTCGTGCTCGCCGTACCGGGGGAGGGGTTCGGGGCCGCCCTCGACTCCTCCGCGACCCACTGCTTCGGTCCCGACCGCGGCTGGGTCCGCCGCTTCTTTCAGGCGCTCACCGACAACGCGCACTGGCTCAAGCTCGTGAGCTTCGGCACCGTCATCGACCGCATGCGGCCGACCGACCGCGCCTATCCGCCCGCCTCCGTGAGCCTGCCCATCTCGATCGCGGCCCTCGGCCCGCGCGGGGCGGCCTTCGCCGAGGTGATGGGAGAGGCCCGCCGCGGCCGCGACTGGTCGCTCGAGCGCGCCGCGCCCTTCCTGCGTGGCGCGGGCTGGGAGCAGCTCCTGGCGCACCACCCCGAGATCAACCGGCTCCACAAGCGCATGCTTCGCACCTCGGCCGAGGTCGCCCGGCTGCGCGCCGCCGTGCGCGACGATCGCCGCCCCGGCGCCGAGGCCGAGGAGCGCGTCGAGGCCCTCGAAGAGGCGACCCGCGCGCTGTACCGCGGGCAGAACGGCGCCGCCTACGTCCTCGGGACCGACGTGGGCGCCCAGGATCCCGGCGTGCGCGCCCAGGCGTGGGCCAGCCTCCTCCGCGCCGAGTACACCGTCGCCGCCGCGCTCGAGGAGCTGTCGCCCCGGGTCGAGAAGGTCGACTACGACTGCGACGGCCGCGCCGAGATCATCGTCCGCACGCCGCACTTCTGCGGGATCGTCGCCCCCTCCAGCGGCGGCGCCCTCGTCGAGCTCGACGCGTGGTCCCTGCCGGGGAACCTGCTCAACGTGCGCACGCGCCGCGACGAGCCCGAGCACGCCGAGATCAAGCGCTCCGAGAACCTCCCGACCGTCGTGAACACCGAGCCCGCCGCGGTGATCGAGATCGAAGAGGAGGAGGAGCTGGGTGACGAGTCTACCGATCTTGCCGGCCTCCCCAGCCTCCACGTCACCGAGCAGGGCCTCGCCGCGCGGCTCCACTACGACCGCCACGTCCGCGCCAGCTTCCTCGACCACTTCCTCGGGCCCGAGGCCTCCCCGCAGAACGTGCGGATCGGCCGCTTCCCCGAGGCAGGAGACTTCGTCGGCGCCGACTACCAGCTCCTCAAGCTGGAGCAGACGGAGCTCGGCGACACCCACATCACCGTCGCCCGCGACGGCAACGTGAACGAGGGCGCCGCGCTGCGCCTCGTGCGCATCCAGAAGCGCTTCGTGTTCTACGGCGAGTCCCCGACGATCGACGTGCGCTACGAGGTCGCCAACCGCTACCACGAGCCGGTGCGCAGCCGCTTCGCCGTCGAGCTCAACCTCGGCCTGGACGGCGCCTTCGGCCCCAACGTGTTCGTCGAGAGCGCGCCCGACCAGCGCACGCCGGTGACCGAGCCCGGGGACCACCCCGAGGTCACCAGCGTCGCCCTCGTCGACGAGAACCGCGGCTACCGCGTCCTCCTCACGTTCCACACGCCCGCGCACCTCTGGCACTTCCCCATCGAGACCGTGAGCCGCACCCCGCGCGGCGTCGCTCCCGTGTTCCAGGGCGTGTGCCTGCTCGCGTGGTGGCCCGTCGAGCTCTGGGGCCAGGAGCGCAAGCGCTTCGACATCTCGCTCACCCTGGAGGGCTGAACCGTGCCCCCGACCCCCTCCGCGCCCTTCGGCAGCTTCGCGCTCGTCCTCCACGGCCACCTGCCCTGGGTGATGAACCACGGCCACTGGCCGCACGGCGAGGTCTGGCTGTTCGAGGCCGCCGCCGAGACCTGGCTCCCCCTCCTCGAGGTCGTCGAGACCTGCGTGGCCGAGGGCACGCCCGTGCCGCTGACGCTCGGGATGATGCCGATCCTGCTCGAGCAGCTCGGGAACGCCGGCTTCCGCGCGCGCTTTCCCGTGTGGCTCTCCGCCCAGGCCACCCGCGCCGTGGCCGACCACGCCGAGTTCACCGCCCGGGGGGACCTCCACCTCGCGTTCCTCGCCGCCCGCTGGCGCGACCACTACGAGGGGCTCCTCCGGCGCTTCCTCGGCATCGGGAGCGACATCGCCGGCGCCTTCGCGAAGCTCGCCCGCGACGGCCACATCGAGCTCCTCACCAGCAACGCGACGCACGGCTACATGCCGCTCCTGCAACACGACGCATGCGCGCGTGCCCAGGTGCGCGCCGGCGTGGCGACGAGCGAGCGCCACCTCGGCATGCGGCCCAAGGGCGCGTGGCTCCCCGAGTGCGCCTACCGCCCCGCGGGGCCGTGGAAGCCGCCGGTGGTCCACGGGGACACGCGGATGCGCGCGGGCGTGGAGGAGATCTTCGCGCAGGAGGGCGTCGGCTTCTTCTTCGTGGACGCCCACCTGTTCCAGGGCGCCCGCAGCGAGGGCGTCATCGGGCCCTCCGGCTTCGGCAAGGTGGGCTGGGACCAGGCGACGTGGGACGATGGCCGCGCGTGGCGGAGCGTGCTCGAGCCGCACCTCGTCAGCTCGACCGGCGGCCCCGGGCGCCTCGTCGCGCTCGCGCGGCACCCCGAGGTGAGCGAGCAGGTGTGGAGCGGCGAGGTCGGCTACCCGGGGGACGGGCGCTACCTCGAGTTCCACAAGAAGCACGGCGCCGAGGGCCTCCGCTACTGGAAGGTGACCGGCGCCAAGACCGACCTCGGCGCGAAGCACCCCTACCAGCCGGACGACGTGAAGGGCGCGGTCTACACGCAGTCCCAACACTTCGTCGCGACCGTGCGCGCGGTGCTCCAGCGGCACCAGGAGCGCACCGGCCGCCACGGCGTGGTCGTCGCCCCCTTCGACGCCGAGCTGTTCGGGCACTGGTGGAGCGAGGGGCCGCAGTTCCTGCGCGAGGTGTTCCGCGCGATGGCGCACGACGACGCGATTGTCCCCACGCAGGTCTCCACGTTCCTCGCCGCGCACCCGCCCGACAAGGTGGTGACGCTCCCCGAGGGGAGCTGGGGCGCCGGCGGCGACCACCGCGTGTGGATGACGGACGAGCTGAAGTGGACGTGGGAGGCCGAGTACCGCGCGGAGGACCGCTTCCTCGAGTCCCTCGGCCGCCTCCCGTGGAAGACGAGCCCGCCCGTCGAGGAGGCCCTCAAGGCCGCCGCCCGCGAGCTGCTCCTCCTCCAGGCGAGCGACTGGCAGTTCGTCGTGACCACGAAGGGCGCGGTGGACTACGGATTCCGCCGCTTCTGCGAGCACCTCGCGTGCTTCGACCGCGCGTGCAACGTCGCCGAGGCCCGCGCGAAGGGCGAGCCCGACGACGCGCTGCGCCTCCTCGAGCTCGAGGACATCCGCCTGCACGACGGGGTGTTCCCCGACCTGACCCTGGAGTGGTGGCGTGCGTGAGCTGCGGACCTGCCCGGTCACCGGGCGAGGCGTGCTGCTGAACGACGGCTGGTTCGACGCTCCGGCGCCGGGCCCCGCCGATCCCGCGCCCTGCTGGCACTGCGCCTACGACGGCCCCGTCATCGCCCGCTACGACGGCGTCACCGTGGTGCCGCATCCCGTCCCCGCGCTGGGCATCGAGGGGGATCCGCGCCCCACCGTCGTCTCCGGCGGCGTGCGGCGGCAGGCCATCGGCGCGCACGAGCTCGTCTTCCTGGACGGAGCCCGCGGCCACGCCGGGGAGGGGGAGGGGGCCCTGCTCGCGGCCGTCGCGGCGCGCATCGCCGACCTCCGCAAGGACACGCGCCTGCGCGGCTTCGGCGCGGTGCGGCGGTACACGCCCGGCGGGCACGCGGTGTGGCAGGTGTTCGCGGTGCCGGTCGAGCTCCCCACCACCGCTCCCGGCGGCTGGCGCGACGCCGAGCGCGCCCACGGCGAGCGCATCCTCGAGGACGCCGGTGCCACCGCGCTCCTCGCATGGGCCCCGCGCGTGCCCTTCGAGGCCTGGGTGCTCCCGACCCTCGGCATCGCCCCCCTCGCGCGCACCGGTCCGGAGCTGATTGCCGCGGTGGCGGGGGCGGTCGACCGCGCCGTCGCGCGCATCCGCGTCGCGCTGCGCGATGCGCCGCTCGATCTGGTGCTGGTGGACGGCGAGCCGTGGCGCGTCGAGATCCTCCCGCGGCTTGCGGGGGCGAGCCCGGTGGAGGCCGCCACGGGGATGCCGATCCATGGGGTGTTTCCCGAGGCGGCGGCTGAGTTTCTGCGGGATCGTCGGGCGTAGGACTCCGGGGGGAGAACGTCGGCGTTTGGGGGCGCCCCCGGCCCCGGAGCGGGCCGGGGTCGGCGTCCTGCGCGGTCGGGCTGTCGCCCTCCGTCGTCCGGCTCCGGGCCGGCCGACCGCCGCGGGCCGGATCCGTGCGCGTGGCCGTTGGCCTGCGGCGGGGTCAGGCCCGCGGCGCGCTCCGGTCTCCTCGCCCGGGGGAGGGGAGGGGGGGCAGTGTCTCACTCATGTTGACATGCAGGGGCGAGGCCCGCTGGATCACGGCCAGGGCGAACAATACCTACGGAAAAAAGCACCATCTGCGTGGCCTATCTTGCCCGGCAGCCGTCCTTGGTAGACTGCTGCACCATTTCCTGCGACAAGACTCCTATGTCCCTGCTCCGCCCTGCCCCGATCGCGCTCCTGATCCTCTCCCCGTCGCTGTTGACCAGCGCCTGCTCCGACCAAAAAGTCGGCACCTTCAACGCCCCGCCCGAGGCGCAGATCACCTCTCCGGCCGATGGCACCACTGTGCTCGCCGGCTCCCTGCTGACGCTTCGCGGCGCAGCGAGCGACGCCAACGACGCCGCCTCCGAGCTCACCACGCGCTGGTTTGTGGACGACGTCGAGGCCTGCGCCGGAGCTACTCCCGCAGCCGACGGTTCGACCACCTGCGAGCTGACCGTTCCGGACGGCACCGCGCTAACCGTGCGCCTTGAGGTCACCGATCCCGGCGGGGCGGCAGGCACCGACAGCGTCACCCTGAACGTTACGCCCAACGCAACGCCAACCGCCACCATCGTTAGCCCCGTGGCCGACGGAGTCTACTACTCCGACCAGCTGCTCACCTTCCGCGGCACCGTCGCGGACACTGAGGATGACGCGGAGAGCCTCAGCGCATGGTGGGAAGACGGCGCCACACGCCTTGAAGCCGTAGAAGCGACCCCAACCTCGGCGGGCGAGGTGTTGGGCTACACGACGCTGCCCGAGGGCCCCCACGCGCTGGAGCTGCACGTGCTCGACAGCGCGGGCAACGAGGGCATCGCGACGGTGCTGATCGACGTCGGCCCCCCGAACTCCGCTCCTACATGCTCCATTGTCGCCCCGATCGATGGCGGTGCGAGCGAAGACGGCGAGCGCGTCGACTTCGCCGCAGCGGTGAGCGACGCAGACGTGGCTGCGGACCAGCTGACCGTCGAGTGGTCCAGCGACAAGGACGGCGTGATCGGCACCAGCACCCCCGACACCGACGGTAGCGTCGATTTCGCGACCAGCACCTTGTCCGTCAACGCCCACCGCATCACCCTGCGCGTGACCGACGAGGTCGGCGCTACCTGCACGCAGTCCATCGGCTGGACCGTCGGCACCGCGCCCACGATCACGCTGGAGACACCGACGCTGGACGAGCTGGTCAACGCCGGGGACAACCTGATGTTCTCGGCGCTGGTCACCGACAACGAAGACGTTGCGAGCGATCTGCTCGTGACCTGGGAGAGCAGCCTCGACGGCGTGATCTACGAAGGTCCGCCGGACAGCACCGGCCTCGCGCAGTTCATCGACAGCGGCGTCTCGGTCGGAGACCACGTGCTCACGGTCACGGTCACCGACACCGCGGGATTATTCGCGACCGCGCTGGGCTCGTTCACCGTAAACGGAGGCCCGAGCGCGCCCGGGGTGTCGCTGGTCCCAGCCAGCCCCTACACCGACGACGATCTGACCGTGTCCATCGACACCGCCGCGGTAGACCCGGACGGCGATCCGGTCAGCTACAGCTACGCATGGTCGGTCGATGGCGTGGCTTCAGCCGCGTCGACCACGGGAAACCTGCCCGCCAGCGCGACCACCCGCGGCGAGGTCTGGACGGTCGCGGTCACGGCGTCCGACGGCTTGACCTCCAGCACCGCCGGAGTCGCTTCGGTGACCATCGCGAATTCTGCACCCGTCGCGTCAGTGAGCCTCACGCCGTCCGCTCCTACGCGAAACAGCACGCTCAGCTGCGCTGGATCGGCCTCAGACGCAGACGCGGACTCACTCGTAACCAGCTTTGCATGGACGGTAGACGGCTCCGCGGTCGCCGCGACCACCAGCAGCGCGGCGACATCCACGCTCGCCGGGGCTTTCGACGCCGATCAGACGGTCAGCTGCACCGTCACCGTCACCGACACGACCGGCGCCACAGGCTCGGCCACGGCGTCGCTCACCATCGAGAACACCGCTCCAACGGTGTCGGTCACGCTCTCCCCCGCGGTCGCGAAGACCGACGACACGTTGACCGCTGCGGCGACGGCCTCCGACCCCGACGGGGACGCGCTCGCGCTCAGCTACGACTGGTACGTGGACGGCGCGCTGGTGCAGTCGGGGACGAGCAGCACCCTGGATGGTTCATCCGCGTTCAGCCGCGACCAGGACGTCTACGTCATCGTCACCGCCGACGACGGCACCGAGACCAGCACGGGCACCAGCGCCACGCTGACCATCGCGAACACCGCGCCTGCGGTCTCCGCGGTAACGCTCTCCCCCACCATTCCCCAAACCAACGACACGCTCACCGCCACGGCTACGACCTCGGACGCCGACGCCGACACGCTCACGCTCAGCTACGACTGGTACGTAGGCGGCGCCCTCGCCCAGTCCGGACCCAGCGACACGCTGTCCGGAGCCGCATTCAGCCGTGGCCAGTCGGTGTACGTCACCGTTGTCGCCGACGACGGCACCGACACCGGAAGCGCCACCAGCGCATCCGTCTCCATCGCAAACACCGGCCCTACCGCTCCCTTGGTCGGAATCACGCCCACCGCACCGTTCGAGGGGGACGCGCTCACCTGTGCCGTGACTACGGCGTCCTCCGACGACGACGGCGACACGCTGAGCTACAGCTTCACTTGGGACGTCAACGGCAGCGCCTACACCGTGGCCTCGAGCACCGCGACGAGCAGCACCGTCCCCGGCGCCGAAGTCGCGTACCCCGACACATGGACGTGCAGCGTCACCGCCTCGGACGGCAGCGCGACCAGCACCGCCGCGACCGCCACCGTGACCGTCGACTTCCCCTACACCTGCACCTCCGCGACCTACGGAAGTTCGGACTACTTGTTCTGCACCGACAAGCTGAACTGGGACGACGCCGAGGACGCGTGCGCAAGCTGGGGCGGTCACCTGGTTACCGTCAACGACGCCACCGAAGAAGCCTGGCTCTTGAGCAGCGCGCAAGCGGTGATGTCCTTCGCAGCGGGAGCCAAGTGGTGGATCGGTTACACCGACGCGGTCTACGAGGGCAGCTTCGGTTGGGTGTCCAGCTCGACCGCCACGTACACCGACTGGGGAAGCGGCGAGCCGAACAACAGCTACGGCGGAAGCCAAGAGGACTGCACCGTGCTGATCTGGGCGCCGTCGAGCTACACGAGCGGCTCCTGGAACGATCTTCCCTGCTCCGGCACCGTGGACTCCGACCAGACCTTCATCTGCGAAGGCTGAACGGATAGGGAAAATGAACCCCGCATCCGCCCATCCTCGCACCTGACCCTCCCCTCCGTCAACCCGTTCGCCCCTCCCGTCGGGGCGCGCCTACCTGGTGGCCGGAACCCAAAAATACTCTTTCTCCGTGGCTTGCGCACGGCTCCGCCCCCGGTCCCGCGTCGTCACGCCTTCCGGCCGTCGCCCGCGAGGTCGAGCCGAGGGGGACCGGTCGCGCGGCGGAGGCCGTCGAGGATGCGCGGGGTTGGGAGCGTCGTCGGCATTGGCGTTGGGTTGCCACTCCCGCCGATCGCGAGCCATTGCCGGGGTGCGGAGGCGCCGCGTGCGTAAGGCCCCCATTCCGGAGCGGATCTCAAGCGGATCTCAAGCCTCCGTTGCGGCCCCGCCGGCCGCGCGCCACAGTAGGGAATGGAGAATCGCATGTACGCCCGCACCCTACCGCTCTGCCTCGCTCTCGCCCTGGTCGGCTGCTCCGGAGAGGGCAGCACCAAGGACACCGATACCGCCGACACCGACACGGATACCGACACGGATACCGACACCGGCACGGATACCGACACGAACACGGACACCAGCACGGACACCGGCACGGACACGGACACGGACACGGACACCGGCATGGACACCGGCACGGACACCGGCACCGACTCCGGCGGGAGCGTCGACGCGTACGTGTCGTTCACCGGCGACCACTCACTCTCCTACCTGGATGCCTATTCCTACGGCGACCCGCGTACGTGGACGTTCGAGATGTGGGTCCAGCCCACGGGATTGGGCACGGAGGTCCGGCTGCTGGAGTGGCTCACCGGGGGTGCCTCCGACGGTCGCACCAGCCGCGCCTATTGGGTCATCGACCTCGATGCCTCCGGCATGATCCAGCTTGAGATCCGCGGGGGGAGCGACGGACCGAGTACTGAGTATGAGACTCTCGTGTTGTCCAGCTCGACGGCCGTTCCCACGGGGACGTGGAGCCATGTGGCGGTTGTCGTGGACGGCACCCTGCAGGAAGTTCGCTTCTACCTCGATGGCGCCGACGCGGGCTCGTCCTACGTTTACAGGGATTGGTGGAGTTTGCAATTTAGCACGAGCCACCACCTCGGCATCGGCGGGCGCGGCGCCGTGGTCTTTACCGGCGCCATGGACGACGTGCGGCTCTGGAGCGTCGCCCGCACGGCCACCGAGATCGCCACGAATCGGAGCGTCACCTTCACCACGGGGACCGCGCCGACCGGCCTGGTCGACCAGTTCGACTTCGACGCAGGCTTCGACTCGCTCATGGGCAACGTCGCGAGTGGAACCACCAACGTGACGCGCGTGGAGTAGGCGAACGGTAAGCACGCAGCAGACCCCACCCCCCGCCTGACGCGGCCCGCGTGTGACGTTGGGCGGTGAGAGGTGCGGCGATGAAGGA
>CAJBVW010000606.1 GCA_903959175.1 uncultured Pseudomonadota bacterium
GGCCCGCGCCTTCGCCGCCCGCGCGCGCGAGGCGCTGCGCCTCGGGTTCGTCGACACCGTCGACCACACCGCGCCCTGGGTGCTCGTCGGCCTCGGCATCGCCTCGCTCACCGAGCCGCTCCTCGCGGGGGACGCGCTGGCCGCGGTGCCCGCGCCGGTGGCGGTGGTCGTCGGCGCGCTGATCGGCCTGCCCGCGTACGTGTGCGCCGCCGGCGCGACGCCGCTGGTGGCCGTGCTGCTGCACAAGGGCCTGCCCGCGGGCGCGGCGCTGGCGTTCCTCCTGGCGGGGTCGGCGGTGAACGTCGCGACCTTCACGGTGCTGCGGCAGCTCCACGGCCCCGCCGTCGCTGCGCGCTACGGGGCGGCGGTGCTCGCGGCCGCCGTCGGCGTGGGCCTCGCGGTGGACGCGCTGTTCCCCGCCGTGAACCTACCTGCCCTGCACGACGCCGCCGCGAGCGCCCACGGCCCCGTGGCCTGGGCGAGCGCGGCGATCGTGCTCGTGCTCTTCGCGGCGGCGCTGGTGCGGAACGGCGCGGCGGGCTTCCTCGAGCCGCTGCTCCACGCGCACGGCGGCGAGCCGCACGTCCACGCCGGGCACGGGCACGGCCATTCGCACGCGCACGCGCACGCAGCGGTCCCGGTCTTCACGGCCGCGGCGGCGCCGTTCACGCCGACGTTCACGCCGGCCCCGGGGGGCCCGGGGCTCGCGTTGCGGCGGCCGGTTCGTCGGGACGCACCCGCGCACGACCACGCGGCGCACGGTCACGACGGGCACGACCACGACGGGCACGACCACGACGGGCACGACCACGACCACGATCCCCGTCGAAGCTGACGGTTCCCCGCGCGAGGCGACCGAAGGGCGGCCGGCTCGGCGGCCGGTCCGCCCGCGTCTTCGCGGGCGACCAAGCGGCTTTGCCGCGCGCCCGGAGGGTGCCGGCCCGCCGTCCGCGGCGGGACGCGCCCAGACCCGGAGTTAGCTGGCGGCCTCGCACCGGTCGCAGCGACCACGGAGCTGGATCGCCACTTTTCCGAGGCGGACGGCGCCGGGGAGCGGGCCCGCGGGGACGGGGATGACGACATCGGGCAGGCACGCGACGTCGCCGCAGACGGTGCAGAGGAAGTGCGGGTGGTCGACGTCCTGGTGGCCGAGCGCGGGCGCGGTGGCGAGCTCGTAGCGCCAGACGTGGTCGCCGAGGTCGGCGCGGCGGAGGATGCCGACCTCGGTGAGGTCGACGAGGTTGCGGTAGAGGGTGGCGCGATCCCAGCCATCTTCGGCGAGGGCGGCCGTGATCTCGGGGTGGCTCGACGCGCTGGCGCGCCCGGTCAGCACGCGCAGGACCGCGACCCGGGCGGCGGTGGCGCGCAGGCCGGCGGCGCGCAGGCGCTCGCGGAGATCGGCGTCGGAGGGGGCGTCGGCCATCCCGGTCAGCTTACCGCTGCATCCGGGATGCAACAACATCCCAGGGCGCCCCTGCGGTGCGGATCGGGAGCGATTGCGGCTCCGGCCTTGACGTGGCGCGGGGGATCCTATAATCAGGGCGCGTATCGGGGTGTGGCGCAGCTGGTAGCGCGCTTGGTTCGGGACCAAGAGGCCGCAAGTTCGAATCTTGTCACCCCGACCATCCCTGTGAAGGCCCGTCAGAATCGTGAGATTCGGCGGGCCTTCCTGGTTTTTCGGGGTTCGATGGTGGCGGGACTCGCCTCCGACCCACATCGCGCGATTCAGGTTCAATGGGCGCTTGCAGGTTCGAATCCGGTCAGGGAGCTGCCAGGTCGCAGGCCTGGTCGGGCACGACGTAGCGGGATGAGACCCAGCCACGTGTGCCATCCGCGAGGTCTACAGCCCGGCAGCCTGGAGCCTCGCGGGGGGCCTCGACGACGAGGGTCGTCACGCACCGCGCATCCGGTGCGAGGGCCCCGAGGACGGCCGAAGCGGCGTTGGGGCCCGCGCGCACGTTCAGGACGTCGTCAGCCGCAACGCCATGCACCTGGGCGTGGCCGTCCGTCGACGGCTGGGCCGGCAGGAAACTCTCCCAGGCACGCCAGGCGAAGCCGTCAGAGCCCCCGACGGCGAGCAGGGCGTCCGTCGTCGCGTAGAGCACGCGCGATTCTCCCCCTTCGGTGCCCGCTACCTCCCGCGCCCACGGACCAGCGTAGGAGGCAGGAGTCCACGCCGCTCCGTCCCAGGCCAAGGTAGCTCCGTCGGCACTCGCCGCGTAGATCGTGCCCGCGTGGACAGCCAGCTTCAGCGCTGGAGCCGTGGAATACCCGGCCGACACCGTGCTCCGATCCTCATCGCTCTGCGACGACGGAGACTCCCGTCGGAACATCGGAAGCACCGACCAGCCGTCGGCGCTGCGCCCGAGGATCCCCTGATGGGTCGCCACGCACGGCACGCACCCCGCCCCTTCGAACACCACCGCGGGCAACGGCGCCCACGCAGTCGCCCAGGGCTGCACCAGCGTCACCAGTTGCTCGCCGATCACGTGGTGGAGCGACGGCGACGTGTACTGGCGGCAAAGCGCGAAGGGGTGCTCGGCGTCGCCAAGCACTCCGAACGCGGTCGCGCATTGTTCGCCGCCGAGCACGGTGACCGGTCTCAGGCGCAGCGGCCGGTCCCCCGTTCGGACGAGGGTGGAGTACTCGACCTGCCACGCACCGATCCGCTGGGTGGTGCGCGGAGGGGCAGGCGGGCCCTGCTCCGCGGAGGCCTCCGTGAATCGTCCGGCGGTCCAGGTCCGGCCCTCGCAGGCACGCTCCCCACAGGTCACGACTCGGACACCTCCCTCGACGCGCTCCACCGCGCGGACCTCGACGCCAGGCCGATCCAGGAAGCCGCCGCGCCAGCGACCATCCGCCCACAGCGCCACCGTACCCGCCTTGGTCCCGACCGCGACCGCCTCGGTGGCGGCGGCGACTGAGTCGATCAGCATCGCCACGAATGGTCGGCACCACCCATCGTCCGTGCACAGATCCGTCGGCCCTGGCGGTTCGGCGGGTGGTTCGGCGGGCGGCTCTTCGACCGCTGCGGTTGGTGCGGGAACAGGGGGGGTGTACCGCGACTGGCGCCGAGGTGGTCGTCGTGCCGCACGCTGGAAGCAACGTCGCGAGCGCGGCCAGCACAAAGATGGCCGGACCGCGACGACGGCTCACGAGAGGCCGCCAGTCCGAAGGGTCGCTCCGAACCGGGTGAGTCCGCATCGCTCCAGCGCCCCGACGATGTCGAGCGCAGTGTGCGGCGGATGCTTCAGATCAGCGGCCTGCGAGGCGATGACCTCCAGCAATGCCGTCGGGTTCCGGGCGAGCAACTCCAGGGCGAAGAGGTCCGGATGCATCGCGACGAGTCCGTGGCGGGCGACCTCCGCGTCCGGAAAGTCGCGTAGGTTGAAGGTGACGATGATGCCTGCGCCCGCCCTGATCGCCGCCGCGACGACGTGTCGATCGTCTGGGTCTGGAAGCGTGATGGCGGGCTCCAGGTCGTCGAACCCTGAAACGAGGCAGTCGAGCACGGCGGCGCACATGCGCTGGCGCGTGCGCAGGAGCCGCTGCCGATCGAGGTCCGGACGGTTGGTGGCAATGTTTCGGAACACCTCGTCGAGGATGCGGTCGCTCCACCTCGCGTGTACAAGATCCTCAATCGCGACGCGGATGAGGAAGTCGCGGAGCGCGCTCGGATAGAGCACGTTCGCGTCGTAGACCACGACAGGCGTCACTTGTAGTCGAAGCCCAGCTCTTGCGCCTCGGCCGTCAGCTCAGCTGCGATCGCCCGGCGCTCCGCGCGGTTCACCTGCTTGAAGGCGAGTAGATCGACGAGAGGGATGCGACGATGTGTGCCCACCAGCCTGCAGGCGAGCTTGCCCTCGTCCACGAGCCGGATGACGAACGGACGGCTGACACCGAGGATCTCCGCGGCCTGCTGCGCCGTCACCTCCGCCGCCACCGGGACCACCGTGACCGCGTCGCCGTTGGCCATGTGGCCCAGGATGCGAAGGAGGAGCGTGCGGGCCTCGGGCGGGAGCTCGACAGCACTGGACTCGGGGGCGCCCACCGCACGGACAACAGCTCTCTCGGTGCCGTGCTGATCCAGAGCGCGCAGAGCTTGATCGGCACCGCGCGCGTCAGCCGTGGAGGGGACATGGAGATCGATGTCGGTCATCGGAGCACCTCTCCTGCAGCATACGCACCATCCGACGCATCTGCAACATCTGGAGGGAGCGGGGAGCCCCAAGCGCCCGGACGCGATCCAGTTCGACCGTGGCTTGCCGCCAGGCTACTCTGCAGCCTGCGGAGCCTCCGGCTTGGGACTGAACTGCCCCTCGAAGGCCAGCATCTTCTCGGTGCCCCAGCCCTTCGGGTCCAGCCAGAAAGTTCGATAACCATTCGGCCATCCCGACCATACCGGATAGGCCGCCTTCGAACGATGAGTTCGGGGCGGCCTTTCTCGCTTTTTTGGGTTCCATTTACGCGTAACGGGTGACGACGATGGCGTCGAGCTCGGCCATGTTCATGGTTCGCGGCCGATGATTGCGCGGCGCTATCTCACTCTGATCGTGGTCCGTTTTGAGCGACGGTTCTTCGACGCACGCCGGGCCGCCCGATCGAATGAGGGAGCGCAGGGCTCATCCCTCCCTCCCTCCAGGCTCGGCGAGAAGTTGCCGAAGAAACTCGCCGCGCGGCCTCTCTCCACGAAGCTTGTCGAGCCGCTCCGCCTCAGCGGGAGTGAGGAGCACTGGCACCCGAACCGTTCGCTGCTCGTCGGGCCGACGCGCGCGCTGCGGCGCCGGCATTGGCTCTCCGAAGCGCGCCTGCCAGGCCACCGCTGCCTCCTCCTCCTCCCACGCCATGAGGTCGAAGGTGGAGAACTGGTACGGAGTCGAGCCATCATCCGGGTCGGCGCACCCCGACGGGCACTGCCAGACGAACCCGTCGAAGGGCAGCACTCGCTCGCCGCGCCGAAAGCGCGTGAGCTTGGGTACCAGCGCCGCGGGCTTGCCGCAGCCGGAGCAGGACTGAGAACGAAGGGTCGGCTTCATGGTTCACCCGTTGTGGAAGCTGATGACGACGATGCCCGCGCGCTCGACGAGGCGGATCCAGAGGTGCCCCTCGCCCCAGAGTTCGGGCGTGAACACCCAGATGAGCCCACCCCGCGGGGCGGTGGAGTCCTCGGTGCGGTGGAAGTCGTCGACGGTGAGGTCGAGGAGCTGGAGGCGAAGGTCCCCCGCGCTCCACTCCAGGTCACGGAGCCCGTCGAGCGCGTAGGCCCGGATCTCCACCCGACCCTCGTGCACGGCCCGCCGGAGCCGAAGGAGGAAGGCAGCGAGCTGGTCCACGGTGGGAGGCACACGCACACTATATGTGCATCTACGGTGTAGGGTCAAGCCCCGGCCTGTCCCCACTTCTCAACCCCTCCTTCAACGCCGAGAAGTCCGCCCGATCCTCCCTCTGCCGGTCGAGCCACCAAGTTCTATAATCATCAAGGTAGCGGTTCAGCCGGGTTGTAACCCTGGCTCGGGAAGCATCGGGGGGAGCAAGCTGGGCGGAGGCGTGCCTCGGCGATGTGCAAGCAGGGCGTCACGCATGAAGTCGAGTACCCGCCGGCCTTGCCGTCGACAGGTTCCGACGGCGGTGAGCACCCTGGATACGAAGAGGCTCCCGGCGTCGGTCCGAGTGCCCTGGGTGGTTCGGCGCCAAATCACGGCGCTTCGGAGGCCCTGCTCGGCGGTATTGTTTGGCGGCTCGACCCCCTCGGTGTCGAGGAAGCGGAAGACGGCGTCCCACTGCCGGAGCAGGTCCTTTCCGAGCGCTCGCCACTTCCGGTCTCGCTTCTGGTCCCGGCCTCGTGTGCAGAAGCGTCGGAACGCCGCTCGATACGGGGCCGTCTCGCGCATCAGGTCGGGGCGAGTGCTCTTGCCTTCCTTGAATTGGTGCCAAGTGTGGAAAATGGACCACGCGCCGGCAAGCGCGTCAACCGCCGGTTGCTCACCGGCGCTCTTCCGATCGATGATGGCCTGTATGTCGCGTTCGAGGTGGGACCAGCAGAGCTGCCGGCGTCCGAACATCTCGTAGGGCCGCCAGCGGTCACAGTGGAGGACGCCCGAGTACCCCTTGGGAAACCAGAGGTTGAGCTGGTCCTTGCCGCGCCGCCGGTTGACGGCGAAGAGGGCGAGGTGATTCGTGACGCCGATCCAGAGCCAGTGCATGACGCCACCTTGCCGCCAGCTCGTCTCGTCGAGGTGAATGCTCGCGGCGTTCGGGACGGCCTCCTCCACCTCCCGCGTCGGCGCGACCAGGGCCTGGCTCATCTGCTCGCAGCAGCTCTGCACCGTGGCCGGGCAGATGGGAATCCCGAGGACGGTCTGCAGCAGGGCTGCGGTGGCGTCGCGGGACAGGTGGTACTCCCCAACGAGGGTCGCCACGAGCGCGGTGAGGTTCGGCCCCGTACAGGTGGTGGCTTCGGGCGGGACCGTCGGCGCATTGAGCGTGTGGCAACACGGGCATCGAACAGGCTGGAGCAGGTACTCGGTCACATGGGGCTTGATGGGGGGCAGCTCCACGACCTGGCGCACGTTCGGCTTGCCCGCTCCGGGCACACCCTGCAGGCTCTCGCCACAGGCGCACACCTCCGGTCGGATTTCCTTGCGCTCGTCCACCTGCTCCGGGGGGATCACCGCTCGGGTCACGCCTTTGTGTCCCGGCTGGCCACCGGGCTTCCGCTTCCCCTTCGTTTTCGGCGGCGGCCTCTTGAACGGTGGGTCCGACGAGGGGGGCTTGTTCGAGTTGGTCGAGTTCTTGTTCAACCGTGCGCGCAGCTCGATGTTCTCCTCCCGGAGGCGCTTGTTCTCAACCTCCAGCTCCGACACCCGCGCCTCGAGCACGACCACCTTGGCCTCCGCGGCGGCAGCTCTGGTCTCGGCCGCCATCGCCCTCGCCTCGGCCGCCGTCGCCCTCGCCTCGGCCGCCGTGCCCTCGCCTCGGCCGCGGCGAGACCAACCTCGAGGGCGGCGAAACGGGCGAGGGTCTGGGCCAGCGAGTCCATCAAGGCGAGCATGCACTTGACGCGACAAGACTTCAGTCAGCTGGGCTACAATCCGATCAGGTCGCGACAATAAGGGGGCGTGCCGCCCCCCCCCCCCCCCCCCCCC
>CAJBVW010000607.1 GCA_903959175.1 uncultured Pseudomonadota bacterium
AAGGGACCGACCCCGCGTCCGCGCGGGGGCGCGCCCTCCCTCCGCGGCGCCTCCGGATCGGTCGCCCGGCAGCCCGCCGCCGCGTCAGGGCAGGGTCGAGCCCGCCACGGCCGCACGCGCCGCGATCGGCGCCCGTCGGGCCGGATCGGAGACCACGGCGAAGTACCACCCGTCCAGGAAGGCGAGGGTCTCGGCCACGTCGGCGGGGGCCTGGGTGGGAAGGGACAGGATGTAGGCGTCGATCCAGGCTTCTGGGTCGGGGAGGGTCCAGCCGGTGGAGGCCTCCCGCATCCGGGCGGCGAGCGCGGGGTCCCACACGAGGAAGCACCAGGGCTTTTTCCGGTTCTCGCCCGTGGGCAGCCCGACGCCGCGCAGCGGCAGCCAGCGCGTGTCGCCGCAGAACGACTCGGATTGGACCAGCGTCACGCCCCGCTTCTTCAGGTACGCCGGGCGCGCCATCTTCTCGTGGCCGATGTGTCCGCGCGCGCCGGAGCCGGAGCGCGCGACCGTGCGGTCGGTGAGCCCGTGGAGGTCGATGAGCGGGAGGCCGCCGTAGTAGCCGAGCATGCCGATGGTGCCGGCGGCCATGGTGGGGGTGATGCCCCGCGCGGTGAGGCCGCGTTGGACGGCGTGGCCGATGTGGAAGGAGGGGTGCTCGATGGTGACGGGGGCCCACTGTGTCACCGGGTAGAGGGTGCCCTCGTCGGCGAGGTACCAACGGAGCGAGCCGGAGCGCACGAGGCTGCCGGCGCCGAGCCCGGCGACCAGGAGGCCGACCAGGGCGGCGGCGGCGGCGGGGCGGCGGGGGCGGAGGTCGCGCCAGGCGCCCTCGGCGGCGAGGGCGAGCAGCGGTAGCAACACGACGAAGAAGCGCCCGCTCATGAAGTCGCCGCCGATGCGCGCGACGTAGACGGTCTGGAGGAGCACCACGAGCCCGACGTAGACCCGCGCGTGCAGCGGCGCCGAGCCGCGCGCGGCCCACACCCCCGCCACGATCGCCCAGGGGAGCGTGGCGCTGCCGAGCCAGAAGTCGGTGAGGTAGACGAGGCCCTGCGACCAGTAGGCGCCGCCCGCGGACTTGGTGTAGGCGGTGTTGGGGAGCCAGTCCCCGTAGTAGGACAGCCGCCAGGCCTGGACCGCGAGCAGCACCACCCCGGGGAGCGCGAGGGCGGCGAGCGCGCGGAGCAGGGGCGCCCGCTCGTCTCCACGCAGGGCGCGCAGGGCGACGGCCACCGCGGCGATCGGGAGCAGGAGCGCGGCGTCGGGGCGGGTGAGCACCGCGAGGACGAGGGCGCAGCCTCCCAGGGCCGCGGCGCGGGCGACGCCGGGGCCGGAGAGCAGGTAGAGGCCCGCCTGGGCGAGCAGGGCGACGAGGCCGGTCTCCAGCCCGGTGGTGCCGTGGGCGAGGAAGACGCCGTGGCCGGCGAGCAGGAGCGCGGCGAGCGGGAACCCGGCGTTTGCGGACGGGAAGAGGCGGCGGGCGTTCGCGGCGACCAGGGCGACGTTGGCGGCGACCACGCCGAGGTTCAGCGCGAGGGCGACCCCCGGCAGCTCCACCCCGGACACGCGGCTGCCGAGCGCGACGAGCAGCACCCAGAGGAGGTCGGTGTAGCCCTCGACGCGCTCGTCGAGGTTGTAGACGAGGCCGTGCCCCTCGAGGAGGTTGCGCGCGTAGCGGAAGGCGATGAACGCGTCGTCCACGACGGAGGCCCGCTCCGCCGCCGCGACCACCGCCCCCACGGTGAGGAGGGCGATCAGCGCGATGCGAAGCCGTGATCCGGTCGTGCGCGCGCGCACCGCGTAGACGACGAGCGCCACGGCGACGAGCACGAGGGCGCGCAGCGGGGCTTCGTGGGCCACGCGCTCGGTCCAGGCGGCGAAGACCTCGGGGAGGAAGGGGGACATGGGTGCGGCGCAACGTAGCGCGCGGGGCCGGTGGGCGATGCCGTAGGTGATAAATGATGGGGTCTGACCCCTCCGGCGTGACCCCCTCCGGCTCTCGGCGCGCCGCCTACTCCTCGACCTTCTCCACCCGCCCGTCCACGTGCTTCGCAAATCGGCCGGACTCGCGGGGGTGGACGGGGTCGTCCTTGGGCCAGGGCCAGCCGCCGAAGCGGGTGCGGCGATAGTCGGCGAAGGCCTGCTGGATCTCGGCTTGGGTGTTCATGACGAAGGGGCCGTGGGCGACCACGGGCTCGCCGATGGGGCGGCCCTGGAGGAGGAGGAGCTCGACCTCGGCGGCGCCGGCGGTGAGGGCGACGGGCACGTCGGGGGTGAGCTGGACGGCGCTCCCGTTGGGGACGGCGCGGCCCCCCACGGTGACACCCACGCCGCGGAAGACGTACAGGATGCGGCCGGTGCCCGCGAGGGCCGGCGGGAGGGTCCAGGTGGCGCCGGCGTCCATGCGGAGGGTCCAGATGGCGAGGTCGCTGTCGGGGCGGCTGGCGTAGGAGTGGTGCGGCGGCGAGGGGGGCGCGGCCCCTTCGAGGCGGCCGGCGACGACGGTGACGGTGGTGGTGCGGCCGGCGGCGTCGGTGGCGACGTGGCGGGGGATGGTGTGGTCCCACAACATGGTGAAGTGCGGGGGCACCATCTTGTCGGCGGCGGGCAGGTTGAGCCAGATCTGGAAGAGCTCGACGGGGTTGGGGGCGTCGCGGTCGACGAGCGGGAACATCTCGCAGTGGGAGATTCCGGCGCCGGCGGTGAGCCACTGGGCGTCGCCTTTGCCGAAGCGCGCGGTGGCGCCGAGGGAGTCGGAGTGGTCGATGTAGCCGCGGCGCACGACGGTGACGGTCTCAAAACCGCGGTGGGGGTGCTGGGGGAAGCCCGGCACGACGTGCCCGTGGTACATGCGCCAGCCGTCCTTGCCGGCGAAGTCGTTGCCCAGGGTGCGGCCGGCGAGGGAGGCGGCGGGCCCCATCTGCTCGTTGGAGGCCGGATAGGCGTCGTCGTGGTGGACGCAGAAGAGGAAGGGATCGAGCGTGGGCCAGGGGCCGGGGCCGCGGCCGGTCAGGGGGACGACGGCGAGGATGGGGTCGGTCATGCCCGATCCCTACTCGGGTTCGGCGCGGGGGACGAGTCCGGCGGGCGGGCTTCACCGTCCCATTGGCGGAACGATCCGATCGAGGGGTCGACGGTCGGGCCGCGGGGTGTCACGCTCTGCGCGAACGGAGCCCCGATGACCCGCCTCTGCACCGCCGCCACGAGCGTCGCGCTGATGGGGACGCCGTAGGTGTCCCCGCTCGTCGACATCGGGGTCAACCTCACGCATGCCTCCTTCCGGGCCGATGTGGACGCGGTGATCGACCGTGCGTGCGCTGCCGGTGTCACGACGCTCGTGCTCACCGGCACGTCGGAAGAAGGGAGCCGCGACGCGCAACGGTTGGCGGCCACGCGCCCGGGCACGCTCTACAGCACGGTGGGGATCCACCCGCACCATGCGCGCGACTTCACGACGCTGGCGCCGCTGCGCGCCCTCGCCGCCGCGCCCGGGGTGGTCGCGATCGGCGAGTGTGGCCTCGACTTCAACCGCGACTTCTCGCCGCGCCCCGCGCAGGAGCACGCCTTCGAGGCCCAGCTCACGCTCGCGGCCGAGCTCGGCCTGCCGGTGTTCCTGCACGAGCGGGACGCCCACGCGCGCTTCCTCGCCATCCTCCGCGCCCACCGCCCGGCGCTGGTGGGGGCGGTGGTCCACTGCTTCACCGGCACCGCCGAGGCCCTGGACGCCTACCTCGACCTCGGCTGCGCCATCGGCGTCACCGGCTGGATCTGCGACGAGCGCCGCGGCCGGGAGCTGCGCGCGCTCACCGCCCGCATCCCCCTGGATCGCCTGATGATCGAGACAGACGCGCCCTTCCTGATCCCCCGGGACCTCGTGCCCCGCCCGGCGCGCAACGAGCCCGCCTTCCTCCCCCACGTGCTCCAGGCCGTCGCGATGGTGCGCGGCGCCCCGCTGGAGACGGTGGCGGCGGCCACGACCGCCAACGCGCGGGGGTTCTTCGGGTTGGGCGGGTAGGGGGCCCGATCCGCCGCGTCCGCCCGACGGGGTCGCGCCGGCACTCGACGAGAAGCTCCCCAATTCGAACGCCCGACGCTCAAGGTGCCCCTCGCCGCCGCCGAACTCAGAGGGGCAAACAGGAGCGTCCCAAAATGTTCATTCTTCTTAGCTTGATCGCCTGTGATTCCTCAACGTCGACCACTTCCGACCTCTCTGAGGCCGAGCCCGGCGAGGACACCCACCTTCTCGAGGCCGCGGCGATCTCGACCGGCGAGGACCTCTCGCGTGGCCTCGCCACCCTCTCCGTCCAGCTCCCGTCCGGCGAGGGCTTCGTCGAGGTGCGCGCCTACCGCGAAGAGCTCGGCAAGGTGGTGTGGACCGGCGCCTCCGCGCTCTCCCTCCGCGAGCTCGAGGGGCCCCGCGCGGACCTCGGCCTGCCGCTCCTGCCGCCCGCGGTGGACCGCGTCAACCTCACCTCGCCCGTCAACTACGCGATCTCGCTCCGCTCCGCGACCGCCGCGGGCTACCCCGGCGCCTTCGTGGGCCTCGCCGAGTCGCGCCTCGTCTACATCCCGAAGGATCCCCCCGCGGGCGCCGTCATCGGCTGGAACATCGCGGCCAACCTGCACGCCGCCCACGAGACGTGGCTCCCGCTCTCCCGGGTGGTCGTCTTCGAGGAGAACCTGACCGGGGGCGCGTCCCTCACGCTCGGCGGCGCCACGGACCTCCCGCTCGGGCCGGACAGCCGCCTCGCCTCGCTCACGGAGGTGGAGGGCTCCGCAGCCCTCTCCGACGCGGCCCTCGGGCGCACCTGGTCCGTGTCGCTCGCCGCCGCGCCCGACGCGACCGCGCTCGCCGACACCGACCACAACGGCACCGCCCTCTCGATCTACGCCTACGAGGACGAGGACGGCGACCGCGCCTACACCGACGACGGCATCAGCGGCGAGCTCTGCACCCCCGCCGGGCCCGGCGTGATCACCTGGTACAAGCCCGCCGGCGACCTCGCGACGGCGATGTGGCTCGACAAGCACGGGCTCCGCAGCGGGTACGGCGTGGGCACCCTCGACGACCGCGGGTACACCCCCGTGCCCGTCGACCAGCTCGGGACGCTCTACCTCGCCAAGGAGTGCGAATT
The DNA here is from genome assembly GCA_903959175.1 of uncultured Pseudomonadota bacterium. Taxonomy (GTDB): domain Bacteria; phylum Myxococcota_A; class UBA796; order UBA796; family SXON01; genus CAJBVW01. The sequence continues at coordinate 5,136 of CAJBVW010000607.1, forward strand.
GCCCGCGCGGTAGGCACCTGTCACGGCCCGATTGGAGAATTCGTGGCCGCGTGCCCGCGCGCGGCCGCGATAAGCCCCACGGGCATGCCCGCCCCCCTCCTTTTCGTCCTCTTCGCCTCCGCGCTCGCCCTCACCCCCGCCCGCCCCGCGCGGCCGGGAGAGGTCACGGGCGCGGCGGTCGCTTCGCCGGTCTCCGCCGCGGTGTCCCCCACGGGGAAGGCGGCGTCGCCGAAGGGGAAGGTGCCCGCCGAGGCGCCGACGGACTGGGAGACCACGCTCGAGCGCGTGGTGCCGTCCATCGTCGCCATCCGCGTGAGCGCCACCCGCCCCTTCGACACCGAGGGGGCGGCCTCCGCCGTGGCGACCGGGTTCGTGGTGGACGCCGAGCGTGGCATCATCCTGACCAACCGCCACGTGGTCGAGCCCGGTCCGGTCGTGGCCGAGGCCGTGTTCTACAACCACGAGGAGGTGCCGCTCCGCGCGATCTACCGCGACCCCGTGCACGACTTCGGCTTCTACCAGTTCGACCCGAAGGCCCTGCGCTTCCTGCAGGCGAGCGCCCTGCCGCTCGAGCCCTCGCACGCGAAGGTGGGCGTGGAGCTGCGGGTCGTCGGCAACGACGCCGGCGAGAAGATCTCCATCCTCCAGGGCACCCTCGCGCGGCTGGACCGCGACGCCCCGAGCTACGGCGACGGCAACTTCAACGACTTCGACACCTTCTACTTCCAGGCCGCCTCGGCGACCTCCGGCGGCTCCTCCGGCTCGCCGGTGCTCGACTCCCACGGCCACGTCATCGCGCTGAACGCGGGCGGCAGCAACCGCGCGGCCTCCAGCTTCTACCTGCCGCTCGACCGCGTGGTGCGCGCGCTCGAGAAGGTGCAGGCCGGCATGCCGGTCCCCCGCGGGACCGTGGCGTCGGTGTTCCGCTACCGCCCCTACGACGAGGCCCGGCGCCTTGGCCTCACCGACGCGACCGAGGCCGCCGTGCGCAGCGCCTTTCCCGACGGGACCGGCATGCTCGTGGTCGACCAGGTCATCCCCGGCGGCCCCGCCTTCGGCAAGCTGGAGCCGGGCGACGTGATCGTCCGCGTGGACGGCGCGCTCACGACGGCCTTCATCCCGTGGGAGCAGGTGGTCGACGCCAAGGTCGGCGGGACCGTCACGGTGGACATCGAGCGCGGCGGGAAGGCCCTGTCCGTCACGCTTCCCGTGCTCGACCTGCACGGCATCACCCCCTCCACCTACCTGGAGATGGGCGGCGCGGTGCTCAACCCCTTCTCGTTCCAGCAGGCGCGCAGCCACACCCTGCCGCTCGACGTGGGCGTGTGGGTGGCGGCCGGCGGCTACATGCTGAACAACGCGGGCATCCCCGACAGCGTCGTCATCACCGGCGTGGGGAGCACCCGCGTGAACACGCTCGACGCCCTCCAGGCCGCGCTCGCCGCCCTCCCCGACCAGCTCCGCGTGCCCGTGCGCTGGATCGACCCCCGCGAGCCCCGCCGCGAGCAGGTCAGCGTCGTCACGATCGACCGCCGCTGGTTCCCCATGCAGCGCTGCACCCGCGACGACACGACCGGCCTCTGGCCCTGCGTGGCCGCCGCGCCGCCGCCCGCGCCCGCCCCTGCCGCCGCCGTGACCGGGGCGCTCCCCGTGGTCGTCGGCAGCGCCGCGAAGGCCCTCGCGCCCTCGCTCGTGTGGGTCACCAACAACGTGCCGTTCCGCGCCGAGGGCATCTACGGCGGCAACTTCTCCGGCACCGGCCTCGTCATCGACGCCGCGCGCGGCCGCGTCCTCGTCGACCGCGACACCGTCCCCATCGCCCTCGGCGACGTGATGCTCACCTTCGCCGGCACCGTGCGCGTGCCCGGGCGCGTCACGTACATCCACCCCCTCCACAACCTCGCGGTCGTCTCGTACGACCCCGCGGCGCTCGGGGACACGCCGGTGAAGAGCGCGCGGCTCTCCACCAGGGCGCTCGCCCAGGGGGACGCGGTGTTCCACGTCGGGCTCTCGCCGCGCCAGGAGGTGCTCGAGCAGGAGACGAAGGCGACCTCGCAGGAGCCGATGCTCCTCTCCGTGCCGCGGCCCCCGTTCTTCCGGGACCGCAACCTTGACGTCGTCGGCATCGAGCGCCCCGGCGCGGTGGTCGGCGGCGTGCTCGCGGACAAGGCGGGCCGGGTCCAGGCGTTCTGGGCCAGCTTCGTCGAGGACCGCGGCGACAAGCCCGAGGGCTTCTTCCGCGGCATCCCGGTCGACGTGCTCCGCGACACGGTCGGCCCCATCGTCGCCGGCGGCGTGCCGACCGTGCGGGCCCTCGGCGCGGAGCTCGCCCCGATGAACCTCGTGATGGCGCGCGACCGCGGGCTCCCCGCCGAGTGGGCGGAGAAGCTCGTCGCGGTCGACCCTCGCCGCCGCCAGGTGTTGTGGGTGGTGCGTCGTGAGGCGGGTACGCCCGCCGCCGCCGCCCTGCGTGAGGGAGACCTGCTCCTCGCCGTGGACGGCGCGCCCGTCGCCCGCTTCCGCGACGTGGAGCTGCGCGCCGCCACCGAGAGCGTCTCGCTCACCGTGCTGCGCGACGGCCAGGTGCAGACCGTGCCGCTCGCGACGGTGCCGCGGGACGGCGTGGGCGTGGACCGCGTCCTCCTCTGGGCCGGCGCGCTCCTGCACGCGCCCCACTCGCCGATCGCGTCCGACCTCGGCGTGGAGCCCGAGGGCGTCTACGTGAGCTGGTCGTGGTTCGGCTCGCCGGCGTCGCGCTACCAGCTCCGCCCCACGCACCGCATCCTCGAGGTGGACGGCACGCCCACGCCCACCCTCGCCGCCTTCGAGGCCGCGGTGGCCGGGCGCCCCGACCGCGGCGCCGTGCGCCTCAAGACGGTCGACCTCGACGGGAAGCCCCAGGTCATCACGCTCAAGCTCGACCTGCAGTACTGGCCGACGGCCGAGCTGCGGGTGGCCGACGCCGGGTGGGAGCGCGTGGAGCGTTAGGGGTGCCGTAGCGCGCGCGTGCGCCGGGCCCACCCCGGCTCCCTGGCGCCCGGCCGGCTCTGCCGAGACGCGCGCCCTCCCCCTGGCGCCCTCCCCCCTGGCGCCGTCCGCCCAAGCGAGCACCGACCGTGGCCTCCCCTCCTTCTTCCTCCGATACCCCGCCGGCTCGCCGCCGCCGCTCCGCGGTGATCCACCCCGCCGTCGACGGCTTCGCCCTCGGCGTCTACCGCGGCGCCCGGTTCTTCCAGCGCTTCGTGACGGAGGTGTTCCTCCCGCCCTACCACTTCCGCGAGCTGGTGGCGCAGTGCTACGAGGTGGGCGTCAGGTCGCTGCCGCTCGTCACCGTCACCGGGTTCATCACCGGCATCGTCTTCACCAAGCAGTCGCGGCCCTCGCTCGCGGCGTTCGGCGCGACCTCGTGGCTGCCCTCGCTCATCACGATCGCGCTGGTGGGCTCGCTGGCACCGCTCATCACCGCGCTCATCTGCGCGGGCAAGCTCGGCTCCAACATCGGCGCCGAGCTCGGCTCGATGAAGGTGACCGAGCAGATCGAGGCGATGGAGGTGTCGGGGATCAACCCCTTCAAGTACCTGGTGGTGACGCGCACGCTCGCCACCACCCTGATGGTGCCGGCGCTGATGTTGTACTGCATCCTCGTCGGCCTCCTCGGCTCCTACCTGAACGTGCACGGGAACGAGGCCACCAGCGTCGCCGCCTTCCTCAAGGGCGGCTTCTCCAACATCCACTTCCTCGACATCTTCTCGTCCGTCGTCAAGTGCTTCGTGTTCGGGTTCACCATCGGGATGATCGCCTGCTACAAGGGGTTCAACGCCTCGTCCGGCACGATGGGCGTCGGCCGCGCTGCCAACGCGTCGGTGGTGCTCTCGATGTTCGTCATCTTCATCGAGGAGGTCCTGATCGTGCAGATCATCACCTGGATCCGGGGCTTCTGATCCGCATGTCACCTCCCGTCCCCGCCGTCCCCGCCGTCCCCGCCGTCCCCGTCCCCGCCGGCCCCGTCATCTCCATCCGCGGGCTGAAGAAGGCGTTCGGCGACCGCGAGATCCTCCGCGGGGTCGACCTCGACGTGAGCGCCGCCGAGAACGTCGTGGTGCTCGGTCGCTCCGGCACGGGCAAGTCGGTCCTCATCAAGCTGCTCGTCGGGCTGCTCACGCCGGACGCCGGCGTCGCGACCGTGCTCGGGCAGGACGTCCACGCGCTCAAGCCCGCCGCGCTCGACGCGCTGCGCCGCCGCATCGGCTTCTCCTTCCAGAACAGCGCGCTGTACGACAGCATGAGCGTCGCCCAGAACCTGGCGTTCCCGCTCACGATGAGCGCGCACGGGGTCAGCGCCGCCGAGGTGCGGGACCGCGTGGCCGACGCTCTCGAGGCCGTGGGGCTCGCGCACGCGATCGGGCAGATGCCGTCCGAGCTCTCGGGCGGCCAACGCAAGCGCGTCGGCATCGCGCGCACCCTCATCCTGCGCCCCGAGATCATGCTCTACGACGAGCCCACCGCGGGCCTCGACCCCGTCACCAGCACCGAGATCAACGAGCTGATCAACCAGGTCCAGCAGGCCTACCACACCACCTCCATCATCATCACCCACGACCTGACGTGCGCCCGGAGCACGGGGCAGCGGGTGGCGATGCTGCTGGACGGGCAGGTGAGCCGCGTCGGCACCTTCGACGAGGTCTTCGCCTCGGACGATCCGCGCATCGCAAGCTTCTACGCATACAACTTCACGAACAGCGAGCACGCATGAGCCCCTCTCCCAACCGTCAGGCGGTCTTCGTCGGCCTGTTCGTGTCGCTCGCGGTGGCGATCCTCGTCGGGGTCATCCTCACCATCGGGGACCTCAACGACACCTTCACCAAGAAGCTCACCGTCACCTCCGTGTTCGACGAGGTCAACGGCCTCCAGCAGGGCGACAACGTCTGGTTCTCCGGCGTGAAGGTGGGGATCGTGAAGGGGCTCGCCTTCCACGGCGGGGCCCAGGTCGAGGTCACGCTGAAGGTCGACCGCAGCGCGGCGGTGTTCATCCGCGGGGACGCCCTCGCCAAGATCGGGAGCGACGGCCTCATCGGGAACAAGATCGTGGTGCTCTACGGCGGCACCGAGGGCAGCCCCGCCCTCGCGGACGGCGGCGTGGTCGTGAGCGCCGCCGCGCTCTCCACCGAGACCATCCTGGCGACCCTCCAGGAGAACAACACCAACCTGCTCGCCATCACGACCGACCTGCGCGGTCTCAGCGGCGCGCTCGCCAAGGGCGACGGCACGGTCGGCAAGCTCCTCACGGACGACACCCTCTACACGGACGTGAGCGCCACCGTCGCCACGCTCGGCGCCGCGTCCACGAACGCGCAGGCGATGACCTCCTCCCTCTCGACGTTCTCGGCCAAGCTGAACCGGCCGGGCAACCTGCCGAACGACCTCGTGACCGACACGACCACCTACGCGTCGCTCACCGACACCGTCGGCGCGCTCCACCAGACCGGCGAGAGCGCCGCGCGCCTCGTCACCGGGCTCACCGACGCCACGGCGAGCGCGGACACGCCGGTGGGCGCGCTGCTCCACGACCCCGCCGCCGGCGCGCACCTGAAGGCCACGCTCGCCAACCTGAGCCAGGGCTCCGCGCTGCTCACGGAGGACCTCGACGCCGCCCAGCACAGCTTCCTGCTGCGCGGCGCGTTCAAGAAGAAGGCGCGCGCCGACGCCAAGGCGAAGGCCGAAGCCGAGGTGGCGGCGGCCGCGGCGGCGGACGGACAGTAGGGCCGCCGGCCCCCGGGCGCATCGCCGAGGAGCCGGACGCCGACCTACTCTACGTCGTAGACCTGCGTGACGTACCCGCCCAGCACGACGAGCCGCGCGGCGTCGTGCGCGGCGTGGAGGTTGGTGCCCTCGGACGCGATGCGGTCGACCACGGCGCCGGTGTCGGCGGAGAGGAGGAGGAGCTCGGCGGCGGCGTCATCGGTGGCGGCGGTGAGGACCGCGAAGAAGGGGCGGCCGGCGATGGGCGCCACGTCGAGCACGCGGGCGGCGGACGTGAAGGTCCAGAGGGTGCCGCCCTTGGTGTCCACGCCGGCCACGGTGTCACGGTCGGTGGAGACGGTGGCGGCCATGGCGGCGGCGTCGCTCCAGGCGACGAGCTCCACCGCGCCGGCGGCGACCACGGTGGCCTCGCCGGGGGTGGCGCGCAGGAGGCCGGTTGGGCAGGCGAGCCAGGCTACGTCTCCCGCGCGGTCGAAGGCCAACGCGGTGCAGTTGCCGACGCGGTCACGGTCGGTGGTGGTGACGCCGTCGAACCAGTTGAGGCGGCCGTCCGACGTGAGCGCGACGGCGCCGGCGGCGTCCGACCGGAACCGGGCGGCCTCGACGCTGGCGACGGTCCAGTAGTCGGAGGTGGTGCCGTTCGAGTCGATGTAGGCGAGGCCGTCCCGCGTGACGACCAGCGGCACGTCCGCGTGGATGTCCTGGACGGCGATCTCGGTGTCGGCCGTGGTGTCGAGGTCCATGTAGGCGTTCTCCGCCTGGAACGAGCACCAGGTGGTGCCCGCCATGACGGCGAAGAAGACCTGGCCGTCATCACTCATGGCGGCGGAGTCGAGCTGCGCGTAGGCGCTGGACCGGCTCATCAGCAGGCCGGACTCGGAGACGGGGTCGCCGTGGGGGCCCCAGGTCAGGCCGTCGCACGCGGAGAGGGAGACGAGTCCGAGGAGGAGCAGGCGCATGGAGACCTCGATCCGAAGCGTAGCCCCGATTTCGCCGGATCGCACCTGCGCAGTCGAGAGTTCAGTCGCGGGGGCGCGCGCGGCGCCGGCTGCGCGGGCAAGAGAGGCCGAGGCCTTGGCGAGCGGGGCGTCGCGGTGCTGCTGGGGATCGTCGCCCGAGGGGAGCGAGGCCGAGCGCTCGACGCTGCGGACGTTGAGGGGGAGGGAGGCGGGCGGGTCAGGCCGCGGCGCGCGTGAGGCTGCGCGCGGCGGGCGCGATGACGGCGTCCCAGACCGCGGCGGGGACGGCGGGCGGGCGGCGGGCGAACAGCGGAGCGATGGCGTCGGCGATGGTGGGATCCTCGGCGATCGCCCAGCGGAGGAAGCGCCACGCGAGAGCGGCGTGGCGGGTCTCGTCGCGGGTGATGGCGCGCCACACCGCGCGGGCGTCGGGGGTGCTGGCGGCGCGCGCGGCCTCGATCGCGGCGTAGACGGCGGCGGTCTCGACGATGCAGCCCTCGCGGGCGGTGGCGCGGGCGACGGCGAGGAGGGTGGGGGCGTCGTCGTGGTGGGGGGCGTCGGCGGCGGTGCTGGCGTCGGCGTCGTCGGCGTCCTCGGCGGGGAAGGCGCCGAAGGTGCCGCCGCCGGCCATGGCGAGCGCGAGGGCGGCGTGGCGGGCCTCGTCGGCCTGGGCGGCGAGGGCGTCGGCCACGAGGTCGGCGGGGGCGCCGAGGGCGCGGAGCTGTCGGGCGAAGCGGGCGAACGCGAAGATGGACGCGTGCTCCTCCTGCGCCTGACGGAGCCAGCGGGGGTCGGCGTCGGGATCAGTTGGGTACACGGTGGCGAGGCGGGGGACCCCGGCGACGCAGTAGGGGCGGCCCACGTAGGGCTGGCAGTCGGGTACCTTGAAGCTCTCTTCTTCCAGGTGCTCCACCCAGCCGAGCACCCGGGCGTCGGCGCCCGCGACGAGGCCTTCGTCGCCCCACGCGGCGAGGGCGGTGACGGGGGCGTCGGTGCGGACGAGCTCG
>CAJBVW010000608.1 GCA_903959175.1 uncultured Pseudomonadota bacterium
GGCGTGCGTGCGGGAGGCCGTCGAGTGGACGCGCCGCTTCCCCGGGGCGACGCGGCGCCCCCGTTCGGGCAGACGGCCGTTGAAGGGACGAGCCGCTTCGGAGCGGGTGGCATGGCCCCACGTTCGGGGGGGCGCGGACACCTATGCCCCCTTGGGGGAGACACGCGCGGAGCTATCCCCCTTCGTTGGAGACTCGCGTCCGTGTGTAGTTGTCTTTACGACGGGTGGCGCGACGGACGAACGCCGGTAAATCGGTGGTGGGGGGGGGGGGGGCCCCGCGGGAAAGGGGCGGCCCGGCGTCCGGGCATCCTCAAAAGGGGCGGTTTTGTCTCCTACGAAGGGGCATGGCTGGACGCGAGTCTCCTCCGGCCGGGCATGGGTAGTACCTAAGCCCCCTTTGAGGAGACTTCCGTCGCGCGGGGGGGAGACCTGCGCGCAGCGGTGACGGGAGGGCGCCGCCGGCGCCTCCGCCCCGCCCACCCCGCCCCCGCAGCGGCCGGGCGTCCGCGCCCGGTCCGTCTGCCCCCGCCTTCGGCCTCCCTTTTCCTATCCGCCCCCCTCCGTCAGCACGACCAGGCCGCGCTCCGTGTCGCCCACGACGACGCGGCCGGCGTCCGCCCACAGGCCCCACGCGCCGCGGATGTCGGGCTTGTCCCCCGCGGTGGTAGCGGCGGCGAAGGTGTCGTAGGCCGCGGCGAGGGTGGGGGCGGCGGGATCGGTGAGGTCGAATGCGCGCCCGCCGTCCAGGTACCAGGCGGCGTAGAGGCGGCCGCCGAAGACGTAGGCGGTGTGGGCGCAGTTGGGCTCGTCGCCGTCAACGAGCGTCGCGACGCGGGTGCTGGTCGTGAGGTCCCACACCTCGAGCTTGCCGCCGATCTTCTCCTGGGTGACGGCCACGTGCTCCGCGTCGAGGGGCCAGACGTTGTGGACCACGTCGAAGAGGACGACGGCGTTCTCCAGCATGGACGTGGCATAGAGGACGCCGCCGGACACGGTCAGGTTGTGGACGGAGGCGGTGGGCGCGCCGATCGTTGCGAGGAGGCGCGGGGCGGTGGGGTCGGCGAGGTCGTACAGGCGCACGCCCACCCCGTCCCATGCGTCGAATTCGGGGGTGTCCGGCTGGCAATTGCAATCGGACGCCGCGTAGAGGATACCCCCGTGCAGCTCCACGTCGCGCACTTGTCCGAGGTCCGCGGCGGTGTCCGCGGCGGTGTCCGCCGGGTCGGGCGCAACGGGGCGACGGGCGCGGTGCAGCCGAGGAGCAGGAGCATGCAGGAATGTAGGCCAGGCGCGGCCTTCGCGCACGGAGCCCCCGTCGCCGAGGGGCTCGCCGTCGGGCTGAACGGGGCCGTGATTCGGTGGGTCCGCCGAGGCGCCGTCGTTCAGCCGCGGAGCTGGTCCAGGAAGAACGACGGGAGCGCGACGGCGCGGCGGGCGACGAGGTCGAGCATGACGAAGCTCATCTCGGCCTCGCACACGCGCTCGTCGGTGCGGGCGTCGTAGATGTCCTGGTGCAAGCGGCCGATGCCGCGGCGGGCGGAGACGGGCTGGACGGTGGCGACGAGCTCGTCGCCGAGGCGGCACTCGCGCCGGAAGCTGAGCTGGGCGCGGATGATCGCGGGGCCGACGCCCTGGTCGCGGACCATCTCGGGGAGGGGGCAGCCGAGGGAGGCGGCCCAGGCGAAGCGCGCCCACTCCATGAACTCGAGGTACCGCGTGTGGTTGACGTGCCCGAACATGTCGATGTGGGTCGACATGACGGTGAGCGGCAGGCGGAAGGGTTCCATCGCGAGGGACTAACGTGGGGGTGGGTGGCGGCGCGGTGGGCGGGCGGAAGGGGGGCGCGGCGGCGGGGCGGGCGGAGGGCGCGGCGGCGGGCGCGCCCCTGCCGCAGGTGGTAAGTGATGAGGTCAGACCCCTCCCCACTGAAAACCCGCCTTCCTCCGTTCCAGGTGATAAGTAATGAGGTCTGACCCCCTCCGGGGGCGCCCCCTCCGGGGGCTCCCCCTCCGGATGCCCCCCCTCCGGATGCCCCCCCTCGCGGCCCGCCGCCCCCTCGCGGCCCGCCGGCTCCTCCCCCTCCTGCTGTGCGCGCTCCCCGCGATCGCCTACGCGAGCGACGGGCACGGCGCCCTCGGGGCCACGCTCCTGGCGCTCACGGTCATCCTCGTGGCTGCCAAGCTCGGCGCCGACCTCGCGCAGCGCCTCGGGCAGCCCGCGGTCCTCGGGGAGCTCGTCGGGGGCGTGATCGTCGGCAACCTCGCCCTCGTCGGCGTCGACGGCCTCGCCTTCATCGGCACCGACCCCATCGTCGACGCCCTCGCCAACCTCGGCGTCATCGTCCTGCTCTTCGAGGTCGGGCTCGAGTCCACCCTCGCGCAGATGGCGCGCGTGGGCCTCTCGGCCGCGGTCGTCGCGGTGTTGGGCGTGCTCGCCCCGTTCGCCCTGGGCTTCGGCGTGGGTGCCGTCCTGTTGCCGGACCACTCGTTCTACGTCCACCTGTTCCTCGGCGCCACGCTCACCGCGACCTCCGTCGGCATCACCGCGCGCGTGCTCCGCGACATCGGCCAGAGCCAGAGCAAGGAGGCGCGGGTCATCCTCGGCGCCGCCGTCATCGACGACGTGCTCGGCCTCGTCGCCCTCGCCGCGGTCAGCGGCATCATCGCCGCCGCCGACAAGGGGCAGCCCGCCACCCTCGGCCCCATCGCGATCATCGTCGGCAAGGCCGTGCTCTTCCTCGGCGGCTCCGTCGGCGTCGGCGTGCTCCTCGCCCCGTTCCTCTACCGCAACGCGGCGCGCCTCCGCGGCGGCGGCGTTCTCCTCGGCGTGAGCCTCGCCTTCTGCTTCTTCCTGGCCTGGCTCGCGGGCGTCTTCGGCCTCGCCCCCATCGTCGGCGCCTTCGCCGCCGGCCTCATCCTCGAGGGCGCCCACTTCAAGCCCTTCGTCGACCGCGGCGAACAGGAGCTCGAGGAGCTCATCCACCCGGTCTCGCACTTCCTCGCGCCCGTGTTCTTCGTCGTGATGGGCTTCCGCGTGGATCTGTCGACCTTCGCCCACGTCGAGGTCCTCGGGCTCGCCCTGGCGCTCACTGCCGCGGCAGTCATCGGCAAGCAGGTGTGTATGCTCGGCGTCTTCGACCCCACGATCCGCCGCCTCCCCGTCGGCCTCGGGATGATCCCCCGCGGCGAGGTCGGCCTCATCTTCGCCAACATCGGCCTCGGCCTCACGGTGGGCGGCGAGCGCATCATCGACGACGGCACCTTCACCGCCGTCGTGATCATGGTGATCCTCACCACGCTCCTCACGCCCCCGCTCCTCACCTGGAGCTTCCGGCAGAAGTCCGCGGCGGCCGGCGGCACGGCCTGAACGCCCGCCCCGCCGTCCCCGAAACTGACCGGCGGGTTGATTGTCTATATCGGAACGGCACTTGGCCGCCGCTCGCCGCCTGTGGTAGAGGGGCGCCCCGTTCGATCCGCGAGGAGGCTACCCGTTGTCGCAGACCACCCCGGTGACCGTCGATCTGTCGCAGGCGCCCGCCACCGTGGTCGAGGCCCTCCGTCGGATCCGCACCGTCGAGAACCACGGGTGCACCTTCCTCGACAACGCGAACAAGCCGACGTTCTTCTCCCACGCCGCGCTCTACCGCGCGGCCGAGGTGCGCGCCCAGGCCCTCCTCGGCCTCGGTCTGACCCGCGGTGATCGCGTCGCCATGGTGCTCTCGCAGCCCCAGGACTTCGTCATCACCTTCCTCGGCGCGCTGCTCGCCGGCGTCGTGCCCGTGCCGATGTTCCCGCCGCTCTCCTTCGGCAAGCTCGACGCCTACGCCGAGTCCGCGGTGTCGATCCTCGAGGTCGCCGGGGCCCGCATCATCGTGACCGACAAGGCGCTCTCGTCCGTGCTCTGGCAGGTCGTCCCCAAGGTGTCGACGCTCAAAGACCTCGTCGTCGTCGAGTCCCTCGACGCCGGCAAGAAGGCCACGGGCGAGCTCCCGGAGATCACCGCCGCCGACCTCGCCTTCCTCCAGTTCACCAGCGGCTCCACCTCCGCGCCCAAGGGCGTGATGGTGACCCACAAGTCCCTCGTGGCCAACTGCTGGGCCATCGCGACGGAGGGCATGGGCCTCGAGGTCGGCAGCGACGTGGCGATCAGCTGGCTGCCGCTCTACCATGACATGGGCCTCATCGGCTTCGTGATCACCCCGCTGATGAAGGGCGTGGACGTCGTCTTCATCCCGACGCTCTCCTTCGTGAAGCGGCCGAGCATCTGGCTCCAGACGCTCCACGACTTCAAGGGCACCGTCACCTTCGGGCCGAATTTTGCTTTTGCCCTCGCGACCAAGCGCGCCTCGGAGAAGGACCTCGCCACCTGGGACCTCTCCAGCGTCCGCATCATCGGCTCTGGCGCCGAGCCCATCAACGCGAACGTCATGTTCGAGTTCGTGGAGCGCTTCGCGCAATGTGGCCTCAAGCCGGGCGTCCCGATGCCGGCGTACGGAATGGCCGAGGCGACGCTCGCCATGTCCTTCGCCGCCGTCGGCGAAGACCTCCCCGTGCTCCTGCTCGACGCCGAGACCTTCCGCCGCGAGGGCCGCGTGGTCACCCCGGACGACGACGCGCTCTCGCTCGCCTTCGTCAGCTGCGGAAAGCCCTTCTCCAAGCATGGCATCTGCGTCATCGACGCCGAGGGCAACGTGCTCGGTGAGGACCGCGAGGGCGAGCTCGTCTTCTCCGGCCCCTCGCTGACGGACGGCTACTGGAAGAACCCCGAGGCCACCGCCGAGGTGTTCCGCACCATCGTCGGCGGCGGCGACACCATCTGGCTCCGCACGGGTGACCTCGGTTTTGTCCACGACGGCAACGTGTTCATCACCGGCCGCAGCAAGGACCTCATCATCCTGAACGGCCGCAACCACCACCCGCAGACGATCGAGTGGTCCGTCGCGGAGATCGACGGCGTCCGCAAGGGCAACGTGGTGGCGTTCTCCCGGCCCGGCAAGGAGAGCGAAGAGCTCGTGGTCGTCGCCGAGACCCGCGCCGACCCCCCCGCCGACCTGAAGGAGACGATCATCGCCGCCGTGGCCGATCGTCTTTCACTGAAGGTTACGGACGTGGTCCTCCTCGGCGCCGGCCAGCTCCCCAAGACCTCGTCGGGCAAGCTCCAACGGCGTAAGACGCGGGAGCAGTACCTCGCCGGCGAGCTCGGCGGGGAGGGCGTCCGCACCCTCGGCGCCACCGGCGAGAAGCTCACGGTGGCCCGCCACCTCGCCCGCTCCCTGCTCGGACGTGCTACCCACGCCGCGAGCAAGGTCTTCAACCGCCCCTCCTGACCCCGTACGCACGCGTCGACCGAGGATTCGAATCATGGAAGCGATGGAACTCATCAAGGCCGCCATCACCGCGGTCGACACCAGCAAGGCCAGCAAGCTCGCCGGCCTCAAGCCCGAGACCGAGATCCGCGATCTCGGCCTCGACTCCGTCGCGACGATGGAGATGGTCGGCTACCTCGAGGAGAAGCTGGACGTCCAGTTCTCGGACGAGGTCATGGTCCGCATCAACACCTTCGGGGATCTCGTCTCGCTGATCGAGAAGAACCGCGCGTAGTTCGCGTGGTCCCGTAGGTCCAAGGTAGAAAAAGGGAGCGTAGAGATGTCCCGCACGTCTGGTGGCCCGATCGCGATCGTCGGGATGGCTTGCCGTTTTCCCGGCGCGCCCAACGTCTCCCGCTACTGGCAGATGATCCGCGACGGACGCCACGCGTTCGGCCCCCCGCCGGCCGATCGCTGGAGCCACGACGCCTTCTACAGCGACGTGCAGCGCACCGCGGACCGCTACTACGCCCCCCACGGCGCCTTCGTCGACGACGTGCGGAGCTTCGCCGCGCTCGAGTTCGGCCTGCCGCCGCGCCGCGTCGAGGTCATGGACCCCCAGCAGCGCATGACGCTCGAGGCCGCCTGGCACGCCATCCAGGACGCCGGCTACGCCCCCGCGATCGACCAGAAGGTCGACCGCTGGACCGCCCCCGGGGCGCTGCGCCGCGCGCTCGACCGCCGCCGCGTCGGCACCTTCCTCGGCCTCTCCTGCACCGAGTACCGCACCCTCATGGGCACGCGCGTCGCCGCCGCCATGATGGCCTCCGGTGACCTCGGCCAGGGCGCCTCCTCTGCGGAAGAGGCGAAGATCCTCGCCGCCGCCGTGAACCGCGTCGCCCAGTCGCGCGCCTTCACCGCCGCCGGCGCCCTCGGCAACATGTCCGCCGCCGTCGTGGCGCAAGAGCTCGACCTCGGCGGCCCCGCCTTCACGGTAGACGCCGCGTGCGCCTCCGCGCTCGTCGCCATCCACGACGCCGTGACCTACCTGCGCGACGGCCAGATCGACGCCGCGGTGGCCGGCGGCGTGTACCTGAACCTCTCGCCGGAGAACCTCATCGCGTTCTCCCGCATCGGCGCCATCAGCGCCAAGGGCGTGTGCCGCCCCTTCGACGCCGAGGCCGACGGCTTCGTGCAGGGCGAAGGCGTGGGCATGGTGATGCTCAAGCGCCTCGAGGACGCCGTGCGCGACCACGACCGCGTCTACGCCGTCATCCGCGGCTCCGGCTGCAACAACGACGGCCGCGGCGACGGCCCCATGAGCCCCCGCGGCGAGGGCCAGGAGGCCGTCATCGCCCAGGCCTGGGCGGACGCCGGCGTCACCGCCGAGCAGATCGGGTACGTCGAGGCCCACGGCACCGGCACCTCCGTCGGCGACAAGACGGAGCTCGGCGCCCTCCGCAACATGCTCCGCGGCAACCGCCGCTCGAACGACGCGGACCTCGCCCCCGTCGCCCTCGGCTCGGCCAAGGCCAACGTCGGCCACACCATGTCCGCGGCGGGCGTCGCCGGCCTCATCAAGGCCGTGCTCGCGCTCCACCACAAGGTCATCCCGCCCCTCGCCAACTGGTCGACACCACACCCGCTCCACCCGCTGGAGGACGGCACCTTCACCGTCCCCACCGTCGCGAGCGCGTGGCACAGCGTCACCCCCCGCCACGCCACCGTCTCCTCCTTCGGCTTCGGCGGCACTAACGGCCACCTCGTGCTTCAGGAGGCCCCGAGCCCCGGCGTCCGCACCGCGTCCAACCGCGCCCGCATCTTCGTCGGCGCCCGCGCCCCCGAGCCGGTCCACGCCCTCCCCGGCCACCTCGTCGTCACCTCCGCGGATGACGGCGCCCTCCTCGGCCGCCACTGCGCCGAATTGGCCGCGGCCGTGCCGGACGGCGGGGACCTCGCCGCCATCGTCCACACGCTCAACCTCGGCCGCAAGCGCCGGGCCGTGCGCGTCGCCATCGTGGCGCACTCGGTGGAGGAGCTGGCCGTCCGTCTCCAGAAGGCGGCGGACGCCCTCGCGAAGGACCCCTCGATCCGCGGCGCCCTCGACCGCGACACCCTCGTGGGGGACGCCGCCAGCCCCGTGCCCGTCGCCTTCCTCGCGCCCGGCCAGGGCATGCAGAAGGTCGGCATGCTGCGCGACTGGCTGCGGCTCCCGCCCTTCGCCGAGTCGATGACGTCGTGCGAGCAGGCCGTCCTCGACCTGACCGCCCGCCCCCTCACCGAGTACATCTGGGGTGCCGACGCCACCGAGGGCGCCCTCACCGACACCCAGATCGCCCAGCCGGCCATGTTCGCGATCGGCGTCTCCGTCGCCGCCGTGCTCGCCCGCTACGGCGTCACCCCCGCCGTCGTCCTCGGCCACTCCCTCGGCGAGTTCACCGCCGCCGCCCTGTCCGGCGGCGCCGCGGTCAACGACACCCTCCGCTTCGTCGCGAGCCGCGGCAAGGCCATGTCGGCGATGTCCGGCGATCACGGCGCCATGGCCGCGGTCATGGCCGCCGCGGAGGACATCCTCCCCCACCTGCCCGCCGCCGTCGTCATCGCCAACCGCAACCACCCGCGCCAGAACGTCATCTCCGGCCCGACCCCCGCGGTAGACGCCGCCGTGGCCGCGCTCTCCGCCGCCGGGCTCAAGGCGCGTCGCATCCCGGTCTCGCACGCCTTCCACTCGCCGCTGCTCGAGGCGGTCCAGGGTGACGTCGACCGCGGCCTGACCGAAGTAGCGTTTGCCATCCCCGAGACCCCGATGGCGTCGTGCATCGCGGCCACCCCCGCTACCACCGCGGCGGACGTGCGGGCCATCTTCGCCCGCCACGCGACCAGCCCCGTCGAGTACGTCCGCGGCCTCCAGCAGTGCTGGGACGCCGGCGCGCGCATCTTCGTGCAGCTCGGCAGCGGCTCCACGCTCACTGCCTTCGCCCGCGGCGTGGTCCCGGACGCCGAGATCCTCTCCGTCGCAAGTGACAACGAGCCCGACGGCGTGGGCCTCCTGCGCGTCCTCGCGCGTCTCGCCGCAGACGGCCACCGCGTCGATCTCACCGCCTTCGGCGAGGGCCTCGCCTCCCTCCCGCCGACTCCGCTCACGACGCAGTCCTACTGGGTGATCCAGGACACGGGCCGGTCCTCCGCCGATTTTGCCTTCTCCGAGGGCTTGGGGCAGGGGGGCCAGCCCCCCCGCAACGCCCCCCCCGTGACCATGGAGGGTGGCGCTTCGGATGCGCCCTCCGGTGACGAGGACATCCAGGCGCGCGTGCTCCGCGTCGTCGCGAAGGTGTCGGCGTTCCCCCTCGACGCCCTGCGCGTCGAGCAGCGGCTCCTCGACGATCTTGGCTTCGACTCGCTGATGCTCGCCGAGCTCTCGACCAAGCTCGGCGAGGCCGTGCCCGGCTTCACGGGGATCCCCCGCTCGCTCTTCGCCACGTCCCCGACCGTCGCCGACCTGGTCCGCCACGTCGAGGGCGCCGAGGCCACCGGCGTGTCGCTCACCGTGCCCGACCGCGAGCTCGCCCTCTACCGGCCCTTCCCGCGCCCCGCGCCGCTCACCGGGTACAC
>CAJBVW010000609.1 GCA_903959175.1 uncultured Pseudomonadota bacterium
GGACGCGCCCCGCCGCCGCCCACGAACCGCCGCCCACGAACCGCCGCCCACGAACCCCGGCCCACGAACACGCCCCGCCGCCCCCCCCGCCCACATCCCGCACGCCGCCCCGTTAGGAGGGCTCCCCCGCGAGGTTTCCCGTGAAGATCGTGATCGTCGGCGGAGGCCCGGCCGGCCTCTACTTCGGCCTGCTCATGAAGCGGCAGGATCCCGCGCACCAGGTCACGATCCTCGAGCGCAACCGCGCCGGGGAGACGTTCGGGTGGGGCGTCGTGTTCTCCGACCAGACGCTGGGGATCTTCGAGCAGGCGGACGCGCCGTCGCTCGCGACGATCCGCGCCCACTTCGCCTACTGGACCGACATCGACACCTGGTGGAAGGGGGAGGTCGTGCGCTCGACCGGGCACGGCTTCTGCGGCTTCGCCCGGGTGAAGCTGCTCGAGATCCTCGAGGCGCGCGCCGTCGAGCTCGGGTGCGACGTGCGGCACGAGGTCGAGCTGGACAGCCTCGACGGGCTCGCGGCGATGGGGCTCGGGGACGCAGACCTCATCCTGGCGGCCGACGGCGTGAACAGCCGCATCCGCACGCGGCACGCCGACCACTTCGGGCCGCAGCTCGACATGCGGCGGTGCAAGTTCGCGTGGCTCGGCGCGAACAAGCGGCTCGAGGCGTTCACGTTCTACTTCCAGGAGAACGACGCCGGGCTGTTCCAGGTGCACGCCTACCCCTTCGACGCGGACACGAGCACGTTCATCGTGGAGTGCCGGGAAGAGGTGTGGCGCCGCGCCGGGCTGGAGGGCGCGGACGAAGCCGCGACGGTCGCCTACTTCGAGGCCCTGTTCGCCACGGAGCTCGGCGGCGCGCGTCTGCTCGCGAACAAATCGTCGTGGCGCACGTTCCCGACGATCCGCAACCAACGTTGGACGATGGGCAACGTGGTGCTGATGGGTGACGCGTGTCACACCGCGCACTTCTCCATCGGCTCGGGCACGAAGCTGGCGATGGAGGACGCGATCGTCCTCGCCACGACGTTTGCGAAGCACCCCGGCGCCCCCGTGCCGGAGGTGCTCGCCG
Organism: uncultured Pseudomonadota bacterium; assembly: GCA_903959175.1. Lineage (GTDB taxonomy): Bacteria > Myxococcota_A > UBA796 > UBA796 > SXON01 > CAJBVW01. The sequence continues at coordinate 1,075 of CAJBVW010000609.1, forward strand.
CCTACGAGGCCGAGCGTCGCCCAGAGGTGGAGCGGCTCCAAGCCAGCGCGCAGACCAGCCTCGAGTGGTTCGAGAACAGCGCCCGCTACCGCGATCTCGCGCCGGTGCCCTTCGCTTTTTCGCTGCTCACCCGCAGCAAGCGCATCACCTGGGACGAGCTCGCGGTGCGCGACCCGGCGTTGGTCGCGCGGGTGGCGGCCGAGTGGTGTGATACGCACGGCGTGAAGACGCCGGTCCCCGTGTTCACGCCCTACACGCTGCGCGGCGTCACGCTCGCCAACCGCATCGTGGTCTCCCCGATGTGTCAGTACTCCGCGGAGGACGGCACCCCCAACGAGTGGCACCTCGTGCACCTCGGCAGCCGCGCGGTCGGCGGCGCGGGGCTCGTGATCTGCGAGGCGACGGCGGTGTCGCCGGAGGGCCGCATCACGCCGGGCTGCACCGGGCTGTACCGCCCCGAGCACATGCCGGCGTGGAAGCGCATCACCGACTTCGTGCACGCGCACTCGGCGGCGAAGATCGGGATCCAGATCGGACACGCGGGGCGGAAGGCCGCGTGCAAGCTACCCTGGGTCGACGGCGGCGCGCCGCTCCCGGAGGCTGAGGCGTGGGAGATCGTGGCGCCGTCCGCGGTGCCGTACGACGCGAGGAGCCAGACCCCGCGGGAGCTCACCGAGGCCGACATGGCGACGATGATCGCGGAGTTCGCGGCGTCCACGCGCATGGCCGAGGCCGCCGGCTTCGATTGGCTCGAGGTCCACATGGCGCACGGCTACCTCCTGTCCACCTTCGTCAGCGCGCTGACCAACCACCGCGAGGACGGCTACGGCGGCGACATCCACGGGCGCCTGCGCTTCCCGCTCGAGGTGCTCGACGCGGTGCGCGCGGCGTGGCCGGCGCACAAGCCGATCTCGGTGCGCATCTCGGCGACGGAGTGGGCCCCCGGCGGCCTCACCGACGCCGAACGCGTCGTCATCGCGAAGGCGCTTGTGGCCCACGGCGCCGACATCGTCGACTGCTCCGCAGGGGACGTGGTGTCGTGGCAGAAGCCGGTCTACGGCCGCATGTTCCAGCTCCCGTTCGCGGACCAGATCCGCAACGAGGCCGGCGTCCCCACGATGGCGGTCGGCAACATCCAGAACGCCGACCAGTGCAACACCATCCTCGCCTCCCGCAAGGCGGATTTGTGTGTCATCGCCCGCGGCCACCTCGCGGACCCCTACCTCGTCCAGCACGCGGCGGAGCAGTACGGGTACGTCGACCAGCCCTGGCCGAACCAATACCTCGCGGTCAAGCCCCGGCGGCGCAAGGGCGCGTAGGCAGACGCCCGGCTACACGCTGAGCGTCATCGTCGCGAGCTCGGCGCCGTCGTCTCCGACGTACGCGACGTGGATCGTGCCGAGGCCCGGATCGCAGGTGAAGCGGGCGAAGTTCCACTTCGCGAACATCATCGAGTACTGTTCGCTGCCGACGTAGGCCTCGACGAGGTAGTTGGGGGTGCTCCCGCCGGGGCCGACGAACACCTCCCATTGATCCTCGCCGACGCCGCCGGCGGGGTCCACCCGGCCGATCTGGGCATAGTGGACGTCGCCGCTGATCCAGAGCACGCCGGGGATGGCGTTGTCGCGGATGTGACCGAGGATGTCGGCGCGCTGATCGGGGTGGCCCTCCCAGCGATCGTCCAGCTCGGCGGGGCCGAAGATGTCGGAGAGGTCGGTGATGGGCACGCTGTTGAGGAGGATCTTGAAGCGGGCGGTGCTCGCCGAGAGCTCGGCCTTGAGCCAGGCCATCTGCTCGGGTGAGATGTAGTTGCCGTCCCGACGCTCGCCGCGGCAGTCCAGCGCGAAGACCTCGAGCACGGTGCCCCACGCGAGCTTGCGCCAGATGCCGGTGCCGCCGGGGCCGCGGCCCTGGGGGAGAGCGCGGCGGAACGCGGCCAACCCGGCCACGAACTTCTCCTCGATGCCGGGCTCGTCGAAGGAGTAGTTGTTGGCGACCTCGTGGTCGTCCCACGTCGCGAGGATGCTGGTGCTCGCGGTCACGTCGCGCAGGCCGGCCGTCGAGAGCGCCGTCACCCAGCTCCCTTCGTAGTCGCCCGCGTCGGCGTAGACGGTGTCCCCGAGGAGGCAGAAGAAGTCGAGCTTCTCGGCGGCCGCGTGGGAGAGCGCGGGCCAGGGCGCGTTGTCGCGGAGGCAGGAGGTCGCGCCGAAGGTGACGACCCGGTAGCCGTCCGCCGGGAGGGCGGTGCGGAAGCGGGTGACGGGGGAGCGGCGGGCGCCGTCCGCGGCGTAGGCGACGACGGAGTAGGCGGTGTCGGCCGCGAGGCCCTCGAACGCGAGCTGGACGACCTCGACGTCGGGCGTGAGGCCCTCCACGCGGTCGACCTCGACCCACCCGTCCCCGTCGGCCGCCACGAGCACGACGGACACGGCGGCCTCGGTGGTGCGGAAGGAGACGAGGGCGCCGGACGGCGTCGCGTCGCCGACCTGTACGCCCCACGCGAAGGCCTCGGTGTCCTCGGTGCCATCGGGGACCCATGCGTCGGGCTCGGCCGCGCGCACCGGCGTCGCGGGGACGCCCCCGGTGTCACCGGTGTCGGCAGGGGCCTTGCCCCCGTCGTCACACCCGCCCACGAGGGAGAGGGCCCCGAGGGCCGCGCCGCCAACCAACACTCGCCGCCGTGTGATGCGCATGTCCGGCGGTTTATCCTGGCCGGGCCCGCGGTGGCCTACGCGACCCCGATCGCCTTGAGCCGCTCGTGGAGGAACGTCCGGGCGAGGATCGGCGGCTCGTCGCCCTGGAGCGGCGTGAGCACGTGGTCGGGGTGCGGGTGGAGGAAGAAGGGCATGGAGAGCCGCCCGCCGTCGCGCCCGCCGGGGTTTACGACGCGGTGCGTGGTCGCGGGGAGGCGGCGCCCGGTGAGGAGCTGCATCATGTCACCGGTGTCGCACACCATCACGTCGGGGGGGACGTGCACCGGCATCCACTCGCCCTCGCGGGTGAGGAGCTCGAGGCCGGGGCGGGTGGAGACGGGGAGGACGGTGAGGAGGTTGATGTCCTCGTGCGCCGCGGCGCGGAGGGCGCCGCCGGGGACGCCGCCGCCAAGCTCGGGATAGTTGATGAGGCGGAGGACGCTGTTGCCGTCCTTCACCATCGCGCGGAAGTAGTCCGGCGACTGCCCGAGGTACTCCGCCACGCCCACGAGGAGCTGGTTGGCGAAGGCCTCCATCTGGGCGAAGAGGGGGTCGAAGCGGTCGGCGAAGGAGGGGACCTCGACGGGGTGGAGGTTCGGGGGCACGTCCCCGCTGACCCGCGCGGGGTGGTCGGCGGGGAGGGTGCGGCCGACGTGCCAGAACTCCTTGAGGTCCGGCACCTTGGTGTCCTTGGCGTGCTCGATGCCGAAGGACGTGTAGCCGCGTTGGCGGCCGTCTTCCGGGGTCTCATAGCGGCGCTTCACGTCCGTCGGGAGCGCGAACACCTGGCGCGCGACGGCGTAGGCCGACTCGAGCGTGGCGGGCGCGATGCCGTGGCCGGAGACGGCGACGAAGCCGTAGCGCTCGAGGCCCTCTCCGAGGGTGCGGACGAACGCCGCGCGGGCGACCGGATCGGCCCCCGTGTAGGCGGAGAGGTCGACGACCGGGATCGTGCCTGACACGGGGCCTCCAAAAGGCCCGCAGCGTTATCACCTCGGGGGGCGCGGCTCCAGGCGCGCGGGAGCAGGTTCGCGAGCGCTCCCGCGTTCGTCCGTCGCTCCGGGCGGATGTTCCTGGCTTGTTCCCGTGAGAGGATTCGGACCCCCCGCGCACGGGCCCCGGTTAGGTTCGCGGCCCGACGGAGGCGCGGCGATGGTGACCCGGATGGACGGCAAGGTGATCCTGTTGACCGGCGCCACGTCCGGCATCGGCCGGCAGGCGGCACAGGCGCTCGCGCCGGCGGGCGGGCGGCTCGTGCTCGTGGGCCGCGATCGGGCCCGCACCGACGCGCTCGTGGGGGAGCTGCGTGCGCACAACCCCGACGTGCACGGCCTCGTGGCCGACCTCTCGTCGCACGCCGAGATCCGCCGGCTCGCGGGCGAGTTCCTGGCCCGCCACGACCGGCTGGACGTGCTGATCAACAACGCCGGCGCGCTGTTCACCACCCGCGAGGAGACGGTGGACGGCGTCGAGCGCACCTTCGCCCTGAACCACCTCGCGTACTTCCACCTCACGACGCTCCTGCTCGACCGCCTGAAGGCCACCGGGGCAGTCCCCGGCCAGTCCGCGCGCGTGGTCAGCGTCTCCTCCGACGCCCACCGCCGCGCGAAGATGGGCTGGGACGACCTCGAGCTGAAGCGGTCCTACCCGGCGCAGGGCTGGGCCGCGTACGGGCAGTCGAAGCTGGCGAACATCCTGTTCACCCGCGAGCTCGCCCGGCGGCTCGACGGCACGCGCGTCACCGCGAATTGTCTTCACCCCGGCTTCGTGGACTCCGGCTTCGCCCGCAACAACGGGCTCGTGGCCCGGGTGCTGATGACCCTCGCCCGCCCGCTCCAGCGCACCGCCGACAAGGGCGCGGAGACCGTCGTGTGGGCGGCGACCTCGCCCGATCTCGCCACGACCACCGGGCAGTACTTCAAGGACTGCGAGGCCCGCAAGACGACGAAGCCGGCGGAGTCCGTCACGGACGGGCTGCGGCTGTGGGAGCTCAGCGAGCGGATGATCCGGGCCTAAGCCCGCACCCGCTCGACCAACCCCCACAGGTCCCGGCTGAACCCCGCGTCCGGCGTGGTCGCGGCGGCGTGGCGCTCTTCGTCGTGCGTCGCGAGCGGGGCGGCGCGCTCCACGAGGTGGACGGCGCAGCCGAGCGCGGCAGGGAGCACCAGATCGAGCTCCCAGATGTCGCCGCAGAAGATCGTCGCGGCGGGGGCGTCGGCGTCCGCGCCCCACACGGCGGCGAGGGCGTCGAAGAAGGCGCCGCGGCGGAGCCAGGTCGGGCGGCCGAGGGCCCCCCACGTCGCGCGGGGTGTCGTGTCGGGGAGGGCCTCGAAGGCGGCGCGCGCGGGCGTGGTGGTGGTGGCCTCGCGCACGGAGAACTTTCGGGCGCCGCCGATGACGCCGATGGCGCGGCGCAGGGCGGTGTCGCCGAGGAGCTCGTCGAGCCGGGCCTCGATCTTGCCGGTGGAGGCGTTGGAGACGACCGCGAGCGTGGCGCCGGTGGCGTGGAGGGCCGCGAGGGCGTCGGGGACCTCGGGGCGGAAGGGGGCGCGGTGCTTCGTGTAGAGGCGCGCGTAGAGGTCGTTCGGGAGGGCGCGGAGCGCGTCGCCCTGGTCGATGGAGGCGAGCACGCGCGTCGCGACCGCGGAGGCGAGGATGTACGGATCCGCCGCGATCGGGCAGGCCTCGTAGCTGTCGAGCGTCCACCCGAGCTGGGGGGAGGCGGCGCGCACGGCGGCGAGCGTGCGGTCGTAGAGCGCGGCGTGGCCCTCGCCCACGCCGGCGAGGAATTCCGCGCGGTACTCGGCGAGGAACGCGTCGGTGACGTGCTCGGGGGCGGTGAGGGTGCCGTCGAAGTCGAGGAGGACGTAGCGGAAGGACACGGGGACTCCGAGGGGCGCGGAGCCTACCACGCGCGCCGCCCCTCCCGAGCTGCCGCCGCGGGGGCCGGGCGTCCGCGCCCGGTCCATCCGCCCTGGTTCGGCCTCTACTTCTCCTCGGCCGCGAGCTCGCCCCACCGCGCCTTGACGAGGTTGAGGGCGCCCCCCTCGTCGCGCTCGCGCAGCCACTCCGCCCCGGCGGCGAGGGCCGGCCGCCACGCGCCCCCCTGGCGTGCGATGGCGGTGGCGCGGGTGCACGCGGCGTCCGCGACGACGTAGGGGAGGCCGATGTCTATGCCGAGCTGGAGGCCGGCGACGGCGTCGACCTCGGCGGCGTCCCAGCGTTCGCGGGCGAGCGAGAGGCCCGCGGAGAGCGAGCGCGCGCCCGCGGCCAGCAGGCCGGTCCCGAGGCGTTCGGCGGCCTCGGCGAGCTGGTCGGCGTCGTGGAGGCCGAGGCGGAGGCGGAGCCCCCCGGCGGCGAGCAGCACGCGGCCCTCCTGCTCGGGCGGCGCTGAGACCACGGCGGCGTCGAGCAGATCGCGGGCGGCGAGGGTGCGGCCGGCGGCGGCCTCGGCCTCGGCGCGCACGAAGAGCTCGGGGAGCGGCGGCGGGGCGTGCTCGGCGTCGAGGAGAAGCGTGGCGAGGGTCGCGACGGCGCTCTGGCGGGCGAGCTCGGTGGTGGAGCGCACGCCGAGGGTCTCGGCGGAGAGGGCGCGCACGCGGTCGACGTCGTCGGAGCCGAGGAGGCCTTCGAGGGTCTCGCCGGCGGAGTAGACGCGACGGGCGGCGCGGCGGAGCGCGCGTTCGGCCTCGTAGAGGACGCCGGCGATGGTCGGGAGGTCGGCGTGGGGGGCGACGGCGACGCCGGCTGCGGCGACCTCGACGAGGGTGGCGCCGATCGCGCCGAGGAGGAGGTTCATGCTGTCGAAGAGGGCGGTCACGTCCTCGGGGGCGAGGCCGGGGCCGGCGGGCGCGGGGCCGCCGGTGAAGTGGGCGAGCACGGCGTCGAGGGCGGCCATCGGGTCGTGCGGGGCGGGCGCGGCGCGGGTGGCGAGGTCGGCCGGTGGGGTCCAGATGTCGACGAGGGGGAGGGGATCGAGGCGCGCGGCGGCGCCGAGCGCGGCGAGGGCGGCGGGGTGGGCGTCGAGGGTGAGGGTGACGTCGGCGGGCTCGACGTGGGCGCCGACGACGGCGTCGAAGAGCGCGGTGGCGGAGAGGGCCCCGGCGTCCGCGACGGCGACGGCCACGTTCTCCACGCGGGCGCGCGGGCGCGGGTCGGCGACGACCTCGAGGACGGTCGCCCAGCCGAGGGGGAGGCTCGCGAGGGCGACCTCGACGAGGGCGAGCGCGCGGGCGGTGGCGCCGGAGTAGCCGCCGGCGGCGGGAAAGACGGCCTCCCCCGAGCCGATGGCGGCCTTGGCGAGGAGGACGGCGTCGAGGCCGTCTCCGTACCGGGCGACGAAGCGGAGCATGGCGCGGGCGCGGCCGAGGGCCTGGTCGAGGCCGCTCGCGTCGACGAGGGCCTCGGGGCCGAAGGTGGCGCGGGCGAGGAAGCGGGGGTTCCGCAGGCCGCGGGAGAGGAGCTCGGGGTGCCAGGTGGCGTCGCCGAGGGCGGCGTGGGCCTCGCGGAGGTCGACGACGTCGGGGTCGTCGGGGGTGTCCTCCGCGTCGAGCTCCTCGAGCTCGCCCTCCTCGTCGGGGTCGGGGAGCACGGGCATCGGGCGCCACGCGGTCGCGGCCCCCTCGGGGGCGTCGAGCGCGTCGTCCTCGTCGTCGCCGCCGAGCTCGCGCCCCATCTGCCACGGGGGGCGCCCGCCGCCGCCGCCGCCACCGCCGCCGCCGCCGGTCGAGAACGAGGGGAGGACGTGCTCGATCTCGCCGGCCTCCTTGTCCTCGCCCTCCTCCTCCTTGTCCTCCTCGCTCTGCTTCTCCTCGAGGGCGGTGTCGCCCGACTGGGCGGAGGCGGTGTCGGTGGCGCGGTTGAGGAGGCCGGCGATGGCGGCGTTGCCCATGGAGGGCTGGAGGCGCGCGGCCACCTCGGCATCGAGCGTCTCGGACTCGCCGCGCTGCTCCAGGGCGCGCTTCTGCTCGTCCACCTTCTGGAGTTGCGCCTCGAGCGCGGCGTGGTCCTTCGGCTCGACGAGCGTGCGCGGCTCGGGGGCCTTCCCGTCGGGGCGCCGTTGGTGGGATGTCGCCATGGCGGAAGCCTATCTCCCGGGAGGGGGCGGGCGGCGGTGTGCGTGCTACCATCCCCGCCCGAGGCCCTCCCCCCGAATGCCTTCGCTCGTCGGCTACACACCCACCGGCCGGATCCAGCGCGGACCGGGCTCGGATCTCGTCGAGATGCAGGGGCCGGACGGCGCGCGCCACACCGCGATCGTCTTCCACCCGGAGTACCGGAGCCACAACGCGATCAACGCGGCGTTGGGCGTGGTGCTCTCGTTCCTCGAGTCGCCGATGGTGACGGGCCTGACGGACCTCAACACCTACGACCTCGCGGACTCGACCTTCGTGTACCCCACGGGCCAGGCGTGGTCGGTGGCCGAGGTGGTGCGGACCCTCGGAGACCTCGGCGAGGTCGGCGGCGTGCGCGCCGGCGTCGAGTTGATGGCCCAGGTGGGGCAGATCCTGGTGGAGGCCGCGGAGACCGGCGAGGGCGCGGGCGTCTACTCGCACGGCGGGCTCACGCCGTGGCGCGTGATGTTGGACGGGGACGGCCGCGTGCAGGTCATCGGGCACGCGCTGCCGCAGGTCGAGATCCTGACGTTCCACGAGCAGCCCGACCGCGTCCCGCGCGAGGACGCCTTCCGGTACTGCCCCCCCGAGCGGATGGAGTCCCGGCGCGAGAACTTCTCGTCCGACCTCTTCGGGCTCGGCCTGCTCGCCTTCGAGGTGATGTGCGGCAAGCCGGTGTACGACGGGCTCGTCAACGACATCCGCGCCAAGGCGGCGCGCGGCGAGACCAGCCGGCGCATCCACCAGTTCCGCGAGTTCCTGCCCGACTCCGTGCGCGCGTTGCTCACGACGACCCTGCGCCCCGACTTCCGGGACCGCTTCGGCGCGGGGGACGAGTTCTTCACCGCCGTGAACGCCGCCATCGAAGACCGCGCGGTGCAGGGCGTGGGGCTGCGCGAGATGATGCAGCGCGTGATCCGGCAGCAGCCGCGCGCGCGTCAGGAGCTCGACCCCGCGAAGACGTCCATGCTCTCGAAGGACGCCCTCCGGAAGATGATGGAGGACGAGGACGCGCCCGCCGCCCCGAAGCCGCC
>CAJBVW010000610.1 GCA_903959175.1 uncultured Pseudomonadota bacterium
CTTTTCCTCCCCGCGCTCGCCGCCCCGGCGCCCGCTGCCGCTGCCGCCGCCCCGCCCCGCATCGCGACGATGGACCTCCCCGGCCCCCCCGCGTTCACGCGGCTCGCGCGCGCCTCGGTGGACGCCATCGTCGCGGTCGACCCGAGCCTCGCCAGCAACGCCGGTCTCGTCGACGACGCCGTGCGCGTGCCCCACCTCGGCCCGGACGCCGTCGCGACGCAGGTGCGCCGAATCGAGGGCCTCCAGGCCGCGCTCCGCGAGCTGCCGTGGCGCCGCCTCGACCCCGCCGTGCAGATCGACGTGCGCCTCCTCCACGCAGCGCTCGAGAACGCCCGCCGCCAGCTCGCGGTGGAGAAGCTCTACGTGCGCCGCCCGGGCGCGTGGCTGGAGCCCACCGCCAACAACCTGCTCGCGCTCGCCACCTACGCGCCAGGGCGCCCCGAGCTCCAGGACGCCGTGCTGGCGCAGGTCCCCGGGATGGTGGCCGAGGCCCGCGCCGTCGTGACCACACCCACGCGTCGCGACGTCGCCACCGCGCGCGGCCTCGTCGTCGCCCTCTCCGCCTTCGCCGAGGCACGCCACGCCACCGCCGCCCTCGCCGTCCTCCGTGACTACGATGCCGCGCTCGCGACGCTCACCCCCGCCAAGGACTTCGACATCGTCGGCGCCGCCGCCTACGACGGGCGCCTGCGCGATGTGCTCCTCCTGCCCTGGACCGGCGCCGAGCTGCGCGCCCGCGCCGAGGCCGAGCTCGCCCTCGTGGACCCCCGCGTCGCGACGCTCTCCCCCTGGGTCCGCCCCGAGACCACCGCCGAAGTGCGGGAGGCCGCCAGCGCGCTGACGCGCGACTCCATGCTCGCGCTCTACGACACGATCGAGGCCCAGAACCGCGCCGCGACCGAGGCGGGCGGCTGGGTCACCGTCCCCGCGGCGGTCGGCCCCGTGCGCGCCCGCGAGACCCCCGACGCCCTCCTCCCCCTCACCGGCGACGGCGGCAGCATGAACCCGCCGCCCACCTTCGTGGACGAGACGATCGGCTGGTGGAACGTCCAACACTTCGATCCGACGGCGAGCCTCGACGCGCGCGTCGGCATCGTCGGCGACGCCCTCGCCTACCGCGACAACGGCACCGGCCCCTACGCCGCGCACGAGGGCTTCCCCGGCCACCACCTCCAGCTCGCGATCGCGCGCCTGAACCCCGATCCCCTGCGCTCGATCCTGCCGGATCCCGTGCTCAACGAGGGCTGGGCGCTCTACGCCGAGACCGTCTTCTGGGAGAACGGCGGCCTCGGGACCACGCCCGCCGCCGAGCTCTCCGTGCTGCGCTCGTACCGGCACCGCATCCGGCGCGTCGTCTACGACACGAACATCGAGGCCGGCACCTGGGACCTGCAGGCCGCCGCCGACTACAAGTACGCGACGGAGCCCGGCAAGGCGCCTATCGACGAGGAGCTGATGCGCTCCATCAACTGGCCGGCGCAATTGATCTGCTACTACGCCGGTCGTACCCAGCTCGTGGAGCTGCGCGACGCCTACCGCGCCAAGATGGGCGCCGCGTACGACCCGCGCGCGTTCCACGACGCGGTGCTCGCTGAGGGCTCGATCCCCGTCGCGCTCATCCGGGCGGCGGTGCTGGGCGAGCCGGTGCCGGGGTTCGATAGGAAGTAGGGGGGTTCTTCTCGGGGCGACCGACGTGGCGGGCGGTCCCCGGCGCGCGAGGCGCGCGCCGACCGCCCCCCTCTTCACGGGGAGGGGTCTGACCTCATCATTTACCACCTACGAACAAGCAAACGCCGATAATCCTCGACTTCGCCAAGTGATAAATGATGGGGTCTGACCCCAATGGGTGCGCCAATGGGTGCGCCCCCCCACACACACGCCCCCCGTCCCAAGGCTAAAGGGCCCGGCCCCCCCCGGAGCCCCGCGTGCACGCGCTCACCCGACTGTTCACCTACGCCCGCGGGTACCGCCGCGACGTCGCGTTGGCCTCCGTGTACTCGGTGCTCAACAAGTTCTTCGACGTTCTCCCTGAGGTCCTCATCGGCGTCGCGGTCGATGTCGTCGTGAACAAGAAGGACTCGTTCCTCGCCCGCGGCGGCCTGGTCGACCCCCACGAGCAGCTCATCGTGCTCGCCGTCCTCACCGTCTTCATCTGGCTCGGCGAGTCGCTCTTCCAGTACCTCTACGAGGTGAAGTGGCGGAACCTCGCCCAGAACCTCCAGCATGCGCTCCGCATGGACGCCTACGCCCACGTCCAGCGGCTTGAGCTCGCTTGGTTCGAGCGAAACCGCACGGGCAACCTGCTCTCCATCCTGAACGACGACATCAACCAGATGGAGCGCTTCCTCAACGGCGGCGCGAACGACGTGCTCCAGGTCTTCGTCGGCACGCTCATGGTCGGCGCGGTGTTCTTCGGCCTCTCGCCCCAGCTCGCCCTCCTCGCGCTCCTGCCCGTGCCGTTCATTCTCTTCGGCGCCTTCTGGTTCCAGACCCGCCTCGCCCCCCGCTACGCCACCGTGCGCGCGGCCGCCGGCGCGATCTCCGCGCGGCTCTCCAACAACCTCCAGGGCATCGCAACAATCAAGGCGTACACCGCCGAAGACTTCGAGGCCGAGCAGGTCCGCCAAGCCTCGGACGCCTACCGCGCCCGCAACCGCGAGGCGATCCGCTGGTCGGCCGCCATCACGCCCGTCATCCGCGTCGCCATCCTCGCTGGCTTCACGATCACCCTCCTCTACGGTGGCTTCCTCGCGCTCGAGGGCGCCCTCGCCGTCGGCAGCTACTCCGTGCTCGTCTACCTCACCCAGCGCCTCCTCTGGCCGCTCACCCGCCTCGCCGACCTGACCGACCTCTACCAGCGCTCCATGTCGTCCATCGAACGCGTGATGAACCTCCTGCAAACGCCGCTCGCCATCCCCTACGAGGGCGCCGCGGTCCCGACGGTCAAGGGCGAGGTCGTGTTCGACCACGTGCGCTTCGCCTACGAGGGGTCCCGCAACGCCCTGGACGACGTGAGCGTCACCATCGCGCCCGGCGAGACCGTCGCCTTCGTTGGGAGCACGGGCAGCGGCAAGAGCACCCTCACGAAGCTGCTCCTTCGCCTGTACGACACCACGCCCGGCAGCATCCGCGTCGACGGCCGGCCCATCCACACCCTCGCGCTCTCCGACCTGCGCCGCCACATCGGCTACGTCGCGCAGGACAGCTTCCTCACCGACGGCACCGTCGCCGACAACATCGCGTATGGCCTGACGAATTGCCCGCGCGACGCCATCGTCTCCGCCGCCACGGCCGCCGAGGCGCACGCCTTCATCGCCGACCTACCCCAGGGCTACGACACCCAGGTGGGCGAGCGCGGCATGAAGCTCTCGGGCGGCCAGCGCCAGCGCCTCGCCTTGGCCCGGGCGATCCTGAAGAACCCGCCGATCCTCATCCTCGACGAGGCCACCTCCGCCGTCGACAACGAGACCGAGGCCGCGATCCAACGCTCGTTGGACACGCTGGTGATCGGGCGTACGAGCCTGATCATCGCGCACCGATTGTCGACCGTCCGCCACGCCACGCGCATCCACGTCATGGAAGCCGGCCGCATCGTCGAGTCGGGCGACCACGACACGCTCCTCTCGCGAGACGGCCACTACGCCGCGCTCTGGCGCCTACAAACGGGCCAACGGTAGCGACGCCGAGGCCCCCCGCAACGCCGTGGCGTGAGGGCGCGCCGGCTTCGCCGGCCGGGTGCTATCGGGCGGCGGCCGCCCGACGGAGCCCGGCTCGTGATCGGGGCCCTGCGTGCGCCTCCCCCGACCGGGGGTCGCGGGCGGCGCCTGGAACGCCGGTCTCCGCCCTTCGGGTGACGCCCCCTCGCGCGGGGGACGCGATCGGCCTTGCGCCCCACCCGCCATAGTGTATATATAAATCTATACACACCATGCAGATCGACCCCGCCTCCGGCATCCCCTACTACCGCCAGGTCGAGCTCCACTACGCGGGGCTCATCCGCAGCGGCGCGCTCCCCCCGGGCGCGGCCCTCCCCTCCGTGCGCGGGCTCGCGGTCGAGCTCCTCGTGTCGGTCATCACCGTAAAACAGGCGTACGAGGCCCTCGAAGCCGCGGGCCTCGTCTACTCGCACCAGGGCCGCGGCACCTTCGTGGCACCCGGCGCCGCCGCGGCGGCCCACGCCCGCAGCCGCGCCGCGTTGGTCGCCTCCGTCACCGCGGCCCTCGCCGCCGGCCTGC
>CAJBVW010000611.1 GCA_903959175.1 uncultured Pseudomonadota bacterium
CTGGGCGCGCCATACGGAGCGAAGGCTCTCCGCCAGCGGGTGGGGCGGTGCGGGCGCGCGCGTCCGGGAGTGTGTGTCGTGCTCGACGACCGAAACGTCGTCAGCGCGGTGGACGGCGGATTCGCGGCCTGGCTGGCCCGACCCGTCGAGTCAAACGCCTTGTACCTCGACAACCGCTTCGTGCAGTACGCCCATGCCATCTGCGCGGCGCGAGAGTTGGGCGCCAGTGGCGTCGGCGCGGCCCCGGCCTCCCAGAACGCCGCGTTCTCCACGCTCCCCGCGGCGTTCCGGGCGCTGCTCTCCAACGAGCTGGATCCGCGCGAGCCGGTCTCGGACGAGCTGTACCCGCTCAAGCAGCGCGCCGAGAGCAACTCCCCGCATCACGAGTTCCCGTTGCGCACGGGCGGCGCCCAGCCCTCCTGGTCCATCTCCTTCCGCGGAGAGCGGATCGGCACGCTCAGCCACGGCCAGATGCTCCGCGAGGCCTACCCGGGCGCAATGTACAGCCACCGGGGCTGCCCGTACCGCATCGCGCGCATCAACGCGCGGGACTGCACGATCGAGGCCGTGGCCGCGTACAACGCGCAGCCCACGCGCCCGCTCTGGCAGTCCGTCGCGTTCCCGACCTTCGACGGCGCCTACGGCCTGCGTCGCGGCGCCGGCGGCTTCGTGGCGGAGGTGCCCGTGCAGGTGCACGAGCGCGTGGTGGGCTTCCAGGATGTGGGTCGCGCTGGAGGCGCCCACGCCTACGGACCGGGTAGCACCTACCACCAGCGCATGCTGACCAGCAGCCTCTCCACCACCGGCGTGTGTTGGTACGTCGAGCACATCCCCGGCGCCCAGGAGGCGACGCTCGGTCGGCGGGTGCTCGAGGCGTTCCGGGCCGCTCACGGCATCCACGGCGGCGATGTCCAGGTCAGCCCCTTCATCGCCAAGGCGACGCCGCTCGGGCAGGAGGTGCGCGGGCTCATCGTGTACGACACCACTCCGGGTAGCCTCCGGCTGACGGCGCAGCTCTTCGCCAGCTTTGACGACGTGATCGCGCGCGCCATGGACACGGCGCGCGATGAGGCGGAGGCCGGAGACGCCGAGGCCCAGGCCGTCCTGCCCGCCCTCGCCGCGCTGGTCGAGGCGTTGGCTGCGGTGCGGGAGGTGCCCGTGGCGGCGCCCGACGACGCCGTCTTCGCAGACACGGAATTCCTTGAGATGGTGACTCCTGGCGAGACGGCGCTGCTGATCGACAAGGATGGTTCGGCCTCCGAGGCGATCGTGCAGGGGTTTCGTTTCTCTCCGCAGGGCGTGGTGTACGACCTCGTCTCCGAGACGCCCGGGGTCCGGCGCACCGTGGGCCGCGAGCGCGTGCGCCCGCGCGGCAACCTGACCCGCACCGTGCGCTGGAACCCCGCCACGGACGAGCGGCTGCCGGCCTGAGGATTCGGTCGGAGCGCTGTCCGAACGGGGTGGCGCCTCACGTCTCGCCCATGCGGGCCAGTCCCGCGGCGCGCCCCCCGAGAACCTCTCCCGAAGACCTCCCACGGAGCCTTTCCATGATCGACGACACCATCCCCGCCGCCCAGCTTCCCCGTTACACCCATCCCGACACCGGCGCACCCTGGTTTGCGTGTCCGGCCTGCTCGAGCACGCACGTGCGCGCCCAGCGGCTGCTCACCCGCGCGTTCGGCATGAACGCGGTCGTCACCACCGTCTCCCAGTTCTTCTATTGCCGGGTCCCCGGCTCGGATCGTGCCCTCGATCTCGAGTTTGGCCGGTCCTACGACGAGACGCCCCGCGTGGACTGGCTGGCGTGCGGCGCCTGTGCCCATGTCTTTCGCGTGGATGGGGCCGCGCTCGACCTCTCCGACGTGTACGACACCTGGGACGTGGTGGAAGACGACGACGCGCTCGCCGCGCTTGGATTCACGTTGTTCGACGAGGTCGATCCGCACACCGACGCCTGCCTCGTCCCGCTGCGCGGCGCCGCGGAGGGAGAGCGGGTCGGTTCGTGGCTCCTCGAGCTGCTGTTGGCGGACGGCCCCTGGCTGGACCAGGAGATGTGCGACGACACCACCGGCGTGAACATCCACCCGGGCAACTACGGCCTGGGCGTGCCCGACTGGTGCACCGCGCCCTACGATGCCGACACCCACTGGCCGGGAGATGCGCTGTTCGACGAGAGCGCGGGGGTGCGCCTCGCCTACAGCTACGATCCGGAGAGCCTCCCCACCTTCGGGCAGCCGGTTCCGACCCGGTAGCCACAGCCTTTCACCCGCCGGTTCACCGCGGTGACCCTCCCCCAAAGGATGTCAACATGATCATGCTCGCGCTAGTGGCGTCCGTGTACGCCTACGAACCGGTGAAGGGAATCACGTTCGGAAACGTGTCTGAAATCAAGAACCATGAATTCTATCATGACATTCGCTTGCGGTTCCAGATTCATCGTCAGGCCGAGACCGCGTATCCCGACCAGCTGATCTACTCGGCGCTCTACTTCGGGTCGTTGATCTCCTGGAAGAAAATAGAGCCGATGGGCGCGATCGATCGGCTGTGCAAGCGAAACAACACGCTCGACATCTACGAGGTGTCCTTGGAGCAGCTCAACGATCGCCGCCGTTTTCCCATGGATCGCGTTCCGGGCGCAGGCGCGCTGCTCCGCGTCGTCTGGGGCTACTTCGAGCCGCAGGGCTTCAGCAGCGAGAACGATGTCATCGTGGTCACCTCGCGCGACGCGCTCTCCAACAGCAGAGTGCTGTACCATGAGATAGCGCACTACTGGTACTCTGCGTTCTGCCTCGAACGATACACCACGCTGACCTCCGAGGAGTTCGCGATGGCGGTGCAGAACGAAGGCGAACCCTGATTGCGGTGCCGACGCCTTCGCCTTCCCATCCCGGAGCCCCGATGACCTCCTCTTCCTACGACCCCGCCCACAGCATCGCCCTCGCGGTCCAGGCCGCCACGCTCGCGGCCGCGGAGCGCCGCCCGCCGCAAGAGGTCCTGCAGCTCCACTACAACCTCGTCGAGACCCTCGGCTGCGCCTTCGGGTGGCAGATGGAGCGCGGCGAGGTCTACTCGCTGCTCATTGTCTTCTCGGAGCTCGCCAAGCCGACCCTCGATGCAGACCTCCGCGCCGAGCCCGCATCCTCGGGCTGGTTCGACGCGGACACCCTCGCCGGGATGACCACCAGCCTGGGCGTCAACGTGATGATGACGCTGGCGGGCCTTGCGCGCGGTAGGGCGTGAGGGGGCTCGTCGGATTCGGGAACATGCACGAGTCCGGGATATAGCCTTCCATTCACGGGGTCCGGGGATGCACTACCGTTGTCCGACTGCCGCCTGCCCGATGTCGCGCGTCTCGCTACCCGCGGAGGCCGCGGCGCCCATGGCGTATCGGTGTCCCCGGTGCGGGGCCGCGCTGCTCGTTCCGGCGACCGCGCCGCCTTCGGGCGCGCTCGTCGACCTCGACCATCTCCCCTTCCCCGTCGCCTTCCCCCTGGCGCACGCCCGTGACCCGCAGCTCGGGCCCTCCGAGCGCCTGCACAACACCATCTTCACCGCCTACCAGGCGATGCGCACCACCGCGCTGCTGCTGCTGTCGGACTACCTGGACGTCGAGCAGTCGGACCCGAAGGTGGACAGCGCCATCCGCGGGTTGCGCATGCCGCACTGGGGCGAATGGCGAACGCTGTGCGCCCACCTCTGCACCTTCTGGGACGCCTCCCGCGCCGAGCGCCCCACGCACTTTCCCACCCTGGTGGCGGGCTGGCGCAGGGTGGCGGAGTCCGATGGGCGCGCCGACGACGTGCTGGGACCGCTCCTCGCCGGCGTCGAGGGCAACGAGGGCCCGGCCGAGAACCCGAACGACGCGCTGTGGAAGCTACGAAACCGCCGCAGTCACGACCTCGGCACGCGCACCCCCGACCGCGCACAGGACCAAGCCGCGCTCGAACGCGCCCTGCCGCTCGCCGAGGCGATGTGCGCGGGGCTTTTCGTTCCGGGGGCGTTCCGCCTCGTACGGCGCATTTCCGGCTCACCGCTGCGCGCGGTCGACCTCCACGGGGCGCACCTCGACCTGCAGTTCACCCCCGCGCCGGTCGCTCCCGCCCGCGCCGCGCTCCTCACCGCCACCGGAGTAGCGGCGTTCACAGACGCCGACGGGGTCTCGATCTACCCGTTGTTCGCCCCCGAGCCCGAGCTTCTCGACGTACCGGCGCAGGCCGCCGCGCACGGCGAGGCGGTCACGATGGTGGACGGGGTGAGCAAAGCACGACTGAAGCTGATGGGCGTGCGGGAGAGCATCGAGAGCGACCGCCATGTCGGGTCGTTCATGGCCGCCATCGGGCGCAAGAAGGTGGACTTCGGGCTGAAGCAGAAGGACACGCATCGATGGGCGATCGTCGACTGGGCCCGACAGAACGCGGCGGAGAAGCTGTCCGAGGTCCGGGGTAGCAAGTTCTTCCCGGAGTGCTACGTGCCGAGGGCGGGCGTGGACGACGCGGCGCACAGCGTGCTCGAGCGCGGGGGGCACGCGCTCCTGCTGCGCGGAGAGGCCGGCAGCGGCAAGAGCTCCCTGATGGCGCGCCTCGTGGACCGCCTGCTGACCCCGGCGGCAGCCGCCGATGTGCGCCGATCCAACACACCGCCCGCCTTCGACGTGGGGGCGCGTGGCGACGCCGTCGTGTACCTGACAGGGCGAAGCTCGTACGTCGAGGATGAGCGGCGTACGAGTCCGTCGGGCAAGGAGGTGCTGCTCGATGCGGTGCTCATGAGCACCGGCGTCGGACACACGGAGTTCGGCGTCATTGAGAAACTGCTCGAAAAACTGCATGCCAGCTCGGATACGGACATCGTGAAAGACCGGCGGGTGTGGATCCTCCTCGACGGGATCAACGAGGCCGACCGCTTCACCGACCTCGTGGCCGCCGTAGACAGCATCCTCCCTTGCGTCGAGCGCTACCCGTGGCTGCGCCTGGTCGTGTCGATGCGCACCGGTGCGTACGAGATGCTCGAGCGGCGGCGGGCCCTCACCCACCAATCCGGGGGCGTCTTCACCAACGAGCGTCACTTCGCGCAATTCTACGATGAAACCGAGAAGAAGCACGTCCGGTGGCTCGAAGTGAGGCCCTTCACCCTGGCGAAGGAGGGGCAGCAGGCGTACGCGCAACGCGCCGCGGCGCTGCCGGACCGAGCCTGTCGCGTCCCCTGGGCGTCGCTCTCCCAACCGGTCCAAACGCTGCTGCTGAATCCGCTGCACCTGCACCTGTTTCACGAAACCTGGGCGGGCCGCGATCGCGTGAACGAGGCCGGGCTCGATGCCTCGCGCATCTTCAGCGCCTACCTGGAGCACATCTGCGAGGAGCACAAGGGGCTCGAAACGGCGCTGGACTCCACGGCGGCGGAGATGCTCGCGCGGCGGCAGCCCAGCCTGCCCGTCGAGGTCGTGGAGCGTTGGCGCGAGGAGGCGAATCGGGGCATGACGTCGGCCGAACGGGTGGCGCGGCTGGACCCCGTGGAGGAGCTGGTGTCGGTGTCGGTGCTGCTCCGGCCGGCGCGGGAGGGCTTCGGCGTGGACCGCGCGCTGGTCGCGTTCACCTTCTGCCACCAACGCATGTGCGAAGAGGTGCTCGGCCGCGAGCTGCGCCGGCAGGCCGGCGGAACCCCCGGCCCGGCGGACCTCGCCCGGTGGGCGGACGATGCGGCGGCGCACCCCGGGTTCGCGGAGGGTCTGGGAGCGCTGCGCCTGATCGTGGCGGACGCAGCGGCACGCGGCGACGGGCCGCTCGTGGCCTGCCTGCTCGACATCCCCCACGACAGCGTCCGGGCCACGCTGCTGGAGGCCGCGCTGCGCGCGGTGGGGCTCCTGTGGGGGCAGGAGGAAGCGGGGGTGCAGCAGGCGAGGGACGTGCTCGCGGCGCTGGTCACGCGCGCGACCCAGGACCAACCGGCACGCGATCGGTGGATCGACGGGCCGGACGTCTCGGGGTGGCTGGCGACGCGCAGCTGCACCTACGGCGCGCTTGCGCTCGAACGGGCGAGCCTCCGCGCGCTGGGCGAGCCTGCGGCGGGCACCGCCGACGACCGGGCATGGGCGAGGGTGGCGGTTCGCGTGGGCGATTACTTGGTACAGTTGGGTCGTTCAGACGAGACGGTGCATCATTACAGTGGGGCGCTCGCCATCTTCGAGCGCCTCGCCGCCGCCGAGCCCGACAACGCCGGGCACGCGCGGGACCTGTCGGTGTCGCTTGGCCGGCTCGGGGGCCTCGCCCTGCGCGCCGGCCGCACCGAGGAGTCGAGCGGGTACTTCGAGGAGGCGTTCGCCATCATCAAGCGCCTCGCCGCCGCCGAGCCCGACAACACCGGGCGCGCGCGGGACTTGTTGGTGTCGCTCGCCGGGCTCGGGGGCCTCGCCCTGCGCGCCGGCCGCAGCAAGGCGGCGCGCGGGTACTGCGAGGAGGCGCTCGCCATCGCCAAGCGCCTCGCCGCCGCCGAGCCCGACAACACCAGGCACGCGATGGACCTGTCCGCCTTGCTCCACCGGCTCGGGGACCTCGCCGAGGACGCCGGCCGCACCGAGGAGGCGCGCGGATACTTCGAGGAGGCGTTCGCCATCGACACGCGCCTCGCCGCCGCCGAGCCCGACAACACCGAGCACGCGCGGGCGCTGTCCGTGTCGCTCGGCCGGCTTGGGGACCTCGCCCGGCGCGCCGGCCGCACGGAGGAGGCGCGCCAGTACTTCGAGGAGGCGTTCGCCATCAAAAAGCGCCTCGCCGCCGCCGAGCCCGACAACACCGGGCACGCGCGGCGCCTGTCGGTGTCGCTCGACCGGCTCGGGGGCCTCGCCCTGCGCGCAGGCCGCACCGAGGAGGCGCGCGGGTACTTCGAGCAGGCGCTCGCCATCGACACGCGCCTCGCCGCCGCCGAGCCCGACAACACCGGGCACGCGCGGGACCTGTCCGTGTCGCTCGGCCGGCTTGGGAAGCTCGCCCTGCGCGCCGGCCGCACCGAGGAGGCGCGCGGGTACTTCGAGGAGGCGCTCGCCATCAAGAAGCGCCTCGCCGCCGCCGAGCCCGACAATACCGGGCACGCGCGGGGCCTGTCCGTGTCGCTCGACCGGCTCGGGGGCCTCGCTGCGGACGCCGGCCGCACCGAGGAGGCGCGCGGGTACTTCGAGCAGGCGCTCGCCATCGACAAGCGCCTCGCCGCCGCCGAGGCGGACAACACCGAGCACGCGCGGGAGTTGTCCGTCTCGCTCGGCCGGCTCGGGGACCTCGCTGCGGACGCCGGCCGCACGGAGGAGGCGCGCCAGTACTTCGAGGAGGCGCTCGCCATCAA